>JAGCTY010000049.1 GCA_017963105.1 Lentisphaeria bacterium
GAGGTCCGCGCCGACGTCAGCCGCCTTCGTGTAGATGCCGCCGCCGGCGCGTGCGAAAAGCGCCTGCGTGGACGCGCCCATGCCGAACGTCAGCATGGTGGTCGTGATCTCGACGAACTTGTGCGCGGCGTCGAATCCGGGCGCGACGAGCGGAAGACCGAGGAACGAAAGCCCCTGCGCCATGTGTTCGGGCGTGTAGACCAGGCGGTCCAGGATGAAATACCATACGGTGATGTCGAAAAGGCCGAACCCGACCACGGCGAGCCCCATGACCGCGCCGGACCGGAACGCCACCTGGAGTCCGCGGTTCAGGCTTTCGCTCGCGCCCTGCGCCGTGCGGCTGGACGCGCTGGTGGCGGTCTTCATGCCCACGAATCCGCAGAGGCCGGAGAAGAAGCCGCCGGTCAGGAATGCGACCGGGACGAAGGGGTTCTGGAGTTTCAGGAGCGCCAGGACAGAGAAGATCACGAAGAGGACGGCGAAGACGATGCCGACGCGCGAATACTGCTGGCGGAGGTACGCCATCGCGCCGTCGCGCACATATCCGGCGATCTCTTCCATGCGCTCGTTGCCCGTGCCGGCGCGTTTCATCAGGATGTAGCACAGAATGGCGGAGAGGAGAGCGACGATGGAGCAGACGGGAGCGATCCACCAGATGGACGTAGATCCGAACATAAAACAACCTCCGGATATTGAAAAATAAAAAGGGCAAAAAAGATTTTATGCTATTTAAAATACACCGGATAAGGACTTTTTTCAAGTAGAAAACACTCTATCATGGCAGTAAAAACCGGAATACGGCAGGTAAGAAAACGAGAATGAGAGTCGATGCTTCCGAAGTTCGCGGCAAAAAAGCGGCGTCCGCCTCGGCCCGGGGGAAACCGGGGGAAGCGGACGCGTTTTTGTATGTTCAGCCGGCCTGTTCAGCCGACCGTACAAATTACTTTTTGGTGAAGCGGAAGGAGAAGCCGCCGCGGCCGAGCATCTTCACGGTGATGACGTCGCCGGCCTTGGCCGTACCTTCGGAGATGTCCCAGGCGCGGGGATCGCCGGGATCGACCTTGCCGTCGTAGAAGAACTGTTCCGTGGCATCCTTTCCGTCCGCGATCTTGCGGTAGGAGAAGGTGTCGCCGGCCTTGCCGGGGACGGTGAACTTGACTTCGCGGGATTCGGTCTTGCCGTTGATGCCGCCGACATACCAGGTGTCGCCTTTGCGGCGGCCGAGGATCACGAAGTCGCCCGGTTCGCCGCCGAGGTATTTGGTGTCGTCCCAGGTGGTCGGGAGGCCGGCGATGAAGTCCTTCACGGCTTCCGGGAGTGCGCGGAAGGCGGAGGGACGGTCGGCCATGTGCTGGCAGGCGGATTCGAAGAGGACGGGGAGCGCGAGCTCATGCGCGTGGCTGGTCCGGTGCGGGTTCTGGGAGTTGGTGAAGGCGGTGGGGGTGTAGTCCATCGGACCGACGGCGTTTCGCGTGAAGGGGAGCGTGGTGTTGTGCTCGGCGGCGGGGTCGGTCATGAAGGGATGGTTGTTGTACTGTTCCGCGCCGTAGACGCCTTCCATGGACATGAGGTTGGGGTAGGTGCGGGACCAGCCGCGCGGGAGCGTGGCGCCGTGGAAGTTGACCATGATCTTGTGGGGCGCAGCGTCCTTCAGGATATCGACGTAGTACTGCATCATGCTCTGCTTGTCGCTCTCGAAGAAGTCGATCTTGACGCCCTTGACGTTCTTTTCCTTCAGCCAGGCGAATTCCTTTTCGCGGAGCTCATGGGTGTTGAAGCGGTCGCGCGGGCCGCCGCCGACGTAGTTGTGCTTTCCGCCGGAGTTGTACCAGAGCCAGACGCCGACGTTCTTTTCCTTGGCGAGGGCGATGGCGTCGTCGATGTTGCCGCCGTTGCCCATCACGTCCCATTCCCAGTCGATCAGGACGTTCGGCCACTTCATTTCGGATGCGAGGAGGATGTAGTCCTTGACGATCTGGTAGTCCTTGCTGCCGTGGTTGTAGGCCCAGTAGACCCAGGAAGCCACGCCGGGGGTGATCCAGGAGACGTCGTTCACGGCGCACTCGGGCGCCAGGTCGTCGACGAGCGTGGATTCCACGACGTCGGCGAGCGTGCCGATCACGACGCAGCGCCACGGGGATTTCCACGGGAGCGTGGTCGTCGGATTCACAGCGCCCTGATTCGCGCCTTCGCCCGGATCGGGATAATGTGTTGTGAAGGTCACGCCCTTGTCGGTGACTTCGGACTGCAGGTAGGTGCCGCAGTAGGTGCCGTCGAACCAGGTCTCGGAGAGGAGACCCCAGGTGGACTTGTCGGCGGAGTTGAAGAGCAGCGGATAGTTCCAGTTGCGGATGCGGTTGTTGTTGCCGCCGCGGTTGCCGCCGCGGCCGCCGGGACCGCCCTGCCCGCGGGGACCGCCCTGTCCGGGGCCGCCCTGCTGGGGCTTGAGTTCATCGGCGGTGTAGGCGATATAGCGGTCTTCGTAGCTGGTCACGCGGCGCTGCATCCGGAAACCGTCGGTCAGCGGGAACACGAACGATGTGGTCTCGCCCTGGAATTCGATATCGCCGGAACCGCCGACGCTGTAGCGGAACGCAAAGGAATCGCTGCCCGCGCGGACCACGACGCCGATCTGATTGGCGCCTTCGCCGAAGACGAGCGTCTTTTCGTTCATCTGGAAGCTGCGCTCGGAGCGCTTGCCGTTGACTGCCGTGTACTTCTCGGAAACGAGCACGGCACGGTTGCCGGAGGGGACCTGCCCCTGGAGCTTCAGCTGGGAGAAATCGTAGTTGGCCTTGTCGGACTTCAGGCCGAGGCGAACCTGAAAAACTTCGGCGGCGTTGCGCTCCACGCGGAGCACGTTGCCTTCGTCGAGGTACACGCGGATCGTCTTGTCGGCGTCCGGCGAGGTCAAGAAGGGATCGGCGGCGGAGCAGAGTCCGGCGGCGATGAAGACCGCGGCGCAGGAAAGCGCCGTTTTCATGGAGAGAGAGAACTTCATGGTCTGGATTCCTGTATGGATTAAGGTGAAAAGTTAAGACGATGATTCCGAATCACTGTAAACATAGCACAAAAAGACGGTTTTTCAACAGAATAAAACGCGTTTTGAACGTTATTTTTACGTTAAAAACGCGTGATGCGCCGCGGACCGAAACAATCAGCCGTGAGCGCGATCCGGCAAACCGGCCTGCCCGGTTCGGACGAAGCATGGTTCCGGTCTCCTTGGTGGTGTTTGATTCGGATCAGAAACTGTAATCCGTGTAGGTCTTTTCGTAGCAGCAATCCCGGAACATCGGATCGTAGCTCCATGCCTTAGAATCGCTTCCACTGCCGATGCCGACGGAACCCTCGCCGCGGACGAACCGTCCGGTATAAACACTGTGGTTATCGACGCCGTCGCAGGCGACGGGGGACAACGCGGAGCTGCTGTCCTTGAGACCGTCGCACCAGTTGTAGGAAACGTGGCCCGAAAGGCTTTGTCCCATTTTCGCGGCTTTGATGCGTTTGTTGCCGGGGCAGAGATAGTACTCCGGGAAGCACAGCAGGTCCGCTTCGCGGAGGAGTTCGAGACTTCTGCCGCTTTCGGCATCCAGCCATTTCGGCGCGCTGATTTTGGACGTGGTCGGATACCAGTCGTCATAGCACAGGGAATACTGAAAAAAAGCTTTGCCGATCTGGGCAAGATGACTGACGCAGTCCGCCTGTCTGGCTTTTTCCGACAGCCCATTGCCACCACTGTCGCAACCAGTCCCCGTGTTGAGCGCGGCAAACACCGTGAATGCGAGCAAGGCGGCGGTCACGATCACGATGATGAGCTCGTTTCGATTGTTCATGAGTTTCCCTGTGTCAGTATTCCGCGTCTTCGTCCAGGGTTTCCAGCAGGAAGCTGACGGGGCGGAACCCGTCGTTGCAGGAGATCATGGCGGACTTCGGATTCTTCATCCAGCCGTCGTAGAAATTCTCGCCGCCGTGCGCGAGCGCGAGGACGAACGGAGAGACGGTGTCCCAGGCGCTGTCACAGAACCCGTCCGGACGCGCCCAACCGTTGCAGACGAAGACCTGTCCGAGCTTCATGTCGCAGGCGTGCTCGATCGGATTTTCGTACTGCGCGATCAGGTCGTCGTGCCGAACGATCTTCTTGACCGTGATCCGGACTTTTTTCATCGGTCGGCTCCTTGGTGGTGCTTGATTCGGAAAACATCGGTCACGAACACCCTCAACGACAACGAGCGGCATTCGTTCTAACTCTACTTTATCACACGTTCCGGAAAAGTCAAGTCACATTCTTCCCATGTTTGAAACTATTTTCAACTTTACAATGCCGAATTAGGACGCCGCCGGAAACCAATGGATAGAGTTGCCCGTATCTTGATGCGAGCGGAAACCGTGGACGGTCAGGATTCTTTGTCTTCCTGTTCGATGACGTCGCCACCGTCTTCGATCAGGCCGCCGCGGTCCGGGGTGCAGACGGGGATTCCGGTTTGGGCTTCGAGCTGTTTCCTAGCTTCTCCGGCGATGTCGCCGCCGCGTTTCGCGATCCGTGCGCTTTCCTCGAATCCACGCGGATTTTTCTGTTTGGAAAGCTCGGTGGCCGAAGCTTCCGCGAGCATGTTCAGGATGAGCTCCAAATTGCTCATGTTGTCGCGCAGGTTTTCCTTGCGGAGACCTTTCAGATTTTTGTATTCCCGCGTTGTCATGCCGGACCATGCTTTGGAAATGATGTCCGTGAGAGATGCGTATTCAAATCCGCTGTGGACTCCGCTGCGGTCCCACTCGTCGGTAAGTTCTTTCCTGACTTCAATCGTTTTCAGGCGCTGGTTGATCCAGCTCTCGGAATAACCTTTCCTTCTGTAGGTGTAAAGCGCACGGGAAATGGCCAGTTCCGGATCTTCGATTTCCTCCAGGCGTTCTTCTCCGACTTCGGCCAGCCACCGTTTGAACGGTTCGGCCTTGGGAGAGGGGATGGACTGGATGATACGCAGGATGCCTTTCGTGTCGGCGACGTCGGTAAGACGCAATTTGCCGTCTTCAGAGGCAAGCTTCAACTGCTTACAAGTTGTAATCAGTTCGCAACTCTCTTTGGATAAGCGTTTTTTTAGAACGCTCCAGTAAACGGAGGCATGTCTTGTGTCCGGTTGGTCCGTCAGAATCCCGACGACATCCACGACCGAATAAAACCACGTTCCGGCTTCATCGTCCCAGACGGACCGGATGCGTTTGTGTTCAAACAGCTTGATGGCACTATGCTTCGTCATGATGTCAAATGGAAAGCACGGGAGCTTACTTCTTCACCGTGTCGGCGATGACGCCGCAGATGCGGTCGATGTCCTCCGCCTTAAGGTACGGGTGCATCGGCAGGGCGAAGATGTCGGCGGCGCATGCCTCGGCAACGGGCATGTCGCCCTTCCTGTAGCCGAGGTATTCGGTCGCGCCGAGCAGGTGCATCGGGATCGGATAGTAGCGCGCGGTCGGGACATCGGCGGCCTTCAGGGCGGCCTGGATCTCGGCGAACTTCGGCGAACGCGGGCAGAACTGCGCGTAGACGGAGACGCAGCCTTCGGGGATGGTCTGGACAGAAACGAGGTCCTTCAGACCGGCGCGGTAGCGGTCCGCCACGACCTGGCGCATTTCGACTTCGCCGGGGAAGAGTTTGAGCTTGGCGAGCAGGACCGCCGCCTGGATCGTGTCGCAGCGGGCGTTCAGGCCCAGGCGCACGTTGTTGTAGCGGTCCTCGGCGCTGCGGCCGTGCACGAGGATGGAGTACAATTTGTCGTACAGGTCGTCGTCGTCCGTGAAGACCGCGCCGCCGTCGCCGTAGCAGCCGAGCGGCTTGGCGGGGAAGAAGCTCGTGCAGCCGATGGTGCCGAGCGAGGGGGCACGTTTACCGCTCGGGTCGACCGCGCCGAACGCCTGGCAGGCGTCCTCGATGATGGCGAGTCCGTGCGCGTCGGCGAGGGGCTTGATCGCCTTGTAGTCGGCGGTGAGGCCGAAGAGGTCGACGGGGATGATTGCTTTCGGCTTGAGCTTGCCTTCGCGCTCGACCTTCAGGATGGCTTCCTCGAGCTTCGCGGGGTCGATATTGTACGTGCCTTCGTCGATGTCCGCGAAGACCGGGGTCGCGCCGACGAGCGCGATCGTCTCGACCGTGGCGAAGAACGTGAACGGCGTGGTGAAGACCGCGTCGCCGGGTCCGATGCCGAGCGCCATCAGCGCCATCAGCAGGGCGTCCGTGCCGCTGGAACATGCCAGGGCGTGCTTCACGCCGGCGTATTCCGCGAGCTGTTTTTCCAGCTCGCCGATCTCGGCGCCGAGGATGTAGTGTCCGCTCTCCAGCACGCGGTCGATTCCAGCATGGATTTCATCGCGGATCAGGCTGTATTGGTACTTCAGGTCAATGAACGGCAGCATAGTCGGCACCTCCGGGGTTGAATTGTTCTGCTAATAATATACACCCCGGAACCGTGAAAAACAAGCTACGGCGCGGGGAAATCAACACACAAGCCGTAGAGTTTTTTCTCGAAGGAATACGAACCGAATTCAGGCTTTTTCGCGAATCTGGGCGAGCGTGGAGCGGATCATAAGCTCGGACCGCGTCAAATGATGTCGTTTCGCATAATCGTCGATCCGGGCGAAGACATCGCTTTTCCCGGTAATGTTGATACGCATGGTTTTCGCCGGAGGATAAACCGTAACAGGAACGATGCAAACGGGGGTGCCGTCCGCCGGATCGAGCTTGGCCTGGACTTCCATGATGGAGGAAGGCTTCGGGAGTTTTTTCCGATGTTTGACCATAAGGGAAACCGTGTCGTCCAGGAAACGGGTGCTCTGCTCAATACAGTCTTCGAATCCTTTGCCGTAATCGGGAGCCATGTCCGGGAAATCCGGGAACCTGGCCATGAAATAATCATCCTCTTCAGGATAGATTGCAATCAAGTACGTGATTTTCGATTTCATAAATGTAATCCTTTCCTGTTTGCCTGAAGGCTTCCGTTTCTATTTGATCCCGGCTTGTTTCAAAATGGCCGCGGCAGTTCCTTTCGGCACTTCCGAACCGCCGTGATAATGAATAACAAGCGTTTTTCCGTTCTTGGTAAAAAGACGCAAGGAACTCTTGCCTGTCCGTTTCATCGTCCAGCCGTTTTTTTCAAGAACTCGAATCAGTTCATTGAAACTCATTATCAATCTCCAAGGTCAACCTTTCGAAATCAATATACATCAAAAATGATGTATTTCAAGAGAGAATAATGTTTTTTTCGAAAAAACACTCGGATTCGTTTATTGCAGGTTCATCGCCGTGGGCTGGGTGGAATGCGGCGGATACTCGGTCGGAACGAGGATCGGCTCCTGACGGTCGACGGGGCCGATGCGGCGCGAGATCGGCCAGAAAACGAAGCAGGCGCGGCCGATGATATTTTTGACGGGGAGCGGCCCCCAGTCGCGGCTGTCCAGGCTGTTCGCGGTGTTGTCGCCGAGCGCGAAACAGCAGTCGTCGGGCACGGTGAACTCCACGTTCTCCTCCAGACGCCCCATGCCCTGGTGCCCCTGGTAGCCGCCCAGCCCGGAATACACCTTGCAGAACGCCGGATTGAACCATTCCGCCGGGCGGAACGTGTTTTCATTTTTCGGGCGGATGTACAGGTGGCCGTCCTGGATGCGGAGCGTGTCGCCGGGCAGTCCGGCGAGGCGCTTGATGTAGTAGTAGCCGGTCAGCGGCGTCCCGTGCGACGAATTCAGGCCCTCGGTGTTGAACACGAACACCTCGCCGCGCTTGAGCGGCTTGAAATGAATGGAGACGCGGTCGACGAAAAGATGGTCTCCGGACGACAGCCAGCCGTCGAACACCGTTTCGCCCTGCCGGTACATCCGCGCCCGCGGATCGTTCGGCAAGTAGCGGAAGATGTTGTCGCGCGGCTCCTCGCCGGGAACCAGGAAGTTTTCGCCGCCGAACCGCAGGACGGAGCCGGTGCGGTAGAAATCGCCGGGATGCAGCAGCGTCGGGAGGAGCGAGAGCCACGGCCGGACGACGGGGACCGGGTCGGATTCCACCGTCGCGTAATCACGGGGGGAAATGATCTTCGCGGTGGACGCGCCGAGCGGGGTGAAAAACTTCACAAGTTTGCTTCGATGCGGATCGGACGCCTCGCGGTCGACGTAATGGATGCCGAACAGGGTCGGCTGCATGCTGCTGGTGGGGATCTGGAACGGCTGGACGAACAGCGCGCGCAGCCCGAACGCCACGCCGAAGGCCACGGCGAGCACGTCCAGCACGGAGCACATCCACGCCCGGAACGTCGACCGTCCGGAATAGTCGGCGAACGCCCCGGAAACGGTCTTCAGCGCTTCGGCGCATGCGGCTGGATCGGGATTCGACTTCGCTTCGTCGGCGGCCTTCTCGAACTCCGCGAGCTGCGCCTTCTCCTCGTCCGAGAGGATGTCGTCGTCCTCCGCCAGCGTATGGCGCACGGACGAGACGATCTCGCGGTGGAGTTTGCGGTTGGAACGTTTCAGCCAGAGTGTCTGGAGGAAATTCACGGGCGGCCTCACTGCTCGTTGTTCTTCAGGACGGCGATGAACGCCTCCTGCGGGATGTTCACGCGGCCAATCTGCTTCATGCGCTTCTTGCCTTCCTTCTGCTTTTCCAGCAGTTTGCGCTTGCGGGTGATGTCGCCGCCGTAGCACTTCGCAAGCACGTTTTTCCGCAGCTGGCGGACGGTCTCGCGGGCGATGACCTTGCCGCCGACCGCGGCCTGGATGGCGATCTGGAACATCTGGGGCGGGATGACGTCTGCGAGGCGTTCGGCGATCTCGCGGCCGCGGGCGTAGGCGTGATCGGAGTGGACGATGCTGGCGAAGGCGTCGACCGGCTCGCCGTTCACGAGGATGTCGAGCTTCACGAGCTTTTCGGTCTGCCAGCCCGCCGGTTCGTAGTCGAGGCTGCCGTAGCCGCGCGTGATGGATTTGAGGCGGTCGTGGAAATCGATCAGGATCTCGTGCATGGGGATGCAGGCGGTGATCATCACGTGGTTTGCGTCGATGCTCTCCGTGTTCGTGCAGATGCCGCGCTTGTTCATCACCAGGTTCATGATGTCGCCGATGTACTCGGTGGGGGACATGATGTGGGCGTTGATGAGCGGCTCCTCGATGTGGTCGATCTCGGACGGGTCGGGCAGGTGAACCGGGTTGTCGATCTTCAGCATGTCGCCGTTGCGGAGGTATACATGGTAGATCACGCTCGGATAGGTTGCAATGATGTCCATGTTGTATTCGCGGCGGAGGCGTTCCTGCACGATCTCCATGTGGAGGAGGCCGAGGAACCCGCAGCGGAATCCGAACCCGAGGGCAGCGGAGGTCTCGGACTGGTAGTGGAACGCCGGGTCGTTGAGCTGGAGCTTCGCCATGCTGAACTTGAGCTGCTCGTAGTCGGCGGTGTCGATGGGGTAGATGCCGCTGAAGACCATCGGCTTCACGTCCTGGAATCCGGGCAGCGGCTCGGCGCACGGCACGGCGGCGTCGGTAACCGTGTCGCCCATCTTCGCATCGGCGGGCGACTTGAGGTTCGGGATGATGTACCCGACGTCGCCTGCCTCGAGCGCGGGCATGGGCTTCATCTCGGGCGTGAAGACGCCGACTTCCTTGATCTCGCTTTCGAGGCCGGTACTGAACATCTTCAGGCGGCTTCCGCGCGACAGGCTGCCGTTGAACATGCGGACATACGTCACCACGCCGCGGTAGGCGTCGTAGATGGAGTCGAAGATCAGCGCGGCGGTCCCGGTCTCCGCGGGCGCTTTCGGCGGCGGCACGCGCTGCACGATGGCCTCGAGCAGTTCCGGCACGCCGGTTCCTTCCTTCGCGGACACCAGCAGCACTTCCTCGCGCGGGATCGCCAGGATCTCCTCAAGCTGGTTGTAGCACAGCGGCAGGTCGGCGGCGGCGAGGTCGATCTTGTTGATGATCGGGATGATGAAGAGGTTGTGGCGCATGGCCAGGTTCACGTTCGCCACGGTCTGCGCCTGGACGCCCTGCGTGGCGTCGAGCACCAGGATCGCGCCCTCGCAGGCGGCGAGCGAACGGCTGACTTCGTAGGAGAAGTCCACGTGGCCGGGGGTATCGATGAGGTTCAGCTCGTATTCGAGGCCGTCGGAGGCGGTGAAGAGCATGCGCACGGGGTGGGACTTGATGGTGATCCCGCGCTCCTGCTCCAGGTCCATGGCATCCAGGAGCTGGGCGTGGACGAGGTCGCGCTTTTCGACCGTGTGGGTGATCTCAAGCATTCTGTCGGCGAGCGTCGACTTCCCGTGGTCGATATGTGCGATGATGGAGAAATTACGGATGCGGGTCAGGTCGTTCATGGGATCATTTTCCGATGGATTTTGAAGCGGGGTGAAGGAGTTTCCAGACGCGGTAATATTCGGAGAGGCCCCATGCCTGGGCGTCGCAGCCGCGCGGCTTGTGCGGCCAGTCGCCGTCGAGGATCTCCGGCATGTGCATGATGCAGCCGTTGTCAAGCTGGACCGACATGGAGGCCAGCAGGCTGGCCGCGGTGGCACGTCCGAACGCACCGTGCGTGATGTAGTACGCTTCCGGGAAAAGCGGCATCTGCCAGGTCCAGGCGGTGCCGTTGTGGTACGCCACTTTGCGGCGGGTATCCTCGTCGCCGCAGTAATGCCCCTGGTACGGGTGCAGCGGGTCGTTCAGAAGCACACCGTCTTTGCCGTAGACCGGGAGCGGATATTTGACGGGGCGGTCCGCCAGGCTGCGGATGCCGCCGGGGACGAGGAGTTCGGAGGTATTGAGGAGGATTCCGCGCCGCAGTCTCTGATCCTCGACCAGCCCCAGCGTGATCGCCAGCAGCTGGTTCGGGCGGAGATGGTCGTCCGGTTCGGCCTTCGAGGCCGGCGTCCCGGGCGCGCAGTGGAGGCAGTCGGAGAGGTACCCCTCTTCCGGCAGCGGGAAGTATTTCAGGAACGATTCCCGGACCTGGCCGGCGAGTTTTGCCCAGCGGGCGGCCTTCTTCGCGGGGAGCGAATCCGCCAGGAACCGCAGGGAAGCGTACCAAAGCGCCTGGATTTCGACCGGATAGCCCTCGCGGGGCGTCCCGGCCGGGAAGTTCGTATCCATCCACGTGAAATGCGCCGGGCTGAAGATGAGGCCGCTTTCCGGATCGCAGGCGATTCCGTTCGGCGCCCCCCTGACCAGCCCTTCGGCCAGCTCCACGAGTACGTCCAGCAGGGCGCCGCGATCCTTGACCGGGGTCTTCAGGAAGTCGCGGTTCCCGAGGGCGGCGCACAGATCGCGCACGCCGATGAAAAGCCAAAGAGGCGCGTCGGAGGTGTCGCGGTTGCCGGTGTCGGTCCCGGAGATCATGTTGCAGATGGTCCCGTCCTTCACGAGCGAGGCGAACTGAACCAGGATCTGCCTGACGTCCTCATGGAACACCGGTTCCGTCATCAGGCCGCGGACGAAGATGAGCGTGTCGCGGCCCCAGTCGAGGAACCACGGATAACCGGCGATCACGGTCTTCAGGCTGCCGCGTCTGACGATAAACGCCTTCAGGCTGTTCAGCATGACTGTCTGCAGGTCGTCGTTCATCGGGTCGTAGCACGGCTTTTCTTCCGGAACGGGCGAGATTTTCGGTTCGTCCTCACCCGTCATGATCTGGCCGATCAGGTGCAGGGTGTCGTTGCCGGTCAGGCCGCACTTGAAATATCCCGGGCTGTACAGGTCGCAGTTCGGGTCAAGGCCGCGTTCCGCCTCGTTTTCCTGGTAGTTCATATACGACCACTCGTCGGAACGCCGGAACGTTCCGCCGGAGGCGATCATGCGGAAGATGCGGTCGGGGGCGGGCCTGAACACGAAGCCGAGCGAAGATTCGGTCACGGCGGCGGGGAACGTGTTCTGCGGTCCCTCGGACGCCTTGGTCAGGCAGTGGAAATTGCGGTCTTCCAGGTCGGGACTGATAAGCAGCTGTACGGGCTCCGCGTCGGAAATCGTTTCCCCGGCGCCCGTGAAAGCATACCGGTGGAACGATGCCCGGACGGCGTTGCGGTCCGGGACTATGGAAAGCTTGAGCACAAGCCCGACTACGCGGGCATTCCCCACGGGGACCTTGAAATACCACACTGCGCCGCCGTCGGACGCGATATGGAAACTGTCGATCATTTCGGTGGTGATCGCCTGGCGTCTGGCGCGGCAGATCATCCAGAGGCGGATCCGTCTCCACATGATGTGGCGGTCGACGGGAATCTCCGGGTGCAGGTTCGCCAGCAGGATTGCGTCATAGCGGCTGAGGAGGCGCCCGCTTTCCATGCAGACATGCACCGCGGCGCCGCGTCCGTTGGTCTGGAGGAACGTCCGCCCCTTCAGGAAGAATTCGTCGCGGGAGAGGGAGACGACCGCCTTGTCGACGTCGGCCGACAGAAGCATCAGCACCGCGTTGTCGCGGCGGAGCTCGTCGCCCTCGGATACGAAAACGGCAACTTTCAGTTCAGTCGGCTTGTCCGGCACAGGCAGCGGGGGCACGATGGAGACGAACCGCCCGTCCGCGCAGGAGATCGAGCGCGCCGAGACGATCACGCGTCCGTCGTCGCGGACGATGTGGAACCGGAACCGCACGGGCGAGGACACCAGGATCGAGCGGCCCGGCGCGACGATGACCTCGCGGTGAAGGTCGGTCGGCCATTTCCAGACGATGTACGGGATGTCCGACTGCCCCTCGAAGAGCTCCTGCAGGAAACCTTCGGGAGATTCGCGGAGACGGCGCGTGAGCGCGGGGACATCGACGCCGGAGAGGACCGGCGTGCCATTTTTCGCGGTCAGCGCGCGGAGCACGAGCGCCGCCGCCTGCTGATCCTCCAGATGGTCGTATTTCAGACGGCCGCCGTCGACCGCTTCGTCGATTCTCGGCAGCCAGTCCTGTTCCGGGCTCAGGCATACGACCCGGCCGGGGGAAAGCGGCAGGCTCCATTTGTGGCCGCGCACGGACAGGATGTCCAGACGGCGGCCGGAGACGAGGTCATACATCCTTTCCCGTGTGAACGTGGCATAACTGGAATCCCACTCGGCGGTCACGGTGCGTTCGCAGTTCAGGTTCATGGCGATGAGGACGAAGTGCCCCGCATCGCGGTTGGTGCGGATGATCACCACGACGTCCGGCGAACCGGAGTCGATGCAGCGGACGAAAGCGCCGTTGAAAAACGCCGGATGCAGGGCGAGGATCGTGTTGAGGCGGGCGATGAAATCGATCTGGTTCGGGGATGCGCCCCAGTTCAGTGCGCTGTCCTGGTGCACATCGACCTTTTCCTTCGCGAACCACTCCACGCCGTTGGTGAATCCGAACGCGCCGCAGGAGGACGCCAGCGCGCTCAGCGCGGTGCGGAGCATCGCATAGCGTTCGCCGGAGGCGGCCAGGCGGTTGTTGTCGTGCGTCTCGGCATAGTGGATCATGAGGCCGTTCGAGGAGGATTCGTTCCATGCGTAGTTCAGGTAGCCTTCGATCTGCTGGCGGGAATAGTTCTGGAACAGCTCGGAATATGCCCAGTCCATGTTCGCGCGGTCGAGCAGCGCCTGCGTGACTTCGGGCGCGCCGCCGAGCCCTTCCAGCAGGAAGACCGTGTCCGGGAATTCGCGGCGCACCGTGGCGATGATGTATTCCCAGGCGGCCTCGGGGATCATGTAGCCGGCGTCGCAGCGGAAGCCGTCGACGCCGCGGCGGCACCAGGTCAGGAAGACGTCCGCCAGATAGCTCCACAGGGGCGGGTTCTTGTGGTCGAGCTCGATCAGGTCGCCCCAGGTGACGCCCCAGGCGCCGGGCGAGACGAACGTGCCGTCGTCCTTGCGGACGAACCAGTCGGGATGCTCCTCCTGAAGCTTCGAGGCCCAGCCGGTGTGGTTGATGGCGATGTCGAGGAAGATGCAGGCGTTCCTGCGATGGACCGCGTCGACCAGCTCGAAGAACTGTTCCAGAGGCGACGCAGCGGTGTCGAACTCCGCCAGAGCGGGATCGACCGCGGTGAAGTCCTGCGAGGCGTACGGGCTGCCGAAACGCCCCATGCGCGCATAGGTCGTGGGAACGGGGTTGACGGGGAGCAGATGGATGATGCGGCATTTGAGGCGGTCGACGATGTGGTCGAGCTCGCGGATGAGGGCGCGGAACGTCCCGCCGGCGGGAATCACGGAGTATCCGGCGCCGTCGAGCGTTTCGATGCTTTCGCTCGTCACGCCGGGGGGAAGCACGGAGGCCGCGCGGGCTTTGTTCGCGCCGAACTGGCGGACGAACGCGCAGTAGACGGTGTTCGAGGCGCAGTAGGCGGCGGAGATCACGTTCAGGTGCAGGTTGTCGCCCTTGACCCAGGTCGTGTTGCCGTCGTCGCCCATGATGCCGCATTTGCACTCGAAATGGCCGACTTCCGGGAGCGCCAGGCGGACGCGGAACGAAAACTCGTCGGTCCGCTGCATCGGGATGTTGTTCCAATCCTGTCCGATCGGGTTCAGCCTGTGCTCGGCATGGAGGATGATCTCGTCGCGGTGGATGGCGGCGTTTCCGACATTGGTGCAGAGAAACGCCCGGCCGTTCAGCGGTTCGGAACCGGTGAGCACGAATTCGATGGTGTCCCCGCAGAACCGCTGGAGATGTTTTCCGGCTTCGGGGTATTGCGTCAGTTCAGGCATTCTCGCGTCCTTCGTTTGCCGCGGGGCGGCGTTGTCATTCGATCTCG
Source organism: Lentisphaeria bacterium (assembly GCA_017963105.1). Lineage (GTDB taxonomy): Bacteria > Verrucomicrobiota > Lentisphaeria > Victivallales > UBA1829 > UBA1732. Next base: position 14,715 of record JAGCTY010000049.1, read on the forward strand.
ACGTCTTTCGTCTTCGGGAAGACGCTGATCTCGAACACTTCGGATTTCGTCTGAAGCGTGTTCAGCGCGATCTGGGCGCAGAGCGCGATGGTGTAGCGGGCCTTGCGCCTGGGCGGTTCGATGTGTTCCAGGAACGTCAGCGGCACGTCGATCAGGGTGCTGTTGCCCGGCTGGAGCAGGAGCGCGGAACGGCGCGGACGGGATTTCCGCCGTTCGGTTTCGCCGGGCTTCACGTCGGGCCACGCGAGCTTCCAGTCCTCCTCCCTGATCTCGCCGGACTTGCCCGGCTCGCAGAACGCGTAGTACAGGCGGATGTTGTCGGTCTCATCCATGTACCATTCGTTCACGGAGACGACCGAAACGTCCTGGTTTCTGAGCAGGAAGGTCATCACCTGGTTCGGCACGCCGAGCGTGTAGTCGAGACGCAGGAGACCGTGCTCGAGCGACATTTTCGCGGTGATCTTCTGGAAATACCTGGTCTCGTCGAAATCCTGCTGCGCGGCCGGTTCGGCGGAACAGGCCCCGAGGACCAGCAGCGCCGCCAGGGCGAACAGGATCCGTGTCGTTTTCTTCATATTCCGGTCGCTTTCTCCGGTTTCCGGGCGCATGGTTGCAACTTTGGGGCAATCGTCTGGACGGCCCCGGCGGAATCAGCCTCGGGGCGCGGTGGCGCCGGACTCGAGGGCGTCGCGCACGTCGTCGTTCACGCCGGTGTATTTCGGGTTGCCGGGCATGATGCCGCGGTTCGACTGCTTGATGAAATTCACGAACAGCTCGACTTCCGGGCAGTTCGGGATCGTCTTCTCGATCTGCTCCAGCGCGTGCGGGCTGTTCAGGCCCTCGAAGAAGAACGTCTTGATCGCGCGGCGGATCGCCAGGCGGGCGTCCGGGGTGATGTTCGCGCGGCGCAGGCCGATCGTGTTCGGGCCGCAGATGAAGTTCGTTTCGCGGAGCATGCAGAACGGGGGGATGTCCTGTCCGATCAGGGACGTCGGCGCGACCATCGCCAGCGCGCCGATGCGGCAGAACTGGTGGACGAGGACGAATCCGCTCATGACGGCGCCGTCGCCGACCTGCACATGGCCGGAAAGCTGCGTGTGGTTCGCGATGGTCGCATGGTCGCCGATCACCACGTCGTGCGCCACATGCACGAACGCCATCAGCAGCACATGGTTGCCGACGACGGTTTTCAGCTGCTCGAACGGCGGCCGGTGGATCGTGACGAACTCCCGGATGACCGTGTGGTGCCCGATTTCGCAGTAGGAGACGAGCCCGCGGTAGAAGCGGTGGTCCTGCGGCTCGGCGCCGACCAGGGCGTTCATGTAGATGCAGCAGTCCGAACCGATGGTGGTATAGCGGCAGATCTTGACGTGGGCGTCGATATAGCAGTTGTCGCCGATCTTCACGTTGTCTTCGATGACGGCGTAGGGCCCGATCTCGACGTTTTTGCCGATCTGGGCGTCGGGAGATACGATCGCGGTTGGGTGAATCATGACAAATCCTTTCGGGTTCCTGAAAAAGATGCTCCCATAATATACCCCGCCGCGCCCCGCTTATCAAGCGCGTTTCTTATATTTAAAGCAAATTTCTTTGTTTCCGCGGCACGGACGCGGCCGCGGAACGGCAGGGGACGCCCGGTCACATGGCGTCGGGGATGCCGATCGTCAGGGCTGCGAGGCCGTCCGCGAGGATGTCGCGCACGGCGAAGCAGAGCGCCAGACGCATCGTGCGGACCGCGGGTTCGCCGGCGTTCAGCACCTGCTTTTCGCGATAGAAGCGGTTGAAGAGCTTCGCGAGGTCGAGCAGATAGTTCACGAGGATGGAGCAGTCCATCTTGTCGGCGGAGGAGCGGATGGCGTCGGCGTACCGCAGGGCGGCCACGGCGAGCGCCTTTTCCTCCGGCGAATCCGCGAGCGACCAGTCGACGGAAGCGGGATCGAACTCGATGCCGGCGTCGCGGCATTTGCGGACGATGGAATTGATGCGGGCGCAGACGTACTGCACGTACGGGCCGGTGTCGCCCTCGAATTTCAGCGACGCCTTCGGATCGAACATGATCGTGGTCTTCGGGTTGAACTTCAGCAGCATGAACTTCAGCGCGCCCATGCCGATGATCTCGCTGCGCTCCTCCAGGTCGGCGGGCGGCTCCTCGCCTTCCTTCAGGCGCTCCGTCGCGGCCGCCTTCGCCAGGGAGTGCATCTCGTCGAAGAGGTCGTCGGCGTCGACCACGGTGCCCTCGCGGCTCTTCATGCGGCCGGACGGCAGGTTGACCATGCCGTAGGAGAGGTGGAACAGGCTGTCGGCCCAGGGGTAGCCGAGGCGGCCGAGGATGGTGAAGAGCATGCGGAAATGCAGGTTCTGCTCGTCGCCGACAACCCAGATCATGGTGTCCGGGTGGTGTTCGTCGTGCTTGAGGATCGTGGTGCCGATGTCCTGCGTGATGTAGACGCTGGTGCCGTCTTTGCGGAGGAGCACCTTTTCGCCGAGCTTGCCCAGGTCGACCGTGACTGCGCCGTCCGCGCGTTTGCCGAAGATGCCCTTCGCGAGGGCGTCGGCGATAACGTCCTTGCCGAGCAGATAGGTCTGGCTTTCGAGGTAGGTCTTGTCGAAATGGATGCCCATGCGGCGGTATGTCTCGTTGAAGCCGTCGATCACCCACTTGTTCATGGTGGTCCACAGGGCGCGGACCTCGGGGTCGCCGGCCTCCCACTTGCGGAGCATCTCCTGCGCCTGCCTGCCGAGCTCGGTTTCGAGGAAGAGGTCGTCGGACGACTTGTCGGCAAGTTCGGGATGCGCTTCCTTCAGCGCTTTGACCTCCCTGGAGAGCATCTGGTTGAACCTGACGTAGAAATTGCCGACAAAGTGGTCGCCCTTGATCCCGGCCTGTTCCGGCGTAACGCCGTTCCCGGCCAGCTTGTACGCGAGCATGGATTTGCAGATGTGTATGCCGCGGTCGTTGATGAGGTTGACCGGGACCACGTCGTGTCCGGCGCGCGCCATCACGCTGGCGAGCGTCATGCCGATGCAGTTGTTGCGGACATGGCCGAGGTGCTGCGGCTTGTTCGTGTTCGGGGCGGAGAACTCGATGAGGATCTTGCGGCGGGAGTCCTCCGGGAACGGCACGTTGGCGAGGAGCGACTTCACGTCCGAGACGGAATCGCGGAACAGCGCGGCTGGCTTGAGCGTGATGTTCACGAACGACTTGATCTTCTCGGCCGACACCACGTCCGGGTCGTTCGTCAGGAGTTCGGCGGTCTCGGCGGCCAGCGCGTCCGGCGCGCTTTTCAGGGCCTTGGCCAGGCGGAAGCAGTTCACGGTCAGGTCGCCGTTCATGCCGGCGGGACACGGCTCCCACGGGATATCGAAGGAGGAATCAAGGGAACGCGAGGCGCGGAAGGAATCCGCCAGACGGGAAAGGCATTGGATTTTCATGAAAAATGAGGGAAAGTTGAAGTGGCGATATGAATTAAAGCGTTGTGCGGATCAGCGTGACCGGAGCAGACGGCTTCACGCGGATGATGTAGGAACCGAGCGCGGCGGGAAGCAGCGCGGTCTTGCCCCGCGGGACGGTCGTCACCGCGCCGCGGGCCTCCACGTCCACCGGACCGCTGATCGCGGTCAGCAGATGGAAACTGCGCGTGGAGCGGGTCGTGTCGGGCCAGTCTCCGGCGAGACGGAGCTCATCGCAGCGGAACTGGGGGCAGCGGTTGATGATCGCGTATTTGCGGTTGCGCGCGGCCTTGTCGCTGACGCCGGCGATGCGGGCCGGGGTGCGGTCCACGAAATCGGCGCAGCGGAGCCCCTCCTCGACGTGGAGCCCCTGGTCGGGATCGGGAATGCCCCAGTCGTTCAGCAGATAGTCGGTATTGCTGTTCTGCTGGATTTCGAGGACCAGGTTTCCGGCGTCGATGCAGTGGATGCGCCCGGCATTGACGAAATACGCGTCCCCGCTCACGGCATCGAAGGACTGGAGCACGCTTTCCACATCGGGCGTGGGCAGCAGTTCGAGGAAACGGTGCCGCGTGGCGGTCGGACGGAGCGCGACCATGACCTTCGAGCCCGGTTCGGCGTCCAGGATATACCACATTTTCGTCTTCGGCTCGGCGCCGTTTCCGATCTGCCGGGCGGCGTTCATGTCGGGATTCACCTGGAGCGGGAGACGTTCGCCGGTGTCCAGGATCTTCACCATCAGCGGGAACCGCGTGGCGGTCGTCATGTCGCCGATCAGGTAGGACGGGCCGGCCATCGTGCAAATCTCGTGCAACGTCTTTCCCGCCAGGGGGCCGTTCGAGACCGTACTCTCGACGCCCTCGCGGTCGCAGATGTCCCATGCTTCGCCGTAAGGGCCTTCCTCCGCGGGAAGTTCACGGTTCAGGACGCGGGCGAGTTTGACGCCGCCCCAGGGTGTCCGGCGGTACATCGGCTCGAACAGAAGCGGGTATAAATCGTCTTTGGAAAGAGTCGTCATCTGCAGAAAATCCGTTCAATTTTTTAAATTTCGACAATACAATATACTACAGGAAGCGGAAAAAACAAACCGAACGACGTTTTTTTTCGAAAAAAGCGTGCGGCGCGCCGGACACGCGTCATCCGCGCCGAATCCGGGCGGAGGAAACGGGCCGTCCCCGGAGGAAACGGGCCGGCGGCTCAGGCGTGCTTCATACGGCCGAAAAGGTTGCCGTATTTCTTCAGGTTCAGCGATTCGACGAACGACGCGATCTTGGTCGTGGTGGAGCACGGGTCGATGGAGGCGTCCATGCAGTCGCCCTCCAGCGCCAGCATCGGCATTCCGATTTCCTCGAGCTCTTCGCGCAGGAGCTTCGTGAACGGGCGGTCGGCGAGGCTGCACCGCCCGAACCCGTGCGTGTAAAGGATGCAGCCGGTGAACTTGGCCCTGGCGGACAGGTCCTTCACGTATTTCACACGGAGCTTCGGGTCCAGGAATCCGGTGGTGAGGAGTTTCCGCGCGAGCGATTCGTAGGGATGCTTCGGGTCGAGCGGGGCCCAGCCGACGTAGTTGGTCTCCTCGAACACGATCGGGGCGTTGCAGACGGTCTCGATATAGTCGAGATGCTTGGAATCGTAGAAGGGCGGCAGATGGAGCCAGAGCAGGCGGTGGGTGTCGTCGATGGAATAACGTTGTTCCGCCCATTCCTTCTTCCGGAGCAGTTCCTCGTAGTAGGTCTTCTGGATGTCGACGAGCTCCTGCGTGCCCCACAGCTGGCTGAAGATGACGGCGTTGTAGACCGCCTCCGAACCGCGGATCAGCGGCGGCGAGGTCCAGCGCAGTTCGTTGCATTTGCGGGAATAGTCCGCCGCGAGGTTGGACAGCATGCAGGCTTCTTCCAGGCGCGCCGGGTCAAGCTTGCGGCCGAGCGCCTCCTCCATCTGCTCCACGGACTGGCGCAGGCCGTCGGCGATCTGGCCGACCGCGTTGGTGTTCGCCAGGTTGATCGGGGTGTGCAGCGAGAAGAAGCGGTCCTCGAAGCCGTATGTACGCGCGAGGTCGGCGAAGATGCGTTCGCCCTGCTGGCACGGCTGGCTGGTGGAGACGGCGAAATCGGGAGCCTTCAGCGGCAGGCCCTCCAACATGCGCAGGAAGGAGCAGGTCTGCTGGTCGAACCCCTTGCGGGCGGCGGTATCGAGCGCCGCCTTCACGCGTTTCGTGCTGCGGCCGAAGAGCGCCGCATACGTTTCCAGCGTCAGGATGCGCGCGTCGAAGGCGTTCAGGATCTCGGTCGGGAAGAAGAGGTTGCGCCAGATGGTCGGCTTGTCCTTGTCGCCGAAGAGGAACGAGCGTTTGTTGCTTGCCACGCGCATGGCGACGGATTTCTGGCGGGTGGGCTCATACTGGACGGGGTCCGGGTCGAGCTTGCCGCGGAGCTTGCTGTATTCGAGCGCGAGGACGGCGGCGCCGAGCGCGCCCATGACGTTGTGGAATTCCGGGATGATGATCTCGCAGCCGGTGATCTCCTTCATGAAATACGCCACGGCGTGGTTCGAGGCCACGCCGCCCTGGAAGAGGATCGGATGCGAGGGATCGTGGTGCATGAGCATCTGCCCGACGCCGTTCAGGATCGTGCGGGCCTGCGCCCGGCAGGCGCCGGCGAGCAGATCGCCCATCGGGATGCGGTTCTTGAACTTGTTGATGGAGGTGGCGGAGAGTACGGCGCAGACGGAGCTGAATTCGGTCTTCGCGTCGTAGTTCACCTTGTCGGCCATTTCCTCGACCGGGATGCCGAGCTTGGCGGCCACACTGTCGAGGTAGCTGCCGGTGCCCGCAGCGCACACGCCGGACATCATGGACACCCACATGCCCATCTTGTGGTTGAAGACCATGCACTTGCTGTCCTGTCCGCCGCAGTCGATGATCGCGTCAACGTTCGGGTAGTAGCGTTTCGCCCCGGCGACGTGCGCGGAGACTTCGCTGACCTGGAAATCGTACGGGATGAAGCGTTTCGTGTCCTCGACGATCTGGCTGCCCGTCACGACCGTGCAGGCGATGTCCCCGGCATGGATGCCGCTGTCAATCACGCCCTTCGCGGCATCTGCGGTCGTTTCGCACAGGATGTTTCCGGCATTCAGGCCGGCCTCGGAGAAGAACGTGGCGAGGGTCTTTTTCAGCGCGCCCATGTTGCAGCGGCCGCAGGAAGTGCAGCGGCCCGTGCAGGAGAGCTGACCGGAATCCACCGGCTTCGTGCGCTGGTAGGTCGTATGGACCACGCGCCCCTTGTCCGTGATGACGACGGCTTTGAATGTCGTGGACCCGATATCAATCCCGAGGTAGTATTTCATCGATGGCACCCAAAACAGTTTATGCGTTAGATAAAAAAATATCTATATAATATACCCCTTTTTCAATCATTTTCAATCAAAAACAAAAATAAAAGACAATTCCTACCGGACCATGCGGAAAAAAAAGTGGTCCCCGGCACAAAGAAAAAACCCTCCGGACGTAAATCCGAAGGGATCGAAAAGAAAACCGAAAAAGCGGGATTAATGGCGTTCGCGGAGCCAGGCTTCGACGAACATATCCAGGTCGCCGTCGAGCACGGCGGCGGTGTTGCTCGTCTCCACGCCCGTGCGGAGGTCCTTCACCATCTGGTACGGCTGGAGCACATAGGAACGGATCTGGTTGCCCCAGGAATTGTCCGTCTTCTCGCCGGAAATCTGCGCCGCCTGCTGACGGCGTTTTTCCTCTTCGAGTTCGTACAGACGCGCCTTCAGCATCTGCATCGCCATCGCGCGGTTCTTGTGCTGGGAGCGTTCCACCTGGCAGGAGACGACCACGCCGGTCGGCAGGTGGGTGATGCGGACGGCGCTGTCCGTCCGGTTCACGTACTGGCCGCCCGCGCCGGACGCGCGGTAAGTATCGACGCGGAGGTCCTTTTCATCGATTTCGATGTCGATCTCGTCCTCGATCTCCGGGAAGGCGTCGACGGAAGCGAACGAGGTGTGCCGGCGCGCGTTGGCGTCGAACGGGGAAATGCGCACGAGGCGGTGCACGCCGCGTTCGGCGCGCATGTAGCCGTAGACGAATTCGCCGGTCACCTTCAGGACGGCGCTCTTGATGCCGGCTTCTTCGCCGGGCTGCATGTCGATGATCTCGTCCTGGAAACCGCGGCGCTCGAACCAGCGGCGGTACATACGGAGCAGGATGCTGGCCCAGTCGCAGGACTCGGTGCCGCCGGCGCCCGCGTGGATATAGACGAAACTGTTGCAGCGGTCGAACTTGCCGGAAAGGAAGCTCACGATTTCGAGCTTGGAAAGCGTGGCTTCGAGCTTGGCCCAGGCATCGTCGGATTCCTCCAGGAACGACGGGTCCTCCTCGGCCAGTTCGGCGATCGCGAGGAAGTCGTCGGCTTCGCGTTTGAGCTTGTTGTAGGGCTCCACGATGTTCTTGCAGGAAGAGAGTTTCTGGACGGTGGCCTGCGCCTTCTCCTTGTCGTCCCAGAAATCGTTCTGCGCCATGATCTTTTCGATCTCGGCGATCTGCGCCAGCGTCTCGTCCACATGCAGATAGTTCGACAGCTTCGACAGGCGCTCCGTCAGGTCCGCGCCGTGAGCTTTGATCTCGTCAATGGTCATTCGTCGTCTCCGGATGAATTATGCAAGGCTGCGCACGAGCGCCACGGCGTCGGCGACGGCCTGCCCGATGGCATCCCAGTTCCCGGCGCGCATGTCGGCGGTCTTGCCCAGCCATGTGCCGCCGACGGCCGCGATCTCGGGGACCGCCAGATACTCGGCGGCGTTCGAGCTCGTCACGCCGCCGGTGGGCATGAAGCGGACACCGAGGTGCTTGTAGGGGGCGATCAGGGATTTCAGGAACTTCACGCCGCCTGCGGCCTCCGCCGGGAAATACTTCAGGAAGCGGCAGCCCAGCTCCATGGCCTGTTCCGCCTCGGACGGGGTGCACACGCCCGGCGCAAACGGGAATCCGCATTTCACGGCTTCCTTCACGACGGTCGGGTTGAAGCCCGGCGCCACGGCGAACTTCGCGCCCGCCTCGAACGCCCGGTGCAGGTCGCGCACGTTCAGCACGGTACCCGCGCCCAGGTAGAGGCCGGGGAACTCTTTCGCGGCCGCGCGGATGACGCTCTCCGCGGCTTCGGTGCGGAACGTGATTTCGGCGGCCGGGAGCTGTTTTTCCTGGAGGACCGAGCACATTCTGAGGCCGTCTTCGAGGTTGTCGAGGACCAGGACCGGGACGATCCGGATCGCGCTCAGACGGTCAAGAGCGGCTTTGACGTTCTGCTGAAAAAGTTCCATGGTGGTTTGCCTTTCCTGTATATGGGTTGTTTGTCGTTGCGTTTTTCTTCGTGAGGCGGGGCGCGTTCATTTCTTCTTCAGGACGAGCTTCGCCGCCGCGCCGTTCACGGTCGCGTCCGTGATGATGCATTCCTTCACGTCCTTGCGGGACGGCACGTCGAACATCACGTCCAGCATGATGCTCTCCATGATGGACCGCAGACCGCGCGCGCCCGTACCCTTCTCGCTCGCCTTCTTCGCGAGCGCGGCGATGGCGTCGTCCGTGAAGGACAGCTTCACGCCTTCCATTTCCATGAGGGCGGTGTACTGGCGCACGATCGAGTTCTTCGGCTCGGTCAGGATCCGTTTCAGGGCCTCTTCGTCGAGCGGGTTGAGCACGGCGGTGACGGGGATACGGCCTATGAACTCGGGAATGATGCCGAACTGCACGAAGTCCTCCGGTTCGACTGCGGAGAGCGGGGATTCGAGCAGGAGGCGGTTCTCCTCCTCGGTGCGCTTGTCCTCCTCGCTGGCGTTTTCCGTGCCCTGCGTGAAGCCGAGCACGTGGCGGCCCACGCGGCGCTGGACGATCTTGTCAAGCCCGACGAACGCGCCGCCGCAGATGAAGAGGATGTTCGAGGTGTCGACGTGCAGATATTCCTGCTGCGGGTGCTTGCGGCCGCCCGTCGGCGGGACGTTGCAGATGGTCCCCTCGAGGATTTTCAGAAGGGCCTGCTGGACGCCCTCGCCGGAGACGTCGCGCGTGATGGAGACGTTCTGGCTCTTCTTCGCGATCTTGTCGATCTCGTCGACGTAGATGATGCCGACCTGGGCGCGTTCGATGTTGTAGTTCGCCGCCTGCACGAGACGCAGGATGATGTTTTCCACATCCTCGCCCACGTACCCGGCTTCCGTCAGGGTGGTGGCGTCCGTAATGCAGAACGGCACGTCGAGCATTTTCGCGAGGGTGCGTGCGAACAGCGTCTTGCCGCTGCCGGTAGGGCCGATCAGCAGGACGTTGCTCTTGTCCAGGTCGACGTCGGAGGAATCATAAAGGTTTTTGGATTTCAGGCGGTTGTAGTGGTTGTGGACGGCCACGGACAGAATCTTCTTCGCCTGGTCCTGGCCGATCACATAGCGGTCGAGCTCTGCCTTGATCTCCGCGGGCGTCGGCACATTCAGCCTGTTCACGAACGACGGCAGACGGTCCGGCGTCGAACCGGCGTCGTCTTCCGCATACACTCCATCCGGGGACGAAACGGGTTTCCGGGCCACCCCGGGGTATCCGTTGCGGGTGAACAGCGTATCGCAGATGTTCACGCAGTTGCGGCAGATGGAGGCGCCGCCGGGCCCGGTGAGCAGCCCGCCCTTCAGTTCACTTTCCTGGCGTCCGCAGAACGAACAGCGTTCGTTTTTCTTGTCCATGGTTCAGTTCCCCTTGACTTTGAGTGCGGCGACGTCGGCACGGGGCGGAAGGACATGGTCGACGAGGCCGTAGGCCATGGCTTCCTCCGCGGACATGAAATAGTCGCGTTCGGTGTCGTGCTCGATTTTCTTCAGAGTCTGGCCGGAGTGCTTCGCCAGGATCGTGTTCAGCGCGGCTTTCGTGCGCAGGATTTCCTTCGTGTGGATTTCGATGTCCGTCGCCTGGCCTTCGGCGCCGCCGAGGACCTGATGGATCATGATGCGGGCGGACGGCAGGGCGTAGCGTTTGCCCCGGGTGCCGGCGGAGAGGAGCACGGCGGCCATCGACGCGGCCTGGCCCATGCAGAAGGTGCAGACGTCGCAGGGGAGCGACTGGATCGTGTCGTAGATGGCGAGACCGGCGGTCACCACGCCGCCGGGCGAGTTGATGTACAGGGAGATGTCCTTCTTCGGATCCTCGCTCTTCAGGAAAAGCAGCTCGGCCACGACCAGGTTCGCGATGGCGTCGTCGATGGGGTCGCCCAGCAGGATGATGCGGTCGCGGAGCAACCGGGAATAAATGTCGTAGGAACGTTCGCCGTTTCCGGTCTGCTCGACGACGATCGGCACGAGGGTGTTGCGGGTTCTTGTCGTTTTCATGGTCTCATCTCCTTGTCTTCTGTTTGTTTCTCTGTCAAAAACGCACGGCCTTCGTGCTTCTTTCGACGCGCAAAGGCCGGTCATTCTGCTGGCGGAATGGCCAGACTTTGAGGCGCCTCCGGGAAGAAGCGCCGTTATAAACGCGCCGGGAGGGCGCTGCGCCCCTCCGGCGACCTGTACGTTTTTTACTTCGCAGCGGCTTTCATGCGGCGTTCCGCGAGCACGCCGAGGGTCTTCTCGACGAGGAGCTCGATCTCGAGCTCGTTGAGACGGCCGGTGCGCTGAAGGATTTCAGCGAGGCGGGCGGGCTCCATGCGGGTCTGCTGGGCCATGTTCTGGATGGCCTGGGCGACTTCCTGTTCGGAGAGCTTGACGTCCTCGGCCTTCGCGATCTTGCGCATGATGAAGTTCTTGCGGAGCTGTTCGGAGGCTTTCTTCTTCGCCTCGTCCATGTGCTGGTCCTTCTCGGCTTCGAACTTCTCAAGGGCTTCCTTGTCCTGTCCGACGGCATACTGGAGCAGCTTGTATTCGTTGTCCGTGGCGGTCTCGAGCGACTTCTTCGGCAGATCGAACTGCGGGGCCTTTTCGAGGATGGCGGCCTGGATGGACTCCATCGTCTTGGACCGGGTCATGATCTCGGCCTGGCGGACGGCGAGGTCATGATAGAACTTGGTCAGCTCTTCGGCAGACTTGAACTCCATCTTCTCGGCGAGCTTCGACATGTCTTCGATCGGCTCGCGGCGCTGGCCGTCGTGAACTTTCATCTTGAAGGTGACCTTCTGGCCGCGGAGACCTTCTTCGCGCCAGTCGGCAGGGAATTCGGCGGTGAAGGAGCGCTCTTCGCCGACGGTCGCGCCGATCATGGCGGCGTTGACGCCGGGGATCATTTCCTGGCCGATCAGGTAGATCCAGGCGGAATCGTTCTTGACAGCGCGCTTCAGAGACTCGGAGGCGTCTTCCGGGAGGACGAAATCGCTCTCGTAGGAGACATGGAGCATGTCGCCTTCCTTCGCGGCGTCGGTGATGGGCTCGAAACTGCTGTACTGGGCTTTGGCGCGTTCGATGAGGTCCTCCTCGATCTTGGCGGTGTCTTCCGAAGCCGCGACCTCGCCGAGCTCCTTGTAGTCCGGGAGTTCGAATTCGGGCGCGATCTCGAAATCGCATTTCATCGTGAATTCCTTGCCCTCTTCGAGCGTCCCCGCGGGTTCGAGCTTGCTGTAGGAAATGATGTCGAGCTCGTCGGCCTTCTTGGAAAGCAGATCGTATGCGGCGACCTGGAGCAGCCGTCCGGCTTCTTCGTCGACGTAGCCTTTATAGCGGGCCTTCACCATGGCGAGCGGAGCCTTGCCGGGACGGAATCCGGGGAGCTGCGCCTTGCGGGCGACGGCTTTCGTCGCGTTCAGGAAGAGATCGGCGGAAGCCTCGGCGGGGAGCACGAATTTCGCGTCGCGTCCGCAGACGTCGGTGTCGGTGATGGTGAGCGTGAATTGTTCTTTCCAGCTGGGAGTGGACATGTTTGTCTTGCCTTCGTGATTGGTTATCTGAATGTTTTGTCGGTAGCGGATCCGGACTGCCCGGCGCAAAACGCACGGACGTTCACAGAAAGATGCGAGTATGTAATATACACCCTTTCTTCCTGATTTTCAATCCGCTTTCCGGCTTTTTTCCTTATTATTTCGATCGGATGATGAACGTGACGATCGTAAAAGCAAACGAAACGGTCAGAAATGGGCGTGCCGCGTTCAGTCGCGAAATCGACGTCATTTCGAACGGAGCCGCGCGAAGACGAACGACACCGCGAACATCGCGCAAGCCAGAAGCACGATCGCCGCGCCGGCGGGCACGTTCGCCCACGGCTGCGCCGAGATCAGCAGGCCGCCCGCGCAGCTGACGTAGCTGAAGGCCAGCGACAGGAAGAACAGCTGGCGCGAGTTGCGCGCGAAATTCCGCGCGGTCGCCGCCGGGACGATCAGGACCGCCGTCACCAGCAGGACGCCCACGGCACGGACGCACAGGATCACGACCAGCGAAAGCAGCGCCGCGAAAAGGTACTGGTATACGGATACCCTGATCCGGTGCACACCGGCGATCTGTTCGTTCACGGAGATGTGGAGCATGCGGTTCCACGCGAAGAACTGGAACGCCAGGAACGCGACGAGCAATCCCGCCAGAAGCGCGATCTCGTTGTCGCCGATCGTCAGGATGTCGCCGTACAGGAACATGTTGATGCCGCGCGACGCCTCGCGGTTCCGGCTCACGATCGCGAGCCCGAACGCCACCACGGCGGAGAAGATGATGCCGATCACCGTGTCCGTGGAAAGGCGGCTCCCGCGCCGCAGATACATGATGAGCAGCCCGATCGCGAGCGCCAGGCCGGGCATCGTGAATTCGGGCGGGAGCGACAGGATCAGGCCGAGCGCGACGCCGGCGAACGCCGAGTGTCCGATGGCGTCGGAGAAGAACGACATGCGCGAGTTCACCACCTGCACGCCGGAGAGCGCGGCGAGCGGGGCAATCAGGAGCAGCCCCAGCATGGCGCGACGCATGAATTCGGGCTCCATGCAGTCCAGCGGGAACAGCCGCGCGGCAAGGTCGGCGATCCGCAGTACGATCTCATTCAGCATGGCCGGTCTCCGTTTCATGGTCGTGGCCGTGGTCATGGCCGTGCGAATGGCCGTGGTCATGGTCGCAGGAACAGCCGCGGTCCGTGCCGTCGACATGGCAATGGTCGTGCAGATGCAGGTGTTCGTTGCGGAGCGGGCAGTTTTCGGGGCATTCGCGCACATCCCTCGGGATGCCGTGCAGATCGGGGAGACCGAGGTGCAGTCCGAACGTCTCGGACAGCACCTGATGGGTCAGCGCCACGCGCGGTTCGCCTTCGCCGAACACCTTGTGGTTCAGGCAGATCACGTGGTCGGCGTGGGCGGTCACGGTCGCCAGGTCGTGGCTGATCATGATCTGCGTGAATCCGCGTTTTTCGCGGACGCGCCGCAGGAGTTCGCAGCAGATTTGCCCGCCCTTGAAGTCGACCCCGGAGGTCGGTTCGTCCAGGATCAGGATATCGGGCTCCTGAAGCAGCGCCTGCGCGAGCAGCACGCGCTGGATTTCGCCGCCGGAAAGCGCGCCGAACGCATGGTCGGCAAGGGCGGTGCATTCCACCTCGTCCAGGTACCGCATGATGCGTTCCACGTGGCGTTTGGAGTGCCCCAGGAAGAGCGGCATGCGCTGAAGACCGGAGAGCAGATAGTCCATGACGGTCATCGGGATGTCGCGGTCGAACACCAGCCGCTGCGGCACGAATCCGAACCGCGGCTTCCGTCCGGCTTCGTCAAGTCCGGGAAACAGCACTTTGCCGGTATGCTTGATCTGGCCGAGGACTGCAAGCGTGAGCGTGGTCTTGCCCGCGCCGTTCGGGCCGACGATGGCAGTGAACTTGCCGCGCGGGACATGCGCGCAGACGTCGTCCAGGATGCGGTTTTCGCCGAGAGTCAGGCCGACATGCTCGAACCGGACCGCATCGGCAGGTGCTGTTTCCGCGGGCGAGTTCATTCCGCAAGTGCTTTCTTCATGATTTCGAGGTTGTTTTTCATCACGTCGAAATAATATCCGGCGGGCGGATCGGCGGGACCGGACGCCATGGGGTCGATCTTCACGACGGCGGCTCCGGTCTCCTTGCCGATGAGCTTGGCAAGTTCGTCCGGGTACTGCGGCTCCGTGAAGATGACCTTCACGCCGTGCTCCTTGAATTCCTTCGTCATGGCAGTGATCTCGGCGGGCGACGGCGGCGTCTCGGGATCGGCGAAGATCGCCAGCGGCGTTTCGAATCCGCAGTCGCGCAGGAGATAGTCGAAGATGTTGTGCTGGGCGGCGACATGCTTGTCCGCGTACGGTTCGAGCTGCGCCTTGAATTCATCGCCGAGGATCTGGAGACGTTTGTCGAGCTTTGCGGCGTTTTCGCGGAACTTGACCGCGTGGAGAGGATCGCTTTTCGCGAGCTCACCGGCGATTGTCGCGACAATCTTCCGAGCCTCGTACGGACTGGCGAAGAAATGGCCGTTCTCGCCGCCGTGATGGTGGTGGTGATGACCTTCCGCCTCGTGGTCATGGTCGTGGTCCGCGTCGTGGTCGTGGTCCGCGTCGTGGTCGTGATCCGCGTCATGCTCCTCATGTTCATCATGATCGCCGTCCGCGTCGTGGTCCGCGTCATGGTCATGGTCGTCGCCGCCGATCACTTCGATCCCGGCGCCGGTGTCGACCACCACGATGCCCTTGTTCGCGGACAGCGCCGCCTTGCAGATATGATCGTCAAGGCCCGCGCCGTTCTTGAACAGCAGAAGCGGCTTGCGGGCGGAGGAGACCTTCATGAGGTCGTTCGCGGTCAGGACATAGTCGTGGGGGCATCCGGCGTCCGGCGGGGTCAGCAGCTGCGCTTCGATCCCGGTCCCGTCCAGGACTTCCCGGGTCAGAATCCAGATCGGATACGTGGTCGCGGCGACGCCGTAGCCTTCCTGGGACGTGGTTTGCACCGTCGTACGGATTTTATCGGGCAGGACAAACAGCACGGCGCACAGCGCGATGAGCGCGAGCAGGAAACTGATGGTGAAGATTTTCATTTTTCAGAAATTCCTTTTTTCGGTCTTGCATGTATTTGTTTGTCTATGGATCAATCAAACAAATGAACCAATTACTATACACGAAAAAACGAAAAAAGCAAATCCCGAGGAGAAGGAGGAAAAGCCATCCGCTGAAACAGGACGCAACTGTCGTTCATGCCCCGAATAAGGTTGAATTCAGGCGGCGGGAACGCCTGAAGCGGCGGCTCCGGGTTCTCCGTTCTGCGCGTCGTCCTTTTTCGGGTTGAGGATTTCCCGGATTCTTTCCATGGTTTCCAGCCCGAACTCGTCATCGGGCGCGATCATCAGCAGATGCCTGCACTGTGCCTCAGCCAGAAGGAATCTCCGGTCCGAGATGCTTTTTTCGATGACATGCCGCATGCATTCGATCCAGAGCGCGACGACGTCCTCGCGGTAGTTCACGGCGTGGCGCGGGAACTTGAGGACGTCCACGGCCTCCTGCCAGCGCTCCGCCTCGGACAGCCGTTTCGCGTAGACGAACGCCGGAAGCATGGACGTCTTTTCCATGCCGAACGCCTCCTTCGCGGCCTCCAGCGCCTTCTGTTCCTCGCCCTTCGCATGGTAGATGTTGGAAAGATTCACGTAAACAAGCGAAGGGATGCGGCAGTTCTTCCTGATCGCCAGGTATTTCTCCTCCGCTTCATCGAGCCGACCATGCTCGCACAGACGGTTCGCAGCGTAGAACGTGAACTCGGGGGCGTCGGCCGGGGTCGACGCCAGCAGGTCCAGCGCCTCCTTTTCCTGTTCCGCAGCCCCGTCTTCGGCCGCAAGCATGGCGGCGGCACGGAAGAACTTCCCGAAATGTTCCAGTTTCCCATCGTCCAGGGCATCCAGTTTGTCGGCCATGGCCGTCAGATCGTCTTCCCGATCGTTTTCCACGCAGAACTCGAAGTATTCGAACAGAAGCTCCAGATTGAATCCGGACTGCTCCACAAGTTCCCGGAATGCGGCCGCGGCCTCATCGCGCCGGCCAAGCCGGTCGAGTGCCAGCATGTGCAGGAAAAGGACTTTGGAAACGGTTTCCTGATTCATCTCTTCCGCGGCCGCCAGGATCGGTTCGAGAATGGTCATGGCCTGTTTCGCTTTTCCGTTGAGGATCAGGTATTCGGCGGCGATCAGCTGGAACAGGACGTCGTCCGGGAATTGTTCCAGCGCCGCCATCAGGTCGGCTTCATTCACCAGGCCCTTCCGGCACTGGTCCGTGAGGATGATATCCGTGAGCATCCGGTTCCCATGCAGATACATGGAAAGGATTTTCGCCAGATCGACTATCTGCGACGGGTCCTTCCGGTTTTCCGGCTTCCGCATTTCCCTGGAAATACAATCCAGACAGACCAGCAAAGCCCGGATGTGCAGGTCGTAAAACGGCTCCGAGGAAAAGATCTCCTTCGCCACGGTCCGGATCTCGCTGAACGATTCGCTTGCAACGGCCACGCGCAGCCGGATGAAACTGGAGAGGGGAGAATCTATGATCCTGCCGGCTTTTCGGGCGGCGATGACGAGTTTCACATCGTCGTTCTCCAGATATGCGATCAGGATCTGACAGTAATCCGCCAGGATCCGCAGGGAATCCATTTTCCCCCGCAGTTTCTTTTCCAACGCCCTGAGCTCGTCCAGTCTGCCCGTAAGAACACAGCTTTCCGCGTACAGGAGATACAGGTCGGTGTCGTCGACGGTCTCCAGATACGGACCTGCAACGTCGACCACATCCCCGAACCGGAACTTCGAATAATAAAAATCCGCCAGAATCGGTGTTCCCGCGAAATAGTTCGTCTCGACGAGCTGTTTCAGCAGATTTTCGAATTCCGCATCTTCCGCACCGCGCTGTTCCAGACGGCGGAAGGCAAAGTAAAGCGCTTCGAACCGGATCACGGGATCCTTCGACTGCATGGCCCGGTTCAAATAGGAATCGCGTTCGCTTTCGCGCAATGATTCGTAGAGGGTCATGAATTCCGCCATCTGTCCCAGTTCATTCCCGCCGAATGCTCCGGGATCGGCTTTTACCACTTTCCGGTAGGCATCGACCCCGTCCTTCGGATAGCCGGAACGGAAAGATGAGATCACATACAGGTACAGCTCCTGATCCGTGAACGTTTCGTTGCCTTTTTCCATTCGGGCCAGGATGCCGTGCAGAAGCGGATAGCTCGCGGACTTCACCGCGCTGGTCAGCAGATTCTCAAGGTATTCCCGGTTCCGCGGGTTCAGGGAAATGGCCGTCTGCCACATCTGCGCCTCCATTCCGGCGTTGCCGAGCTCGCGGTAAAGATTCGCCAGCACCACGATTTCTTCTTCCGCGTCCGGGTCTTCCTGAACGTACTGCCGGAGAAGACGCTCCGCCAGCGCGTATTCCCTGTTTTCATAAGCGGTCATGGCTTTGCGGCGCAAACGGGTGTGCCGGAGCGCCTTCACGCCGAAAAAGCCACATGCCAGAAGACTTGTGAGAAGTGCAAGCCCCAGCACGATCAGAACGATGTTTTTCCGTTTCATGGCCATTTCCGCCTTCTTTGCGCTGCCTTGTTTCATCGGGAGGATCAGTCTTTCAATTTAATTCCGGTAGAGGTGAAAAGTACCAGGAAAAAACAGATCGCGATCGTGACAACGAGGATGGTAAGCGGAGCCGAATATGGAGACCTGGAAAGATCCTCCTTTTTGCTGACGCCGGTGGAATAAGAGCTGTCCGCTATGATTCGCGGTCTGTTTCTGCTGTCTTTGGATGCTTTGTTTTCGAAGACAAGAAACAAATAGGAGCCATTTTCCGGGACTATGGATTTTGCCGACGACTCCGCATCCTCCCCGGGAGTATCCGGTGCGTTTTCAGTGTCATTGCCTCCGAGAAAGCCGATCCCATCCAGATCGATCCTGTCAAAAGAGACGGCATGATCATAGACGGAAAGACGCTCTTCCGCCTGAAATACGGATAAAGCCGCGGGTTCCGCCTCCGGAAAATCCCTTCCCGATAACGAGATCCATCCTTTTTCCGGTCCGGCTGTTCCGTTACGATCCGAAAGATGATCGAAATACCGCTCGATGGAATTGCCGCCCGGTGCGGCAGCACGTCCGCTTTCGGGATCGATCATTTCCCTGTAATCATTTTCGTCGACCGCATCCTCCGCAACGACAAAACCGATGCCGACCGCGAAAATAAGTGCGGCGGTAAAAATGACGCTGCGGAGTTTCATGGCAAAATACCTTTCTTGTTTTTTTCCTGTAAGGGTTTTGCGGCTTCTTTCGAATTCGGGAGCCGGTCCGGGGGTGTTCTGTGGTCCGTGACCGCCGGATCGTGCGGAACGGAATCCTACTCGTGGAAGACGATGGCCTCGAACACCGTGAAGGAAGCGCCTTCGCGCCAGGCGTCCGGCGGGAGTCCGGCCTTCATCGAGAGGTGGGTGAGCGTTTCCTTGATGCCCCAGCCCTGTTCCGGTGCGACCTGCGGGAGGAAAACCGCGGAGCGTCCGTTTTTGGACAGGGTCATGCCGTGGCGTCCGATCACGATGTCGCGCCAGCCGCCGACGGGGACGGCGGGCGTAAGGGCGGAGATCTCGATCTCGACATCGGTGAATTCCTGCGCGGTGAGCGGGAGGAACCTCGGATCGCGGAAGGCGGCATCGACGGCGCGGCCGAGGACGGCCTTCCAAAGGGGACGGAACGGCTGGATTTCGCCGATGCAGCCTCGCAGACGGTGGTTCTGCCTGAGGCTGAGCGTCACGAACGCGCCCATGTTTTTGCGGAGCGCGGGGGAGAGCTCGTCCGGATTCACGCCGAGGGCCTCCGCCGTGGGGATCATGCGCGTGTCAATGGCGTACTGAATGGCGCGGCGGGCGAGATCCAGCAGAAAACTCTTATCGCCGGAGGAAAGTCCTTCGGGATCGGCTTCCGCATCGTCCCCGTTCCGGACCGGCGCGGGCGGGTATTCCGCATGGAACCCGATGGAGCAATAACAGACGAACCGGGAAAAGTCGCGGGATTCGTCCGAACTTGTGGCGTAATGGAGCACGCGGCCGGAGCAGCGGTCCGGAAGCATCCGCAGCGCCGCGCGGATCGGCTCGCGTCCGCAGATGGTCGCGCCGGATTCGTCCACGATCCGCTCGAACCGCGCCGTGTCGCCAAGGCGGATGGCATCGGCGGCGTCGAGGTTGAGCGCGCGCGTTTTCTCCTCGGTGTCCTGCGGGAAGGGTTCGTAGTCGAAGTCGCGTCCGTAGTGGATGAAGTCGGAGCTGACGACCAAAAGCACGTCATCCGCGAGGTGCGGTTTCAGCGCGGCGGCCAGGGCGTCGGCGGCACGTGAACTCAGGGTGCCGACGATAACCGGCAGGAGCCTGAAGTCGCCGAGGCGGTGCTGAAGGAACGGATACTGTATCTGCGTGCTGTGTTCGAGCCTGTGCACGCCGTCGTCCCCGCGGAACATCGCGTTCCCGAGCAGGGCGTCGCGCATGGCCGTGTCCAGCGGGATCGTCCCGAGCGGAGTGGAGACGGCGTCGGACATCGGCACGACTGCGAGGTCGCGGATGCCGTACCGGTGGCTCGGCGCCAGCAGGATCACGCGGCGGATATTCTCCCGGTCGATCGCGGCGTACGCATAACCGGCGGTCGGCCCGGAATACGGATAGCCGGCGTGCGGCACGACGATCACGTTGTACGGCTTTTCCGGCACGGGACACGGCGCCAGGAACGAGTCGATCATGGCTTTGAGGCGAACAGGGTCGCCGGGATACCACGAGCCGGCGATGGTCGATGCGAGAATCTGCGAGGCGGACATGTAATGAGTTCCTTCCGTGAAGCGGGTGAAATCTGTTCACCAAAAACATATCACAGGTTTCGGGAAATGCAAGCGGAAAAACGCAAATGCGGGAGGACAGGACCTCAACGGATACCGTGCATCGCTTCGCAACTGCACACAGCGCATCGCATGAAAAAGAGTCTTTTCCCCGTACGCGTTACGCTGTCGACACATCGTCTCCGGAGCCCGGAACCTCCGTGCAAAGGAAAGCGGAGGAGCAGGCGGAAAAATCAAAAAAGCCAACCGGACCGTGCGGCGATCCGGTTGACTTCATTTTCATGTCAGGTCGGGAGGACCCGACTCGGATTACTTGGACTCGCTGTCGGTGAGCTTCTTCTGCAGATCGCGCATTTTCTCGCGATAAGCAGCGGGATCCTTCTGACGGAGTTCCTGAGCAGCCTTGTATTCATCCGGGAACTTTTCCTGGATCTGGCTGACCGTGCTGACAGTGGCGCCGCCGCCCTGCTGTCCGCCCATGCCGCCGCCGAAGCCGCCCATGCCGCCGGGCATACCGCCGCCCATGCCGCCGGGCATACCGCCGCCGAAGCCGCCCATGCCGCCGCC
>JAGCTY010000050.1 GCA_017963105.1 Lentisphaeria bacterium
CCACACAATACAACAAAAATCAAGTGTCCCGTTTGAACTCTACAAGCCCCAGCGGGCCGCCGTCACGCTCGATGACAGCGATTAATCAAGTGTACCGTTTGAACTCTACAAGCCCCAGCACCTGCTTGTCGGAGGAACGCCCTGTCAGGAATCAAGTGTACCGTTTGAACTCTACAAGCCCCAGCAGGAACAATTCACGGTGATGCCGACGCTGAAATCAAGTGTACCGTTTGAACTCTACAAGCCCCAGCCAAGCGGCGAGCTGAAAATGCGGCTTTGGAAATCAAGTGTACCGTTTGAACTCTACAAGCCCCAGCTCTGCCCTACGTGAACCCAAATGAGGTCTTAATCAAGTGTACCGTTTGAACTCTACAAGCCCCAGCTGCATATATTATACCACACAATACAACAAAAATCAAGTGTCCCGTTTGAACTCTACAAGCCCCAGCGGGCCGCCGTCACGCTCGATGACAGCGATTAATCAAGTGTACCGTTTGAACTCTACAAGCCCCAGCTGTCGGGTGCGCCGTTCTCGAACACCTGCTAATCAAGTGTCCCGTTCGAACTCTACAAGCCCCAGCCCGTCCACTTCTTTCGGGAAGCCGTTTTCGAATCAAGTGTACCGTTTGAACTCTACAAGCTCGAAAAAAACATTTTCAAAGAGCATTTGGAAATAATGTAGCACGAAAAACGGAAAATGCAAGGACAGGACTTTTTCCTTGTCCCGCCAATGCAGGAATCACGCCCGGGAAACGTTAAAACCGAAATTATCCATATTTTTTCGTATCGAGCTTGACTTTGCTTCGTCGCCGGCATATATTATAGGCGAAATCAGGGCGGGCTCACCCAAAGCGTTCTGCCAGTCGTGCGTACAGCTGACCTGCGGAGCCGTTTCGAGGCGGCGCCGCCCGCTGAAACAAGTCCGACAACATCACACAAGGAGTTTTCCATGAAAGCAACACTCAAAACTCTTACGCTCGCGTGCGCGGCCCTCGCTGCGGCGGCACTCTCCGCGGCGGATTTCCACGACTGGGCTCCGACCCCGCCGATGGGCTGGAACAGCTTCGACTGCTTCGGCCTCAGCCTGACCGAGGCGCAGGCGAAGGAACAGGCGGAAGCCATGATCAAACAGCTGAAGCCGTTCGGCTGGGACGTCTTCGTGATCGACCACCAGTGGTACAACGACAACCAGCGCGGTTTCCAGAGCGACGCCCGCCACCAGTTCTCCATGGACGAATACGGACGGTTCATCCCCGGGCCGCAGCGGTTCCCGTCCTCGGTCGGCGGCAAGGGCCTGAAGCCGCTCGCCGATTACATGCACGAACGCGGCCTGAAGATCGGCGTGCACCTGATGCGCGGCATCCCGCGGCAGGCCGTCCGCGAGAACACGAAGGTCAAAGGCACGAACTACCGCGCGCAGGACATCGCAAACACCCGCAGCATCTGCCCGTGGAACTCCGACATGTACGGTGTGGACATGAGCAAGCCCGGCGCGCAGGAGTATTACGACTCGCTGTTCGAGCAGTTCGCGGAGTGGGGCCTTGACTTCATCAAGATCGACGACCTCTCCCGTCCATACGCCACCGCCGAGATCGAGGCGATCCGCAAGGCGATCGACAAATGCGGCCGCCCGATCATCCTCAGTCTCTCCCCCGGCGACACCCCGATTCAGAACGGCAAGCACGCCGACGAGCACGCGAACATGTGGCGCGTCTCCGACGACTTCTGGGACCGCTGGAGCCCGCTGTACGGCATGTTCGGCCGTCTGCACCGCTGGGAACCCTACCGCATCAAGGGCTCCTGGCCGGACGCCGACATGCTCCCGTTCGGCATCATCCAGTTCAACCGCAAGACCAATTTTACGCAGGAAGAACAGCGGCTCTGCTTCACGCTCTGGTCGATCGCGCGCTCCCCGCTGATTCTCGGTGCGGACATGACCAAGCTCGACGACTGGACGCTGAAACTCCTCACGAACAAGGAAGTCATCGCAATCAACCAGAACAGCGACAACAACCGCCAGCTCTCGCAGAAGGGCGACCTCTTCGTGTGGGCGGCGGACGTCCCCGGCAGCAAAGATAAATACGTGGCGCTGTTCAATGCCTCCACGCCCGGCACGCACAACATCGATTACCAGAAGGCAAAGTACCACAGCATCAAGGTCGGCGGCTCCGGCGTGCGCGAGGCGGAGATCAAGGCGGACATCAGCGGCTCGAAGTCGTTCGCGCTGGCCGTGACCGACGGCGGCGACGGCATCAACTACGACCATGCCGCCTGGCTGGAACCGGTCCTCACCGGTCCCGCCGGCACGAAGAAGCTCACCGAACTCCGCTGGAAGAGCGCCACGCAGGGCTGGGGCAACACCCGCGTCGGGCAGACCTCCGACGGCCGCCAGATCGACGGCATCGGCACGCATGCCGCCTCGGTCATCATCTACGAGCGCCCGGAAGGCTACGACACCCTCACCGCGCGCGGCGTCCTGGCCGACGGCACCGAACGTCAGGGCGGCACGATCGAATTCCTCGTGCTGACCGACGAGGCGTTCGACGTGGAGGTGAAGGACACGGCGGAAGTCTCCGTGGACTTCGCCGAGCTCGGCATCGGAAAGAAAGCCAAAGTCCGCGACCTGTGGGAAGGCAAGGACCTCGGCACGTTCGAAGGCTCCTTCTCCCGCGTCCTGAAATGCCACGACGCGGCCGTCTTCCGCATCTCGCCCGTCGACTGAGATCCGTTCGGTTCAGACGAGCATAAAAATCAGGCGGTCCACCCAATTCGGGCGGGCCGCCTTTTTACGATCTTTTTTTGCCGTTTTATGTTTTTATGACAGGTTGGCAAGGACCTGCCAGTCGGCAAGCTGCTTGTCTTCGATCAGCCATGCGCCGGCCTGATCGAGCGCGTCGCTGGCCCACGCGATGTCGTCCGTGCCGTCGCCGTTGAAGTCGCCGACGCCGGCGAGCGTCCAGGTGGAACGGTCGACCGCGCTGAGGATGGACCACGAGTTCAGGTAGCCGTCGCCGATGCCCCAGATGCCGACCACGCCCTCGATGTTGATCATGGCGATATCGTGCGAGCCGTTGCCATCGAAGTCGCCGGAGCAGAGGAAATCCCACTCTCTCGGATTCGAGACGCTGACCATGCGCCAGTCGACCGGATCGTCCACGATCCAGGTGCAATAGGCGTTGTAGACGAGGTCGCCTTCGCCCGTGAAGGTGTTGCGCCAGAGCATGTCGCACTTGCCGTCGGCGTTGAAGTCGCCTGTGGAGACGCATTCCCATTCGGCGGAGTAGCCGTTGATGAGAGTCCACGTGACGCCGCTTTCCCAGTAGCCGAGCAACCCGACCGTGTCGGACGCGCCGACCGGGTTCGCGATCAGCACGTCGTCGGAGCCGTTGCCGTTGAAGTCGCCGACGCCGAGGATCTCCCAGCCCGGATTTCTGTAGTTCAGCACCTGCGGGACGAACGTGCCGTTCTCCTGCGTCATGTCGGCGACCACATAGTTCTCGAAGTTCACGCGCAGGAAGTCGTCGCGTCCGTCGGCGTTGAAGTCGCCGACGCCTTCGATGAACCAGCTCGGATCGACCGGGAGGTCCTGCATGGTTGCGTCCGTGACGTAGATATGAACCAAGTCGTTTCCGGTGTTCACATCCACCATCTCCCTGGCGAGGTACGCATACGTGCCGCCCATGTAGCATCCGGGGAAGTATCCGACGGTGTAGTAAACGGGTGTCGGACCGGGGCCGGGCTCGCCCAGTGTGACGGAGAGCGTGCCGCCATTCAGCGACAGCGTGTATTCCGTGCCGTTCACGATCAGGGACTGGTCGAGCGAGAGCGTGCCGAATAAGCCGCCCATTGCATCGACGACCGAGATCACGCCGTTGAAACTGTCCGCGCCATCCGCGAGGTTGTAGGTGCCGGACGTCAGCCACTGGCTGGTCGTGAGCGTGTAGGTCGGCGCACCCTGGATGAGATCGAGGCCGCTGACCTGCACGGGGTTGTCCGGCTTGAGTCCGATGATGTCGAAACTGATGATCGCGCCTTCATCCACGCTGACGACCGCGCCGTCCACCAGTGACAGCCCCGCGGCGACCTTGGCGCCGGAGGAGATGGTCATGCTGCCGCCGGAGAAGACTGTGACGCTGTTCGCCACGCCGTCGAAGGAGACATCGAGCCAGCCGCCGGAGAAGACTATTGTGTTGTTCGCCACGCCGGAGGAGACGGTCATTCTGCCGCCGGAGACCATGGCTAGGCTCGCCGAGCCGTCGGAGGTGACTAAGAACTGTCCGCCGGAGACCATGGTGCTGCTCGCCGAGCCGCCGGAGGTGACTAAGAACTGTCCGCCGGAGACCGTGGTGTTGCTCGCCACGCCGAAGGCGGAGACGGTCATTCTGCCGCCGGAGGAGACAGTGGTGTTATACCCCGCGCCGCCGGAGGAGACAAAGAGATAGCCGCCGGAGTTGACCGTGGTGAGATTTGCCAGGCCGCCGTAGGAGGCTATGAGATAGCCGCTGTAGTTGAGCGTGTTGCGGTTTGCCGTGCCGCCGGAGAAGATTGTGGCGCTGCCGCCGGAGTTGACCGTGGTGCTGGTCGCCGTGCCGCGGGAATTGATCATGGAGCCGTAGGAATTGATCGTGACGTTGCTCGCCGCGCCGTCGGTAAGGCGGATGGTGCACAAGTAGTTGACCGTGACGCTGTTTGCCTCGCCGCCGGAGGAGACAATGCAGCTGCCGCAGGAAATGAGCTCGACGGAACGTGCCGAGCCGCCGGAGTCGACCGTGATGTAGCCGTAGGTATTGACTGTGGCGCTGGTCATCATTGCACCGCCGGCGACATTGAGCCAGCCGCCGGAGTTGATCGTGGCGTTGCTCGCCGCGCCGTCGGAGTGGATATCAAGAACGCCGCCGGAGTTGACCGTGATTCTGTTCGCCGTGCCGCCGGAGTTGACCGTGATACTGCCGCCGGAATTGACCGTTGCGCTGGTTATCATTGCACCGCCGGAGTTTTTGAGCCAGCCGCCGGAGTTGATCGTGGCGTTGCTCGCCACGCCGTTGAAATCGACATAAAGAACGCCGGCGGAATTGACCGTTGTGCTGTTCGCCGTGCCGCCGGAGGCGACAAAAAGGTAGCTGTCGCTGAGCGTGGTGTAGTTTGCCACGCCGTTGGAGAGATAGATTTTGCCGCCGGAGTTGATCGTAGTGCTGTTCGCCACGCCGCCGAGGGAGACTGTGAGAATGCCGGCGGAGTTGATCGTTGTGATGTTCGCCGTGCCTCCGGAGGAGACCGTGAGTTTGCCGCCGGAGTTGACCGTGGCGCTACTCGCCACGCCGCTGGAGTAGATCGTGATGATGCCGCCGGAGAAGACCGTGGCGCTGTTCAGTTTTGCGCCGGAGGACACGCTCACGTCGCCGCCGGAGACATAGACGATGTTCGCACTCGCGCGATCCATGTCCAGGAAGCCGCCTTTGTAGACCGTGGCGTTGCTTGCCGTTGCGCCGGATGAGAGGTACGCTTTGCCGTCGGAATTGACCGTGGTATAGGTCGCACTGCCTTTGACAAAGAGCCAGCCACCGGACTGGACGTTGGTGATGTACGCCGATGCGAGGGAGGACACGATCGCGGAGCCGCCGGAGTTGACCGAGGTGTAGTTCGCCGAGCCGCCGGAGTAGATGAGGAGAATACCGCCGGAGTTGACCCTGACGTTGGACGCCACGCACCCGGAAATGACATGGAAAGCACCGCCGTTGTTGACCGAGGTATAGTTCGTTATGCATCCGGAGCGGACATTGAGGATACCGCCGGAGTTGACCGTTGTGCTGTTCGCGACGCCGCCGGAAATGACATTGAATGTACCGCTATTGTTGACTGTGGTGTAGTACGCCGTGGCGCCGGCGGAGACGGACATGGTGCCGCCGGAGTTGACCGTGGCGCCGTTCGCCGAGCCGCCGGAGGAAAGAAAGAGGTAGCCGCCATTGTTGACCGTGGCGCTGCTCACTATGCCGTTGGGGGAGACATAAATAATGCCGCCGGAGTTGACCGTGGTGCTATTTGCCGTGCCGCCGGAGTAGACAAAAAGGAAGCTTTCGCTGAGCGTGGTGTAGTACGTCGCGCCGCCGGAGGAGACATAGAGAGCGCCGGCGTCGACGGCCGTGGTATAGTTCGCCACGCCGCCGTTTCTGACCCAGAGGTCGCCATCGGAGAGCGTGGTGTAGTTTGCCGTCCCACCGGAGGAGACATAGAGAGCGCCGGCGTTGTTGACCGTGGTGCTGTTCACCACGCCGTAGACATAAAATTCGCCGCCCTCGTTGACCGTGGTGCTGTTCGCCGTGCCGCTGTCTATGGCTCTGAATATGCCGTTGACCGTGGTGTTGATTGCCGTGCCGCCGGAGAGGACATCAAAATGGCCGCCGGAACTGACCGTGGTGTTGTTCGCCACGCCGCCGTTTCTGACCCAGAGGTCGCCGCCGGAATTGATCGTGGTGCGGACCGCCGAGCCGCCGGAGGAGACTATGAACCAGCCGGCGTTGTTGACCGTGGTGCTGTTCGCCGTGCCGCCGGAGTAGACTACGAGACTGCCGCCGGATTTGACCGTGGTTTCGTACGCCCTGCCGCCGCTGTAGAGTATGAGGTAACCGGAGTAGTTGGCCGTGGTGCTGTTCGCTATGCCGCCGAAGGAGACGTAGAGCACACCTTCGGAGTTGAGCGTGGTACGAAGCGCCGTGCCACCGGAAGAGACGTACATGGAATCGTTGCTCAGGGTTTTTCCGGTGCTCGTCACACCGCTTTTGACATCGTATCTGGACATAGCCGTCCGCCTTTCGTTTTGTTTGATTTGTTTGTCGAAATATTCAAATCATCCCATACTATAACATAAAAAGGGGAAAAAGACAAGCGGCTTTCCGGGAAAATAAAGCAAAAAAGTACAGGATTCCCTTTCCTCAGAAAACTCATTCGGACGCGATGCGTTCCAGCTTCAACGGCACACCGAGAAGATGAATGACTCAGAACCCGGCGGCAGTGATTGCGCGGAGTGTGACGGCGACATTGTGGACTCTTAAGGCTTCGACTCCGGCGCGACAGATTTCGAGCTGGAGCTGCGCCGTGGCTTCGTCACGGTCGGCGGGGCAGGGGATGCCGTACATGCGCCCGATGAACCCTTTGCGCGAGATGCCGTAGAACAGCGGGAACCCGAGCTTTCTGAACTCGGCGGCGCGATGGATCAGCGCCATGTTCTGTTCATCGGTCTTGGAGAACCCGACGCCCGGATCGAGCATGATGTGGGCGGGATCGACGCCCGCGCGGACGGCCTTCGACGCGGTGTCGCGCAGGAACGCCGAGACATCGGCAATCAGGTCAATGTAAACGAGGTTTTCCGGGGCCTGCATGGTCTCCGGGGTGCCGCGCATGTGCATGATGATGAGCGCGGCGTGATGCTTTGCGACCGCGTCCGCCATACGAGGATCGAACTGGAGCCCGCTCACGTCGTTGACGCAGTCGGCTCCGGCGGCAAGCGCAGCGTCGGCGACGTCCGCCTTGCGCGTGTCGACGCTGAGGAAAAGATCCGGGAACCGCGCACGGATCAGCTTCAGGGCAGGGAGCAGACGATTTATTTCCTCGTCCGCCGGGACCGCGCCCGAACCGGGCCGCGTAGACTCCGCTCCCAGGTCAAGCGCGTCCGCGCCGTCGGCGACCATCTGCGCGGCGAACTCCGCCGATTCTTCCGGCGATGCCGTGTGCGCGCCGCCGTCGCTGAAGGAGTCCGGCGTGAGGTTCAGGATGCCGAAAAGACGCGGCCGGGATTGCTTGCCCGGCCGCATCGGTTGTTTCAAGGTTTCAAAGAAGCGGTCAGAACGGGACATTTCCGCCATCGTCGCCTCCGCCGAAGTCGGTGGGATCGACGTAATCGTCGTCCTCTTCCTCGGACTGTTTCTTCGGAGCGTCATCGTCGAAATCGTCGTCGCCGCCGATCTCTTCCACGACTTCCTCAGCCTCGGTCTCCGCATCCTCGCGGACGGGGAGCGGTTCGCCTGCGGCAGCGAAGACGCCGGTGTTCTCGGCCTCTTCCTTCGGCTCCTCCTCTTCGACCTGCATCACGGTGGAAACGCCGATGATGCTGTCGTTCTTGCGGAGCGCGATGATGCGGACGCCCATGGAGTTGCGGCCGACGAGGCGGATCTCATCGACGCGGGTGCGGACCACCTGGCCGCGCTGGGTCGTGAGGATGATGTCTTCGCCGGGGTGGACCTTGATGGCCGCCACGACGGTCTCGCCTTCGCCGAGCTTGATGTTGCGGACGCCCATCGCGCCGCGTCCGGTGAGACGGTAGGAATCGACGTAGCTGCGCTTGCCCATGCCGCGGCTGGTGACGACGAGGAGCTGCGGCTTGGAGGCGTCTTCGGGGATCGCTTCGTCGGCGCCCTCCGCGCTTTCCTCGGCGGTTTCTTCCGCAGCGGCAGCCTCGGCTCCGTCGATCGCGGCGGCTTCTTCCGCGGCGTCGGCATCGACGTCCGCATCGCTGATCGGAGCGACGTTCTCTTCATTGTCGGCGTCGACGTCCAGATCGCCGGCGGGCGCTTCGATGACGGGCGGCAGGCCGGTCGCGACGACTTCCATGCTGACCACATAGTCGCCTTCGATCTTGAACTTGAGGCCGTGGACGCCGCGTGCGGCGCGGCCCATGGGACGCACCTTGGATTCGCTGAAGCGGCACGCCATGCCCTTCGCGGTGGAGAGGATGATCTCGCTGGAGCCGTCGGCGAGGTCGGCGGCGATCAGATTGTCATTCTCCTCGATCACGAGGGCGCGGAGCGCGACCTTGCGGAGGTTCTTGAACGCGGAAAGCGGGGTCTTCTTGATGATGCCGTTGCGGGTGCACATCACGAGGGACATGCCGGGCTGTTCGAACATGGCGCGGTTGACGGTGACCATGGCGCTGATCTGCTCGTCCTTCTCGAACTTGATGAGGTTCACGATCGCCTTGCCGTTGCCGGTGCGCGCGCCTTCCGGGATGTCGTAGACGTTCAGCCAGTACATGAACCCTCGGTTGGTGATGAAGAAGATGATGTCATGGCTGTCGGCGCTGAAGAGGCGCGCCACGTGGTCTTCCTCCTTGGTGCTCATGCCGATGACGCCGGAGCCGCCGCGGTGCTGCGTGCGGTAGGTGTCGGCGGGGACGCGCTTGATGTAACCGGTGTCGGAGACGGTGATGATGCAGGAGTGGCGCGGGATGAGGTCGGCGATGTCGATGTCGCCGTCGTCGTAGGTGATCTCGGTGCGCCTGGGATCGGCGTATTTGTCGCGGATGGCGGCGAGCTCGGTCTTGATGAGTTCGAGGCGTTTTTCGCGGCTGGCGAGGAGTTCTTCGAGCTCGGCGATGCGCGCCATCAGCTCGTTATACTGGTTTTCGAGGTCGTCGACGGCGAGGTTGGTGAGCTGGTGGAGGCGCATGTTCAGGATTGCCGCCGCCTGGATCGCATCGAGGTCGAACCGCGCCATGAGCGCCTTTCCGGCGGATTCGCGGTCGCGGGACTCGCGGATGATCTTCACGACCTCGTCGATGTTGCGGACGGCGATGAGCAGTCCGGCGAGGATGTGGGCGCGTTCGCGGGCCTTGCGGAGCTCGAATTCGGCGCGGCGGGTCACGACCTCGAAGCGGTGGTCGATGAACGCCTGAAGGATCTGGACGAGGTTCATCACGCGCGGACGGTTGTGGTCGACCACGAGCATGTTGCAGCCGAATGCGGATTCGAGCTGGGTGGTGGCGAAGAGCTGGTTCAGGACCACGCTCGCCATGGCGCCGCGCTTGATGTCGATGACGATGCGGATGCCGATCTTCTTGTTGGATTCGTCGCGGAGGCCGGAGATGCCGGTGATGCGCTTCTCCTTCACGACGTCGGCGATCTTCTTGACGAGGAGTTCCTTGTTCAGCGCGTACGGGATCTCGGTCACGATGATCTGTTCGCGGTCGCCCTTCTCCACGATCTTGGTCTTCGCGCGGATCTTCAGGACGGCGTGGCCGGTTTCGTAGAGGGCGCGGACGGGGTTGATGCCGCAGATGATGCCGCCGGTGGGGAAGTCGGGGCCGGGGAGGTGCTGCATGAGGTCGCGGACCGTGGCGGTCGGGTTCTCGAGCAGGTGGATGGTGGCGTTCACGACTTCGCCGAGGTTGTGCGTCGGGATGTTCGTGGCCATGCCGACGCCGATGCCCACGCTGCCGTTCACCAGCACGTTCGGGAACTTCGCCGGGAGCACTTCGGGTTCCTTCGTCTCCTCGTCGAAGGTCGGGACCATGTTGACCGTTTCCTTCTCGATGTCGGCGAGCAGTTCCTCCGCGATGCGCTCCATGCGGCACTCGGTGTATCGGTAGGCGGCCGGCGGGTCGCCGTCGATGCTGCCGAAGTTGCCCTGGCCTTCGATGAGCGGGGTGCGCATGGAGAAATCCTGCGCCATGCGGACGAGGGTGTCGTAGACGGACGCGTCGCCGTGGGGATGGTAGCTGCCGAGCACGTCGCCGACGACCTTGGCGCATTTGACGGTCTTGTGGGACTTGGTGAGTCCGCGCTGGCCCATGGCGTAGAGGATGCGGCGGTTGCAGGGTTTCATGCCGTCGCGGACGTCCGGGATGGCGCGGCCGACGTTCACGCTCAGCGAGTACTGCAGGTACGCGGTGTGCATGATGTCTTCGATGTTGATCGGGAACACATTGTGAGGAGTGTCGGACATGCTGGGAGCCTTTCAGAGAAAAGGAAGGGGTTGTTGATGATTATTTATATTATAATATATCACGGAAACGCGTTCTTTTCAAGCGCGCGCATGCGCGTGTGCGAGGAAAAAACGAAAAAAAAGACGAAAATCGCCGGAAACGGCATTTGCAGACGATTTGACGCTATGTTTGAATAAAAAAAACTTGCAAAAATGCGGGAACATGGAAAGAGCGTTCCGACTGCCGGAGCCGGGTGTCCTGACCGATGACTGCAGGGGCGAGCACGCAACTTTTTTGAGAAAAAGCCCGTTCGGCGCTTGATTTTTCGGCTTTCGGCAGTATCTTATTACATGCACGATTTTGCGGGCGTAGCAAAATGGTTATGCTCCAGCTTCCCAAGCTGGCTACGCCGGTTCGATTCCGGTCGCCCGCTCCATTTTTTCCCACAGCAGGCTGTGCTGAAGTAGTGTTCCGCTGCCCGGAAACACGCGGGGAGTTCCCGGACTGACAGATCGCCGGGGGTGAAGGATAAGTCCCGTTATTTCTTATTTCCAGTAAGGATACTCCAGGTTTTCGATATATCGCGGAGTGCCGATCATTTTCCCACTCGTATCAAGCGCCCTGTAGAAAACGGGCTGGTTCATGAATCCATCGGTAAAGATTTGGACCAGATAGTTTGCGTCGGGATCGGCGTTCAAAAGGAAAAACCGTACGTCTTTCATGGCGACGCCGTCCTGAACGATATATCCCAGGCATTTGCCGACATCGTCGCCGTCGATCCTGCCCTTCAGAGTCCCGTACCCGATATATGTCCTTCCCTTGTATTCGATGGACTGATACGTGTCATCGGATTCGGTCGGATTCACGAATGTCCCGGTGTGGAACTCGATCGGATTCTCCGGGAGCTCATGATCGATCCGTCTGCCGCATCCGGTCAGGATCATCAGCAGCGCCGCGACAACGAAAACAGCAGTTCTGATGCGGCTCTTCACAGATGGCTTCCCCTTCTTTACAAAGCTTTTTTCCTGAGCTGGACGGCGTCTATTCCTTGTCGAAATCGCTTTCCCAGTCCGTGCCGCGTCTTTGCATGAGGTAGGAGGATTCCAGGGGGCATGTAAGGCGTTTCTGATGCTGGTCTTCCCCGTCGATATAGGTGCAGGCGGGATACTCGACCTGGTCCCACTGCTCCTTGCGGGCGAGCGCGATGCCGCCCAGCTGGAACGCGCCTTCGGCGTAGCCTTCCTTGTGATAGACGCGGTACTCCATTTCCGTCGGCGAACGGAAATAGAGGAAAATGTCGTCCTCTCCCTCGAAAATGTATTCGCCGACCGGGATGTCGACCGTTTTCTTCTCCAGCGGGTTCTCCCCGACTTCGAAGAGCATGGCACGGTTGACCGAGAGCCGGCACGCCGCGCGCGGCGCACGTACGTTGGAACGCGGGATGGTCCCCGCGGAGTCGACCGGGGAACATCCCGTGAAAAACGCGCATGACACGGCGAGGAGGAAGAGGATGAAGGCGAACCGCCGGACGCCGGGAAGCCGCGGCGCAGTGCGCACGGCGCATCTGCGGCGCGTTTCCGGGAACAGACCGGAGCGAGTGGCGTGAGCAGGCTGTTTCATGGAGGCGTTGCCGGGGTTCGCCCGGTTCGTCGTATGCGCGGTTACTTCGCGGCTTTCTTCGGGGAAGCCTTTTTCGCCGGGGCTTTCTTCGCGGCGACGGGCTTGAGCTCGATGGTGGCGACGGAGCAGGGCGGGAGCTTGAAGAGGACCTTGCCGTTTTTGACGGCGAGGTCGAGCTTGCGGATTTTGACCGCGTTCGGCTTCCTGAAGGTGTTGAGGGCGCGGATGTCGCCGTCGCCGAGGATTTCGCCGGTGACGGAGGCGGCGTCGAAGCCCCAGGCTTCGAGCTCGACCGGGAGCGCCTTTTCCGCGCTGATGTTGGCGGCGCTGACGTGCAGGACGCCGTCCTTGACGGACGCGGTGTGGGCGATCGACTGGAGTTTGCAGCCGTCGACCGGGGCGGCCTGCGCGAAGGTCTCGACGCGGTCGGCGTCCTGGTGGACCTTGTAGAGGTCGAAGACGTGGCAGGTCGGGGTGACGAGCATCTTTTCGCCTTCGGTCAGGATCATCGCCTGGAGCACGTTCACGAGCTGGGCGATGTTCGCCATGCGGACGCGGCGGTTGTGGCGGTGGAAGATGCTCAGGGAGATCGCGGCGACCATGGCGTCGCGCATGGTGTTCTGCTGGTGGAGGAATCCGGGGTTGGTGCCTTCCTCGACGTCGAACCAGGTGCCCCATTCGTCGACGAAGAGTCCGACGCGGGCTTCGGGATCGTACTTGTCCATGACGACGGACTGCGCGGCGATGATGTTTTCGATATGGGCCGCCTTTTCGAGCGTGGTGTAGTATTCCGGCACGTCG
This sequence comes from Lentisphaeria bacterium, assembly GCA_017963105.1. Lineage (GTDB taxonomy): Bacteria > Verrucomicrobiota > Lentisphaeria > Victivallales > UBA1829 > UBA1732. Next base: position 13,115 of record JAGCTY010000050.1, read on the forward strand.
AACTTGGTGGCGGAGCCCTTGTGTTCCCACACGCCGGGCACGGTGTAGTAGTGGAGCGTGACGGCGTCGAGCCACTGTCCGGCGCTCTGCATCAGGACTTCGGTCCAGTTCAGGTCGCCGCCGTTCGCGCCGGCCGCGATGCGGACGAGCTTGGTGTCGCCGTAGTCGCGGGCGTAGGTGGTGTAGCGGCGGAACTGGTCGGCGTAGTATTCCGGGCGCATGTGGCCGTCGCCCCAGGGTTCGTTGCCGAAGCCCCAGAACTTGACGCCCCACGGCTCCTTGCGGCCGTTCTTGCGGCGGAGCTCGGTCATCGGTCCCTGGACTTTGGCGTTCAGGTACTCGATCCACTGGGACATCTCCTGCACGGTGCCGCTGCTGACGTTGCCGTTGATGTACGGCTCCGCGCCGATGAGCTCGCAGAAACGGAGGAATTCATGGGTGCCGAAGGAGTTGTCTTCCGCGACGCCGCCCCAGGTGTCGTTCACGATGTACGGGCGTTGGGAGCGGGGGCCGATGCCGTCGCGCCAGTGGTAGCAGTCGGCGAAGCAGCCGCCGGGCCAGCGGAGGTTCGGGATCCGGATCCGGCGGAGGACGTCGATCACGTCCTTGCGCATGCCGTCAATGTTCGGGATCTTGGACTTTTCCCCGACGAACAGGCCGTCGTAGATGCAGTGTCCGAGGTGTTCGGAGAACTGGCCGTAGACATGGCGGCTGATCCGCCCCTGGAGATTGTTCGCGTCGACAATGAGTTTCACGTTACATTCCTTTCGGTTCGTGAGAGTTGAATAAACGGTTTTTTCAAATATGATAAGATACATCCATCCGCGGAAAAATCAACCGGAAATCAGGCGAAAAACGCCGGAACGCCATAAAAAAACTGCCCGGTTTCCCGCGCCCGGCTGATTGCCGGCTGTGGCGGACCCGGGCAGGGTTTCCCGAATGGATGCGGGGAAGAAGAGAGTTCAGTCAAAAAGTTCGATATCCTCCTCGGCGGAGTCATCTTCTTCAGCGGAGTCATCTTCCCCGGCGGAGGCGTCGAATTCGATCGTTTCGGGCTCGCCGAAGTCTTCCTGTCCGGAGGCGGCTTCCTCTTCCGCGGCGTCCGCGGCGGCGTCCGCTTCGGCTTCGATCCGCTGGCTCTTCAGGATGACCTTTGCGTCCTCGCGGAAGAAGACGGCGTTGTCTTCGAGGCGGCGGACCACACGCGGGAGCACGATGCCGTCCTGTTCGCGCCAGTCGATGATGAAGGCGGTTTTGGAATCGTCTTCGAAAATGATGTCGAGGCGGGAGATGGTCTTTTCCTCGTCGCTGACGTAAATCGCGAGGGCGACGGCGGGCGAGCAGATGCTTTTCAGTTTGACGTCGTAGCATTTGCACCAGCGGTTGTCGATGCGGAACTCAAGCGGTTCGGAGACGACCTTCGGCTTGATCTCGACGAAATTCTTGTCTTTCTTTCTGCCTTTTTCGTCCAGGTTCGCCGCGTTTTCCTGCTGGGCGACCGCGGGATTTTCGCCTTTTTCCAGTTTTTCGAAGCTGCGGATTTCAACCGTCTCGGCGATCCGGTTGAAGTCGTTTGCGAATGCGTACAGAATATGCGCATCGTAGGGGATGGCAGGCGGCACACCGTTCGTGAATGGCTCGAATGTGTAGGTCTCGGTCTTGTCGCCGATGGTGCGCGCGAGCGTGCGGGAATCGCGGTCGAAGAGGATGTTCAGGTCGATGTTCTGGGGACCGGCGAAATCGATGGAGAGGAGGCTGATCTGTTCGGCGGTCTTGATGAAGGAGAGGTCCATGAACTCGTCCCGCAGCTGTCTCGATGAGAAAACGGGGAGCTTGGCCTCTTCTTTTTCGTTGAAATCGTTCAGCCTGCGGTCGATATGAGCGTTGACCTGACCATAGAAATCGGCTTTGTTCCTGGCCTCGGCTTCGTCCTCTGCCGTGACCTTTCTGGCTTTGGGATAGGATGTGCCGTAAAAGGCTTCGGCTTCGGCTTCCGTCGACGACTGGCAGGAGGCTGTCATGAGACCGGCGGCGATTCCGGTCAGGAGGAGGATGGTCTGAAGTTTCATGGGAATATCCTGTTGTTAAAGCTGAAAAGCGTTGATTATCCGTTGGGTTCGGGGAGCCGGAAAAGCTCGTCCGGGAGTTCGGGGTTGATCTTGACGTCGCGGATGACGCAGGTGACGGGCGCGCCCCCCTCGGTCGAGGAGATGATGCGGGACGGGTAGGTCACACCGGATTCCGTTTTGTATTCCTGAAATCTGGTGGAAAAAACCGTGTCGGAATCATCGGTCTTTTTGACATGGAGGACGAGCCAGCGATCCGTTTCCGCGTCGGTTGCCACGATATATTCTCCCGACGGCATCGGCGGCAGCAGAGACTGCGAATTGGCGCCGGGAACATCCGCAAGGTCCAGACTCCAAAAATAAACGGGACGGGATGTGTTCGTATCTTCTCCGCGTGCGAAATCGAATGCGGATACGATGACCGATGCGGGATTCAGAATAAGCCGGGAGTAAAGTACCGCCATTGCTTTGTCGGTATCCTTTGCGGGGACGGATTTTCCGTCCTCCGATCTGACCGCTTCCATGCCGTTGATGACGATGGAGACTTTCTTTTCCGCGTCTTTTTCGTCCTTCCAGACGTAGTCGCGACGGATGCGGTTGTCGGATGTGAGCTTGACCTCGCAGGTAAAGGGCAGGGCGCCATCCTGCGTGTATTCGGCAGTGTAGGAAACCGTGTTCAGCGGTTCGGGAGAGATGACCAGCGGACCCCTGAGGGCAACAAAAGCTTCTCCCGAGATCGGGGTGTGGCACGCGGGCAGGACCATGCAGAGGGCGGCGAAGCCCGCGAGCAGGATTTGTTTTGCGCCTTTCATGGTCCCGTTGTCTCCCGTTGAGGTTGTCCGAGTTTGTTAAATCAGCCGAGAACCTTTTCGTCGAGGTAGGCGCGCAGTCCTTCGATCGGAATGCGTTCCTGCGCCATCGAGTCGCGTTCGCGCACGGTCACGGCGTTGTCTTCGAGCGAATCGAAGTCGAACGTGACGCAGTACGGCGTGCCGATTTCGTCCTGGCGGCGGTAGCGTTTGCCGATGTTTCCGGTCACGTCCAGCTCGGTGCGGTAGCGGCCGAGGAATTTCTCCTGGAGGTCCTGCGCGTTCTGGTTGAGCTTCTTGGAGAGCGGGAGGAACGCGACCTGGACGGGCGCCACGGTGGCGGGGAAGTGGAGCACCACGCGGACGTCGTCCTCCATGCCTTCCTTCTGGGTCGGGGCGCGGTCTTCGTCGTAGGCGTTGCAGAGCACGGCGAGGACCATGCGGTCGAGGCCGACGGAGGTCTCCACGACGGTCGGCAGGTAACGGGTGTTGTTGGACTGGTCGAGGTACTGGAGGTCCTGCTCGGAGAACTGCTGGTGCTGGGACATGTCCCAGGTGCCGCGGTGGTGGATGCCTTCGAGTTCGCCCCAGCCGAACGGGAATTCGTATTCGATGTCAACGGCGGCCTTCGCGTAGTGCGCCAGCTTGTCGTGCGGATGCAGATGGAGCTTTTCGACCGGGAACTTCAGCACGTTCAGGTAGAAGTTCCAGCGTTCCTTGCGCCAGTACTCGAACCATTCCATCGAGCCTTCGTCCGCGCAGAAGAATTCCATCTCCATCTGCGAGAATTCGCGGGAACGGAACGTGAACATGCGGGGCGTGATCTCGTTGCGGAACGCCTTGCCGACCTGGGCGATGCCGAAGGGCAGCTGCATGCGCGTTGCGA
>JAGCTY010000051.1 GCA_017963105.1 Lentisphaeria bacterium
GACGGGCAGTATTTCGCGATCAAGACGCAGACGATCCGCAATGACAATGGCGATCCGCTGTACATCCTCGAATGTGCGGTCGACATGACAGAAACGCATGAGCTTCATGAAAACGCCGAGGCGATCGCGCAGTCGCTCCTGGCGCTCCAGTCCAAGAACGTCATCTCCAGCCCCATTCAGGTGCTGAACATCATCCGCAGACGCCTCAGCGCAAACGCCGTGTATCTGGCACAGTACGACCGGAAGGCCGGAGTCGCCTTCCTGAACCCGGAATACACGCTGCTGGACAACGGAGAAACGCTTGCGGGACGCGTCGAAGCCGGACTGGATGACCTCGCCCCGTTCCTTGACAGGCTGAAGGACGAAGGCATCTGCGACTTCGAAGGAAGCAGCCGGAGGATGATCCGGAACGCCTATGCGAAACGGTCGCAGGGCATCAGTATCCCGCCAAGCGAAACCATCCTCATGGTGCCGCTCGAAGTCAGAGGAGAAAGCTGGGGCAACCTCAGCATCACCTATGCGAAGCACCGAAATCTCGGCGAACGCGACAAAGATTTCTTCATCCGCTGCCGCGAAGTCCTGGAGGCGGCTTTGGAACGCAAGCTCTACGACGACGACCTCCATGCCGCGCTGGACAAGGAGATCGCCGCGGAAAAGGCGAAGAGCTTCTTCTTCTCCTCCGTCAGCCACGACATCCGCACTCCGCTCAACGCCATCATCGGGTTTTCCGAACTGCTCATCGACGGCATCATGGACGAACAGGAACGCCTCAAAGCGCTGTCGGCGATCTCCACCAGCGGCCAGACCCTGCTCCAGCTTATCAACGACGTGCTCGATCTCTCCAAGCTCGAATCAGGCAAGATGGTCATCAATCCCGTGCTGACCGATGTCCGCGAACTGGCGTCTTCGGTCCTGCACACGTTCGACGTGTCCGTCATGAACAAGCCCGTCGTGCTGAAGGAGGAGTTCGGCGCCCTGCCGCTCCTCGAGGTCGACCCGCAGCGTATCCGTCAGATTCTTTTCAACCTCATCGGAAACGCCGTCAAGTACACGCAGCGCGGTGAAATATGCGTCCGGGCTTCGTTCCGGCAGGACATCGGGGATGAATACGGCGTCCTCGTCTTCTCCGTCAGCGACACCGGATGCGGCATCGCCGACGAGGACAAGGAAAAACTCGTGAATCCCTTCGTCAAGGCAGGCGTCGACGCCAAGATCAAGGGAACCGGGCTTGGTCTCACCATCTGCAAGCAGCTTGCATCCCGGATGGGCGGGCATTTCTCGTTCGTTTCCGAACTTGGCAAAGGTTCCACATTCGCGCTTGAACTCCGCGATGTGAAGAGCGTGGAAAGGACGCCGGAGAATCTGAAGAGAATCGCCTCCGGACAGGAATTGATCCGGCTGGAAATGAAGCGTGAAGCCGCTGACGAAAAGGCTTCCGGCAATCAGGCGAAATCCGGCGCCGGACAAAAGTCCGAAACAGCGAGCAAGGCAAAAGGAACTGCGCCGGCTCCGGCATCCGTTCCCGCGCCCAAGCTCAAGAAACAGTTCCATGTCCTGATCGCGGATGACGTCGCACTGAACCTCGCGGTTCTGAAGGCGCTTCTCGCCAAGATCGGGGTCAGCGAAGTCGTGAAGGCTGTCAATGGAGCTGAAGCATGGGACAAGGTTCAGAATGCGGAAAAGTCGTTCGACATCGTCCTGACCGATATCTGGATGCCCGAAATGGACGGCAAGGAATTTGTCGCCAA
>JAGCTY010000052.1 GCA_017963105.1 Lentisphaeria bacterium
AACGGCACGGAGTTCAGCGACCCGGACATGGTCGAGAACTTCCGCCCCGACCCGGAGCACAACCCGACGAGGCTCGAGCCGCGCGGCGTCAGGGTGTTCTACTGCGACCCCTACTGCTCGTCCCAGAAGCCGCACGTCGAGCGCTTCCACCTGGAGCTCAGGCGCATCCTCCAGAAGGGCGTGTCGTTCGACCCGCTCGACCAGGACAGGATCAACCTCGTGATGTCGCACCTCAACAGCTACCCGCGCGAGTCGCTCGGCGGGGCGACTGCGTACGACGCGTTCGTCGACGAGTTCGGCGAGGAAGGCAAGGCGTTCCTCGACAAGCTCGGCATCGTGCGGATCCCCGCGGACAAGGTGACGCTCCACCCCTTCCTTCTCGGACAGCGCTTCCAGAGGGCGGCGGACAGGGCGATCCTGAGAAAGAACGGTGTGACGGACACGAAGAAGCCTGACGCCCAGAAATAAAAAAGGCCCTCTTTCGAGAGCCTAGACAATCCCACGCCGCACAACGACCGAAAAATCAAACTGCGGGGCGGGACATGGGCGCATTGTACCAAAACCATGGCGGCCTGCGCGAAAAAAACGACACGCCCGCACATTTTCCACGAATTTCGGCCTCACCGCGCCTCCGCGTCTCAGCGTGAAGGTCCAATCCCCACATCTCAGACCATCACGGCTTGCGTTTACTTTTGGAACTTGCGTTTACTTTCGGACAGGACGAAAATTTTCTTCAATAAAGCACTCCTCGGGTCATGGTGTTCTCATTTGGCTGATAGCTTCTTTCTGTCTCCAGCCTAGAGTTTTGCTGAAAAACCATTGCCCTGCCAGCCCGAGGGTCCGTGAAAGGGTACCTTGCCCGCAATCCCGTCCCGTCAGCGCCCTCGACGCCCGCCAGCCATGGCGCGGAGACCCGTCGGGACACTCCGCGAGCATGGCAGCCCGGGCCTCGGGGCATGCCGAAGCCGCTGGCCGCCAAAAGCTGCTCCGCGCTACGTCATTGCAGTCCGCCTTTCATCATGATTCGCACAAGCTTCGCCGGATGGCGGTTCAGGTCGTCCTTCACCTGCGCCGTAGTCCTTTCGGGATGCCGTGCGCATATCCACATCCCGAACGATCGCGCCACCATCATCGCCGACATCACGTTCCGGTCGCACCGCCGCGAGAAGTCGTCCTCGTGGTAGCCGTTGTCGCGCTTGCCGTGGTACGCCTCGACGCACCAGTGCGTCCTCACGATCTCCGCGAACCGCTCCGCGCTCCGCGAGTCGGGGTCGAGCGACGAAACGTGCCAGGCGACCTCTTTCGTCGGCCTGCCGAAGGGCTTGCGAATGTCGCGCCCGCACCTGTCCTTCTTCCCCGTCTTCCGCGTCTGCCAGACCTCGCGGTACGTTCGGATGATCGTCCGGGTGCCGGGGAAGCCGGCCTCAACCGCGTCCTGGACGCGGAACACCTTCGTCTCGCGGATCTCAAGCCGCCCCCGGTTCAGCTCTTTTTTTTAAGGGAGCCGACGAGGGGACGGATGCGGGTCAGCTCCCCGCACTGTTCCAGCAGCCCCTTCTGGTTGGCCTTCACCTGGAGGACGTAGTCGCCGCCGTTGGCGAGCACCGTGTGCGCGGTGTCGTCCTGGCAGCTCAGCGCGTCCGTGCTGACGACCGCGCCGGAGAGGTCCATGCCCGCGAGCGTGTCGCGCAGGACGGGGTACTCGCAGCGCCCCTTCAGCCCCTCCTTCTTCGAGGCGGGCGCGACCGCGACCACCTCGCCGCTCTCCGCGTCCACGACCGACACGAGCCCGACGACCTCGTCCACGAACTTGCCGTCCGCCGCGAGATGGCGCGGCAGCCTCCCGGCCTGCGCCGTCGTCCACTTCGAGATGTGCGCGGCGTAGTCCGCCACGTCGAAGTCGTACCGCCCCGCCCTGTCCCTGTGCCTGAGCAGATGGTAGAGCGCGTTGTAGCTGGGGCAGGCGTACTCGCCCTCGACGACGTTGCCCAGCACATCCTTCCTCTTCGGGCATCCCAGCTCCTTCAGCTGCGCGTTCGCGAGCCTCTTCGCGAACGCATGCGCCTCCTTCAGGTCCTTCGCGCCCGCCGCGACCGCCATCGTGAAGACCGCGAGGATCGCGCCGATGCCGATCGACTTGTTCCGGCTGCGGGGATCCTTGACCTGGCACAGCTCCCAGTGCAGGCTCTCGACGGCCTTTGGCGGGAACGGCAGCACGCCGTCCGCCTTCGAGTGCGCCGCCACGTCGTACTCGTCCGGCAGGGCGTTCCTCGTTATCAGCTCCCACGCGTCCCTCCTGAACGGCTTCATGAACAGGACCTTCGGCCTGCCGTTGGGGATGTAGAAGTCCCTCGCGTGGTTCACGCGCGAGAACCCCTTGGTCCTGCCGACCTCCTCCCACCCCGCCGCGCGGTAGCACGTGCCCGCCGTCCGCTCGATGTCGCAGAACGTCTCCGCCAGCAGCGGCCTGTACCCCCACTGCCGCTCCCATATCGCGGGAAGCTCACGGACGGCCATCCCCAGCACCCGCGAGGCGAGGTTCGGCCGCGCGCCCTTCGGCACGAGCTCCGTGTACCTGCGGTTGTTGACCACCAGCTTCAGCCTCGCCGCGCGCATCGCCGGGTTCCACCCGATCCGCTCGTCGCGCGCCTTGAGGCAGTAGCACGCCGCCGCCCACGTCATCAGCGCCACCGGCACGCCGTCCTCCTCGAACACGAGGCGCACAACGTCCCCCGCACCATGGGACTCGCCCATGTAGTGGTATTCGCCCTCCAGCCTGCGGAACCACGCGGTCTCGCCTATCATGCACTGCCTGACTCTAAGCATATACTCGCTCCTTGCCCGCCATATGGCGCGGCGAGTATATTGTCTCAAAAAAACTCCGATTTGTCAAGCGGGGGCAGAAATCAAATCACTGATTGACTCTCATCTGCCTATCTGAAAACGCCGTGCGCCTCAATTATTTCTTTGTCCCGTCCAGAAGTAAACGCAAGTTCCTCTTGCGTTTACCCCCCGTAAAGACTGGTCGTCATTGACGAGGAGGAAGAATCTTCACATTCCCTCCTAGGAGGGAGGCTTGCGTTTACTTTCGGACACGCCTGTCTGGTGTATCATTTCTCCAGCCCGGACAGGCGGCTCGGCAGGTGCCCCGCCGCCGGCTCCGGAAAAAAGAAAAAGGAGAAAGACCATGAAACACATGGGACAGGACGAAAGAAGCCGCATCGAGTTCATGCTCGGCTGCGGGGACAAGGTGGCGGACATCGCAAGGGCGCTGGGGAGGCCGGATTCGACCATCTCCCGCGAACTGCTGTCGCGCCGCATCGACAGCGACAAGAGGCACGGCTGCTCGAACAGGCTCTGCGCCCTCTTCGACGGATGCCGGAGAACCGCATTCAACGGATTCCGGAACGTCCAGCGGAAGAGTTCGCCGGGCTGCTTCGAGTCGTGCCCCGACTTCGTCGAGGCCCGCTGCCCGCGCCTGAGCCGCGCGCCATACGTGTGCAACGGCTGCGAGAAGGAGCACAACTGTCCGCTCGGGAAGCGCTACTACATCGCCTCCGCCGCGCATGCGAACTACGCAGGCACGCTCGTCAACAGCCGCACCGGAGTGCATCCCGACGACGAGACCATACGGAAGATGGACGAGGCGCTCTCCCCGTCCGTCAGGAAGGGACAGTCCGTGGACG
>JAGCTY010000002.1 GCA_017963105.1 Lentisphaeria bacterium
CAATTAGCCTTAAATATACCCTCAACTCCAACAAATAGTCCATGCTTTCCGTTTGTAAGACTAAACGCAACACCCCTTTTTGTAAGACTAAACGCAACATGCCCCCTTTTGACCGTTGCATTTACTTTTACAATCGCCATTTCGCGCTCTTTTTTAAGATATCCGTGCGCGCGCCCTTGAAATATCACCCGAAACGTGGTACATTATCTTCGGATATTTATCAACAGTAAATCCGGGCCGCGAATCCGGCCCGCAAAAAAAAAGACAGGTTTCCGGACCATGATCATCATTCTGAAAGAAAACGCCGATGCGGCGCAGTTCGATGCGCTGAAAGACTGGCTCACCAAACAGAACGTGACGCTGCACATCAGCGAAGGCATCCAGCAGACCATCATCGGGCTGATCGGCGACACCTCGCACATCGACCTCGACATCATCAAGCAGTTCGACATCGTAGACGACGTAAAACGCATTCAGGAGCCGTTCAAGAACGCCAACCGCAAGTTCCATCCGCTCGACACTGTCGTCGAGGTCGGGTCGGGCGGCGTGAAGGTCGGCGGCGGCAGATTCGCGGTGATCGCGGGCCCGTGCTCCGTCGAAAGCGAGGAACAGATTATCGGCATCGCCGAAAGCGTGAAGAAGTCCGGCGCGGACATGCTCCGCGGCGGCGCGTTCAAACCGCGCACGTCCCCCTACTCCTTCCAGGGGCTCCGCGCCGAAGGCCTGCGTCTGCTGCTCGAGGCGAAAAAAGTCACCGGTCTGCCCATCGTGACCGAGCTGATGGACCTCTCCCAGCTCGACCTCTTCGCCGACGTGGACGTGATCCAGATCGGCGCGCGCAACATGCAGAATTTCGAGCTCCTGAAGCAGATCGGCAAATGCGACAAGCCCATCCTCCTGAAGCGCGGCCTCGCGAACACCTACCAGGAACTCCTCATGAGCGCCGAATACATCATGGCGTCCGGCAACAAGAACGTGATCCTCTGCGAACGCGGCATCCGCACGTTCGAGACCTACACGCGGAACACGCTCGACATCTCCGCCATCCCGGCGCTGAAGACGCTCTCCCACCTGCCCGTGATCATCGACCCGAGCCACGCCGCCGGCATCGCCCGGTTCGTCGCGCCGCTCTCCCTCGCGGCCGCGGCCGCCGGAGCCGACGGCATCATCGTGGAGGTCCACAACAACCCGTCGTGCGCGCTGTGCGACGGCGCGCAGTCCATCACGCCGCCGGTCTTCGACGACCTCATGGAAAAGATCCGCCACATCCTGCCGTACCGCTGGAAGATCAAAGTCTGAGGCGGCCGCACCTTATGCCGAACCTACCGGACAATCCGTCCCCGCTCGACGCGCTCGACGCGCACCGCGCCGGGATCGACGCCGCCGACGCGGTCCTGCTCCCGGCCTTCGTGCGCCGCATGGAGGCGGCGGTCCGCATCGCCGAATGCAAGCTCGAGGCGGGCATGCCCGTGAGCCGCCCGGGACGCGAACACGTCATCCTCGACAGGATCCGCGGGGCCGTCCCGCCCGAATTCGCGGACGACGCCGAACGACTCTACCGCACGATCCTCGCGATCAGCTGTTCGCGGCAGCGCATCCGCATCCTGAACGCCAAGCTCGGCCGGCGCGTCGTGCTCTGCGGCATCAAGCACTGCGGCAAGACCCGCCTCGGACAGGCCCTCGCGAAAACCCTCGGTCTGCCGTTCTTCGACACCGACGCCCTGATCGAGGCCGACGCGGGCAAGCCCGTCCGCGCGCTCTACAAGGAAGTAGGCGAGGCGCGGTTCCGCGAACTCGAGGCGGCGTCCGTCCGCAAGTTCATCGCATCCGCCCCCTCCCCCGCGGTCGTCGCGCTCGGCGGCGGCGTGGTCTCCAATCCCGTCCTCACCCCGGACGACCTGCACGCGCTCGGCCTCATCGTCTGGCTGGACGTCCCCGTCCCCACCGCGTTCGAACGCATGGCCCGCGAAGGGCTCCCGCCGTTCCTGGCGGACAAGCCCGATCCGTCCGTCGAGTTCAACCGCATCTGCGCCGCCCGCCGCCCGATTTACGGCGCGGCCGCAGACGCCGTGCTCGAACTGCCGCAGGTCCTCCCCGTGGAGGAGGCCATCGACCGTTTCCTCATCGTCCTCGAATCGAAAGTGATTTCCCAATGAGCTCCAACACCTTCGGCACCCTGTTCCGCGTCACAACCTTCGGCGAATCCCACGGAGCCGCGCTCGGCTGCGTCGTCGACGGCGTCCCCGCCGGGCTCCCGCTCGACCTCGACGCCATGAAATACGAACTCGCGCGCCGCAGGCCCGGCCAGTCCGGCATGACCACGCCGAGGAAGGAGGCCGACGAGCCCGAGATCCTGTCCGGCGTGCTGAACGGCGTCGCGACCGGTGCGCCCATCGCCATCCTGTTCCGCAACACGAACCAGCACAGCGCCGACTACGACGCCATCGCAAACCTCTATCGCCCCGGACACGCCGATTATGCGTGGGAACGGAAATTCGGACTCCGCGACGCGCGCGGAGGAGGACGCACCTCGGGACGCGAGACCGTCGCGCGGGTGGCAGCCGGAACCATCGCGAAACAGATCCTCTTCGAAATGCACCGCATAACGATTCGCGCCTGCGCGCTCGAGATCGCCGGGATCCGGGCGCAGGAGATCGATTGGAGCCAGGTCGAACGCAATCCCGTCCGCGCACCGGACGCCGGAGCCGCGGCCCTCATGATCCAGGCAGTCGAGGCCGCGCGCGCCGACCACGACAGCGTCGGCGGGATCATCCTCTGCGAAGCGACCGGCCTGCCCGTCGGGCTCGGCGAACCCGTCTTCGACAAGCTGGACGCCCTCACCGCGCACGCCATCCTCTCCATCGGCGGCGTGAAGGGAATCGAGTTCGGCGCGGGATTCGAGGCGGCCGCCATGCGCGGCAGCACGCACAACGATCCGATCCTCCCCGGCGGCGAGTTCGCCTCGAACAACGCAGGCGGCGTGCTCGGCGGCATCTCCAACGGCGATGTCTTCACCTTCCGCTGCGCCGTCAAGCCCACGGCGTCCATCGCGCGCCCGCAAATGACCGTAGACCGCAGTGGCGCGCCCGCGGAAATCTCCACGCCCGGACGCCACGACCCCTGCCTCGTGCCGCGCATGGTCCCGGTCGTCGAAGCCATGACCGCCATTGTCCTTGCCGACCTCCTGCTCATCGCAAAAAACAGCAGCCTCCACTGATTTCCGCCCTTCCCCACGGCAATGGACCAATAGACCGCCTCCCCGGCTGATTACGGCCTTCCCCTGCCGTTTTCCGCCCTCCCCGGCTGATTACGGCCTTCCCCTGCCGTTTTCCGCCCTCCCCGGCTGATTACGGCCTTCCCCTGTCGTTTTCCGCCCATCCGACAACACATGCCGCTGTCATGCCTGATACAGGCCCATACAGCGGCTTTTTTCTTTTCGCCGGATTCTTCCCCGGTCGATTCCCTGTTCCCCATCCTTACCCCTCGCATTTTCACAGGGCGCATCCGGCATATACGGCCAGTCCTGTCTTACGGGTGCTAAGGCGGGGCTATCCTCCCTCCGACCGTTCGGCTCACACGACCTATGATGGCTATGGAAGGGTCTGCGAGCGATCATGGCTCATACGGTGCGGCATATCCGGCCTGTCATGAGGACGGGATATCTGACCTGACCGTCCTTTTATTCTCCCCGCATTCATTTCCCCGTTTTTTAAATATGAAAAGCCCCCGCATCCGTTTCCGGACGCGGGGGCCGTTGCTTCGAGTTCAGCGAACTAAACCCGTTGCGGGTTGGTCGAGCCGATCAGGCAAGCCAGCCGATGTTCTGCCAGGCAGTCAGTTCCGGATGATTGTACTCATCGGCATTGATCTGCCAGTAACCGGCGAGCGAGCCGTATTCGGTAGCGCTCTGGCACCAGATGATGTCGTCAACGCCGTCGACGTTGAGGTCGGCGGTGCCGGCGAGGTTCCAGCTGGAGGTATCCACAACGCTGAGGACCGTCCAGGCACTGGACGAGCCGTTGGCAGCCATGGTAGCCACAGCAACCGTACCGACGTCGTTGATCATCGCGATGTCGGCGATGCCGTCGCCGTTGAAGTCGCCAGTGGTGAGGTAACTCCAGGCATCGGTATCTGTTCCGGTATCGCTGACCTTCGCGACCATCACAATGCTCCAGTCGACGCCTTCGATGTCGCCGAGGCGCCACGTGCAGTAGGCATTGTAGGTCAGGCCGCCTTCGCCGACGAAGCTGTTCTTCCACAGCATGTCGCAGCTGCCGTTGCCGTCGTAGTCGCCGGTGTCGACCAGCGTCCACTCATCGGAGTAGCCGTTGATGAGCGTCCAATCCGTGCCGCCGGCCCAGTAGCCGAGCAGACCGATCGTGGAGGACGAAGCCGTGGCGTTTGCCACGAGGACGTCGTCCTTGCCGTCGCCGTTGAAGTCGCCGGTGCCGAGGATATCCCAGCTGGCGTCCTTCAGGTTCAGGACCTGCGGAGTGAACGTGCCGTTGCCGTTGGCATTGTCGGAAACGACCAGGCCGTTGGTGGTGTTGTAGCGGAGGATGCCGTCGATGCCGTCGCCGTCGAAGTCGCCGATACCTGCATAGGTCCAGCCTTCTTCGATTGCAAGCGGCAGACCGAACTTCTCGCCGTTCAGCCAGTAGAACGTGATGTCCGTCTGGATGCCGGCAGTCTCGGACTCGACCGCGCGGCCGATCATGTTGTCAACGCCATTCAGCGAAGCCGTGATGAAGAACGGTTCGGTGGACGGCGGGACAACCTTGTCGATCACGAGCATGAGATCGAGCCAGCCGGTGGTGCGGAGACCGTAGGTGAAGTCGCCGACCGTGACGTCGTTGCCAACCGTGAGAACGGTGTCACCGAAGATGATGGAGCCGTTGAAGACCGGCTGGTAGAGATCGTCGTACCAGAGGCCGGAAGCCAGCATGTAGGTGCCGACGGTCGGGTTGTCAACGGTGAGCGTGTACTTCGTGTCGCCGGAGACGAACTGGATGTCCGCGATCTGCGCGGTGGTCCGGGTCGTGAGGGCGACGTCGAACGCGATCGTACCATCGATGGTGATCGGCTTGTTGAGGAACGAAGCGGTGCCGACGACGGTGGCGTCAGCATCGACCGTGATGGTCTTGTAGTAGCCGTCAGCGAAGGAGACTTCGCCGGAGACCACTTCCACGGAACCATCGTCGGTGACGCCGGCGATACCGGCCGCGAGGGTCGCGAACGCGTCGTAACCGATCTTGGCGGTAACATCGCCGAACGTGACGATCGCGCCGTCTTCGAAGCCAGCCCATTCGCTGCTCACGTACACATGCGTCGGAGTCGTCGGGGTCGGCGGGACATACTCGGCAACCGTGAGGGCGAGCTCACTGTTGTCGGTAATGCCGATCGCGTAGGTGAAGTCGCCAACCTGGACGGCTTCAGCGCCGACCGTGAGGGTAGCTTCGCCGAACACGACGCTGCCGGTGAACGCAGCCGCATCGGCCGCGAGCAGGTAGGTGCCCACAGTCGGATTGGCGTCGGTCAGCGTGTACTTCGTGTCGCCGGAGACGAAGGAGAAGCCGCCGAACTGGGCCGCTTCAGCCGTCGCATCAGCAGTATTGAACGCGATGGTGCCGTTGACCGTGATGGCCGCGTCGAACACAGCGGTGCCGATGACGGTGGCGCCGTCTTCGACCGTGATGGTCTTGCTGTAGCCGTCAGCGAAGGAGACTTCGCCGCCGACAACCGAGATGAAGCCGTCGTCGGTGACGCCGGCGATGCCGCCCGCGAGGGTCGCGAACGCATCGTAGCCGATCGTGGCGGAGATGGTGCCGATCGTGACGGTCGCGCCGTCTTCGAGGCCGGCCCATTCGCTGTTCACGTAACCGAAGGTCGGGACGTCGGGCAGTTCGCCTTCTTCAACGCTGAGCGAGAGCTCGCTGTTGTCCGTGATGGCAAGCGTGTAGGTGAACTGGCCGATCGTGAGGGCCTGGGAGGTCGAGACCGTACCGATCGAGGTGGAGCCGATCATCAGCGTGACATTGCCGGCGAATGCGGCAGCATCGTCGGCGAGGAGGTACTCGCCTTCGGCCTGGTCAGCCGCGAGCGTGATCGTGAAGCTCGGAGCGCCCGTGATGAGCGAGAAGTTCGTCACGAGAGCGGAGGAGCCGACCGTCGTGCCGGTGATGTCGAAGTCGAGGACGGAGCCTTCCGCGAAGGAAACGGCTGCGCCCTTGAGCATTCCGAGACCGCCGGTGACCGTCGCGCCGGCTTCGACCGTCAGGACGCCCTTGCCGCGGACAGAGATGTTCGACGCAACTGCGCCGCTCTGGAGCGTGAGGGAACCGACGCCGGTACCGGTGCCGACCGCGGTGTTCTGGATCACGGAGGAATCCATCGCAACGACGGTGGTCAGGATGGCGCTGGAGAAGTTCACTTCGCCGGAAACGACCGTGATGGAGCCGTTGCCGCCGACGGAAGCGGCAGCGGCGTCAGCCGTGGCATAGGCATCGAGGCCGATTTCGGCCGTGATGTCGCCAATGGTGACTTCGGTGCCGTCCGCGAGGCCTTCCCAATCGGTGTTCACGAACACGTCGGCCTTCTTCTGGACCAGGTGGACTTCGTTGCCGACGACCTTGATCATGTAATCAGCGCTGTCGGTCGCGAAGGAGCCGTCGCCGGAGATCGAGGTCGCAGTCAGGACGGTGACCTGAGCCGGTGCGCCTTCGACGAAGGCGGCGGCGGAGATCGTGAAGATACCGTCGTTGACCAGGTCGCCCGCGATCGTGATCACGTCGGCGCCACTGTAGGACATGGTGGCGGTGGCATCGATCGAGATGCTGGTGGCCAGGGCCGCGAAGCCGAGTTCGTTCTCGCCGCCGGTGACGTAGATGACCGCGTCATCGGTGAGGGCCGGGACGGCCTCGGTGAGGGTCGCGAACGCGTTTTCGCCGAAGAACAGGAGCTCGCCGTTGTAGACCGTGCCGGCCGGGCAGGTCTCAGCGGTGTAGGTGCTGTTCACGTAGAGGTCCTTGACGGCGCCCTTGATGACGATGGCGCGGTCGGAGGTCAGGACCTGGTAATCGGAACCTTCAGCTCCGGTCACGGTGATGTTGGCAACGTTCTCGAACGCATTGTCCATGCTGACGATGACTTTGCTCTTTCCGGTGTAGCCGGTGATGTCGACGTTGATCGTGCCGCCGGCGGAGGCCAGACGGAGCACGCGGCCGGTGAGGGTCGCGCCCGCAGCCAGGTTGACTTCCTTGAACCAGTAGGTGTAACGGATGGCGTTGTCACCGGTCAGGTTCAGGGTCTTCGCGCCGGTGTATGTGTCACCGAGTTCGTCATAGTTCAGACGACCGGCGACCAGGTAGCCGACGACGTTCGAGTTGTCGAGGTTGAAGATGAAGTCGGAGGCACTGCGCGGCGTGGCGCCCCAGCCGGTACCCCAGTTGTCATCGAGAGCGAAGCGCATGGAGCCGTCGCCGCCGCCGATCGTGCTGTCCTTGATGTTGACAGTGACGGTACCCTGGGACTGCTGGTCGCCGCCCTGGATTCTCCACCACTTGTCCTGCGGAACAACAACGTTGTCCATGTTGATGACCAGGTTCGCGCCCTTGCGGGTGACGCCCTGGAAGGTCTCGTCCTTGCCGATCGGGGAGTCGCCGATGAACAGCATGTCGTCGCGGATGATCGAATCAACGAAGTTGAACGTGATGGTGGCGGCTTCGTCAGCCGTGCCGAGGACGTTCACGTAGTTGATGCCGGTCACGAGGATCGCGCCGGTGTCGCCGCCGACCGTGGAACCGATCACATTGACGGTCATGTTGCCGAGAATGTGCTGGTTGTGTTCCCACGGATTGCCGAGGGCGTTACCGACATTACCGAACAGATAGGTGCCGGCGGCGGTGGCGAACGTGCTGTTCTCAACCGTCAGCCAGACATCGCCGTTGTAGACCTGATCGCCGGTGGTGTAACCGTTGATCAGGACGGGGACGGTGCTGTCGGTGATGTAGATGTTGCCCATGCGGTCGCCGGTATTGATGTTGTTGCCGGCACGGCCGTTGATGTAGAGGCACTGGCCCGGCTTCATCGCGTTGAGACCGTTGTTGAGGTAGTAGAACGCGTTGACGCCCCAGATCAGACGTTCGCCGGTGATCGGGTTGGTCTGACCGGGCTCGATGTTCTCGCCGGCAGTTCCGTACGCGACGTCGACGTAGAAGTTGTCGATGCGCATCAGGTGCACGTCGCCGCCTTCTTCATCATAGTACGCGTAGAAGATCTTGTCGGTTTCGCCTTCCACGGAGATGACCGCGGTATCGATGTTGGCGATGCCGGTTCCGGTGGAGATGACGACCACGTCGTTGGCTTCCTGAGAGTAGCCGGTCACGTCGATCGTGATCTCGGAATCCGCGGCCAGTTCGATGCCGCCGGAGACCGTGATGGTCTTGCCCGCGGTAAGATCGATGGAGCCGAATCCGGAGAGCGCGTCGGCCGTGAAGTTGGCATCGACGTAGAGATCGCCGCCGCTGGTGATGCTGCCGATGGTGAAGTCGGCGCTGACGACGACGTCGTTGTCATTGGCCAGGACGATCGCGTCGCTGGAGGCGCCGCCTTCGAGGTTGAGCGTGCCGTCTTCGCCGATGGCCGCAGCGGCATCCGCGACGGAAGCGAACGCGTTCTTGCCCCAGACGAGGGCGGTATCGCCGGCGAACTTGTTGTGGACGTCGGCTTCGGTCCAGGCGGTGTTCACGAACGTATCGGAGACCAGCGGAGAGGTCAGGACGAGGGTCTTGCCGTCGTCGAGGAACTCGTAGCCGATGCCCGCGGCGCCGTTGATCACGGTGACCGTGATGGCCGTCGTGTCGCCGAAGCCGCCTTCCGCGACCAGGACCTTCTTGGTGGCGTCTTCGAAGCCCTTCGCGTCGATGGTGATCGAGGTGCCGGAGAATGCGCCGGTGAGTTCGACCAGTCCGTCAGCGTCGAGGACGACGGAGTCGAATCCGGTGATCGCCTTGGCGGTGGCATCGCCGAGGAAGACCAGGGTGCTGACGCCGCCGACGTAGTCGAGGCCGCCGTCGATGACGCCGTTGGTGGAGGCAGTCACGAGGACGACATCGTCGTCGATGGTGAGCAGAGCATCGCCGGAGACCTGCGAGTATTCGCTGGCGATCGTGATGTTGGAGATCGTCGCGCCGCTGGTCACGGTGATGTCGACGGAGCTGACGGAATCAGCTGCGACCGGGACGGTCTTGGTGACGGTCTGCATTTCGGTCGTGGTCACGCCGTCAACGACGACTTCGACTTCTTCCTCGACTTCGATCGTCGTGGAGCCAGGAGCATTGCCGCCGTTCAGGTTGGTGATACGGCCGCCGTTCACGCTGACGCGATAGCCTCTGGTGTAGAAGTCTCTGGCAACGGTGTTCTCGATCTGGATCGTCGCATCGGTGCGCTTGTCAGCGGATTCCATGGCCAGCGCGTACGTCGCAACGGCGTTGTCGCCGAACACGAGGTAGTTCAGCTGGCCGTCGGCATCCGTGATGGTGGTGCCGTTGATCGCCTCGGTGTAGTCAGCATCGAAGAAGACATCGCCGTCAGTCTTGTAGATGAACACGGACCTGTCGCCGATCGCGGCGGCATAGCCGTCGATCTCGGCGCCGTTTTCATCGACGAACTGGGCGCTGTTGCGGAGGATGCCGGTGACAGTGCCGGAGGCAACGATGTATTCCTTGACGGGGCCGGTGTAGTTCTCTTCGCCGCGGAGGATGATGTCCGAAGCGTCGGAGAGGCGGACTTCTTCCGTACGGAAGAGGCCGGCGTCAGCAGAAACGTCGATGCGGGAGAAGTCTCTCACGACACGGACGTAGTTGTCGCCGTCCACGAAGAGCGTGCGGAAACCGGTGATGTTGGAGATGTCGCCCTGATCGTCGCGGCCGCGGGCGCCGGAGAGACGTCCCTGCATGGTGAAGCCGCTGATGTAGAACTCGCCTTCTCCACTCCAGCCGCCGTTCGTCGAGTTGTCGATGAAGCCGAGGGTGTGGTCGGTGCCGGTGAAGGTGGAGTTGGTCACCGTCATGGTGATCTTGGTATCCATGACATCGCGCGGATCGAGGACGCAGCACCACTTGGCCGCGGGGGCAGTGACGTTGTCGAAGACCACGTTGATCTCTTTGAGGTTCTCGCCGTCGTTCTTGTAGGTGTGGTAGAACAGACGGAGGTCGCCCGCCAGACGGTAGTCGATGAACGAGATGTTCGCCGTACCGCCGGAGATCTTGGCGTAGTTGGAGACGTAGAACGCATTGGTGTCATGCGTGCCGCCCTTGAAGGTCAGGTTGTAGGTGCCGTCCACGTAGTAGTAGCCGGAATCCGGATCGTCCGGATCGTTGTACTCGCGGTTGGACACGATCAGAACCTGAGGCTTGGCCTCGGTGCCCTGGCCGGCGAAAGCCGTGAACCAGCCGAAGGAGGAGCCTTCAGCGTAGACCGTGAAGTCGCCTTCGCGGACCTGGCCCGGATTGTCGTCGTTGTAGCCGGCGACGCCGCCGCCGCAGGTGAGACCGGTGATGTTCACGTTGACCGGTTCGGCCGTGAAGAACCAGTAGAAGGCGCCGGTTTCGCCGCCGTCCGCGAAGAGCGTGCCGCCGGAGATCGTGTAGCGACCGGAGTTCACGTTCCATTCGGAGGTGTTGTAACCGTAGACCTTCGTTCCGGTCTTGCCGTCGATGGTGACGACCGTGCCGTTGTCGGCATCGCTGGCGTTCTTGTCGAGGAACGCGAATTCGTTGGCTTCGACGCCGATGACGGCCTTCTTGGTCTCATCGTAGTACGGCATCATCTTGTCGGGGTTGTTCTCTGCGCCGACGACGGTGCGGCTGACGGTGGTGGTCTCATCGAGAACCACATCGTACTTGAGGAAGCCGTTGATGCCGTCGATGGTCTGGAGGAGGACTCCGGAGCCATTGGTGTAGCCCTTGAAGTCGACGGTCAGATAGCCGCCGTTTTCACGGTAGGTGATGCCGTTGACGGAGATGCCCTGGCCAGCGGTGAACGTGAAGGAGCGGACATCGCCGAGGGTGCCGAACGCGGTTTCGCTGTTCGCCACGATGTTGATGCCGGAGGTGTAGCCTTCCACGGCGGCGATGCTGCCGATGGAGTTGGCGCCGCTGGTGGTGCCGGCGATCGTGAGGGTGGAGCCGTCGCCGAGAACGAGGCCGCCGATGGAGACGCCGTCGTCGAGGAGGCGGATGGTGGCCTTGCCGAACGTGTAGGTGTCGGCGAAGACGCCGCCGGTGATGAACAGCGTGTAGTCTTCCGTGAGCTGGGCCTGAGCGGTTTCCATGGTACCGAACGCGTTGACGCCCCAGACGAGGAGTTCGCCGTTGTAGATGGTACCGGAGATGGATTCATCCCAGGTGCTGTTCAGGTAGACGTTGCCGGCGTTCTTGGACACGAGGTACAGAGTGTCTTCGACATATCTGTAGTCGTAAACTTCAAGGTCGCCGTTGATCGTCACGGCCGGCTGAGCGGACTCGAGGCTGTCGGAGACCACGAGGGCCTTCGTCGGGCCGTCGTAGGCCGTCGCGTCGATGATGATCGAGGTAGCGGTGATGTCGCCTTCGACCGTCAGGAGCTTGCTGGCGTCGATCGTGATCGTATCGGCTTCGAAGTCGCCCGTGACCGTCAGGTTGGCGTTCACGAAGGCCGCGTCGAATTCTTCGATGTCGCCGGCGACCGTGAGGTCCTTGCTGACGACGAGGGTGCTGGTGCCGCCCACATAGTCCTTGCTGCCGCTGATGGTGGCCGGGACTTCGTCTTCGACCAGTTCCGGTTCCGGATTCGGATCGTCTTCGGTGGCTTCCGGAGTCTCATAGACAGCCGGGATACCGAACTTGCCGCCGGCGAGTTCGATGGTGGCGTCGCCGGTCACGGAGCCGTTGCCGTCGGAGGCCGCGACTTCGAAGAACTGGCCGTCGGTGATGGTCAGGTCGACGGAAGCAACCGTCGCGCCATCGGAATCGGAGCCGTACACGCCGTTCTCGTAGGTGCCGCCGATGATGGTCACGGCATAGCCGTCAGCGTAGAACGCTTCGTTGCCGTTGCCGGACACGAAGAACTTGGCATCGGAACCGGCCGCGATGCGGGCGTCCATGGCCGCCTTGGCTTCGTCGTAGTTGCCGAACGCGTTGGCGTTCTCGTTTTCGGCGAGGACGAAGGTGTTGCCGAACGCGGTACCGTTGGACGCGGTCGTGATTTCGGAGTTGTACAGGATATCGCCGTTCTTGGTGATGATGAACACGCCCTTGGTCAGGCCGAGGCCGACCGCGAACTTGCCTTCGGTGTCGCCAACGAGGTTGAGAACGACATCTTCCTGTCCCAGGTCACGCTGAGCAATACCCATTCTCGGCGCGGTCACGACCATCTTGTCGGCGCCTTCGTAGTTGCTGACGTCGATGGTGATGCTGTTCTGGCCGGAGGAATTGCTCTCGATGAAGTGGAGGGCATACGCGACGTTGTTGCCGTAGGACCCGTTGATGTCGGTAAGAGTCAGCGTGGTGTTGGCGTCAACAACGAGGTGGTTGATCATGATGAGGCGGGCGAGACGGTTGGCCGCGCCGCTGACATTCACGGTCCTGGTGCCTTCGTAGACGGAGCCGTTGCCGGGCGAGTTCTGGTCACGGTTACGAACGCCGGAGATCAGGCCGTCGACCGTAGCGCCGCTCAGGTTGATCGTGTAGTTCGTGTTGCGGCTGCCTTCCGCGCCGTTGGTCAGAGCGATCGACCAGTTGTTGTTGCCAGCCTGGAAATAGCTGTCGGTGATGTTCAGCTCAACGTCCTTGGCATTGAGGGAAGTGCCGGTGAAGTTGTCGCCGGTGCCGTCGCCGTTGGAGAAGAGGCGCAGCCACTTGTCGCTCGGGCCGTAGACGTTGGTGAAGTTGATCGTGACCTTCTTCAGCGAGTCGAACGCGCCGTTGTTCGCGTTGCGGAACGGCGTGAAGTCGTTGTTGATGGTCTGACCGGTGAGATTGAGCGTCAGGGTCGCATCGGGGCCGAAGTTGACGCGGTTCGTGACCGCGAAACCGGTGTTCGTGTGAACGGGGCCGGAGCCGACGAAGTTGACCGTAACGTTGCCGTTGAAGGTCCAGCGTGCATCGTTGGAGTTGCTGTGGATGAACGCGGTGCTGCCCTGCGGCGTGCTGGTGTTGTCGACGGTGATGGTGATGTCGTCGTTGACCACGTGTCCAGCGCCGCCGTTGTTGCCGAAGACGATGGAGAAGTTGGTCGGGCCCTGCGCGACGATGCTGACGTCCTTGAGCGTACGGACATCGCCGGCCTGCGCACCCGCGGTTCCCCAGTTGGAGATGAACAGCGTGCCGCCGGAGACGAGCGCGTTGTTGACCGCCACGGCTTCAGCGTTGTTGGCGTCGGCCAGGTTGACGTTGGAGGCGACGTGGAACGCGTTGACGCCCCAGACGAGGGTGTCGCCGGTGGACGTGGTGGTGCCGGTGACGGCTTCCGTGAAGGTCGGATCGACGTAGATGCGGGTCAGGTCGAGGATGTAGACATCGTTGCCCTGCGCATAGACGTAGAAACCGGGATCGCCGGTGAGTTCGGCGCCGGAGACGCCGGCCTTCGTGCTGATGACCTTCGTCAGGTTGCCTTCCTTCGCGGCGGCCGCGGAACCGGTGACGTAGACCTTGCCGCCGCCGAGTTCGATGTAGTCGGTGGTGAGCAGGCTGGTGGTCGTGAGCGTGATCTGGCCGATGGCTTCGATACCGGTGGAGACCGTGACGTTGCCGTCGATCGAGATCGTGTTCTTGCCGTTGCCGGTGACCATGCCGTCGATCACGACGCCGTCCACGAGGGCGAGGTTGCCCGTCGCGAGTTCGAAGTCTTCCGCGAACGAGCCGCCGGTGACGGTCAGGGTGTCGTCGGCTCCGCCGAGCGCGGCAGCGCCTTCAGCGAGCGTGCTGAACGCGTTGAAGCCGTATTCGAGGTAGGTGCCGTCTTCGAGGATCGTGCCGGTGATCTCGGCGGTGTAGGCGCTGTTCACGTAGGTGTTGGACTGGATCGCGCTCTTCAGCACGATGCTGTTGCCCTGCTGGAGGACGCTGTACTTGTCCGCGTCTTCGCCGACGAAGGAGAACTTCGAGGCGTCGAAGCCGGAGAGGCCGCCTTCCGCGGTCAGCACGATGTGAGAGCTGCCGGTGAAGCCGTCGACGTCGATGACGACCGCAGCGCCGGAGAGATCGAAGCTGGCGGCCGTGATTTCGGCGTCAGCGGCGAACTTGACGGTCGAGAAGTTCGAGACAGCGCCGAGCTTGGCGTTGCTGTCGATCTCGATGGTGGCCACGCCGGAACCGTCGGCGGTCGTGAACTTGGCGCTGTCGGAAACCGTCAGGGTACCGGCCTTCGCGTTGCCCATGGTGATCGCGCCGATCGTGCCGTTCTGGAAGTCGACGTTGTTGCCTTCGAAATCCTGGGCTTCGAAATTGCCGCCGGTGACGACGATCGTTCCATCCCAGTCGTTCGCGTAGAAGATGGCCTTCTCGAAGTCGGTGTGGGCGTTGTAGCCGAACAGGAGTTCCTGGCCGCTGGCGCTCGTCGTGCCGGACACGGTGGCGTTGTACGAGGTGTTGACGTACATGTCGTCAGACTTGTCGAACACGTAGATGCCGTTCAGGACGGTTTCCTCGGCGTTCGAGTAGGTGTAGGCGAGCTGGCACTGGCCGGTCAGGTCGTTGTCGCCGATGACCGTGATGTTGCTTAGGTTGGAATCGGTGTAGATCTCGTTGGACGCCTTGATGACCTGGTGGGTGCCGCTTTCGTAGCCGGACATGTTGATCATGACCTGCGTCAGCGTGCTTCTGCCGTCGAGGACGTCGTCCGTCTGGCCGTTCAGGTAGATGGCGGTCGTGGTGTACTGGAGGGTGTTGAGGAACAGCTGAGCCGTCGCGTCAACGATGATGGTGTCCCACTCGCAGAGGTAGGAGGCGTTCGTCACGGTGCTGTTGTCAGTCGCGACGATGTGCAGGGTGTTCGCAACGTTGAACGCCTGCGGGGCCTTGCCGGCGAGTTCGAGGGAGAGGCCGGTACGGATGTTGTCGGCGATGGAGGAACCGCCGATTTCGACGTTGATGCTGCCCGCGGTGAAGTAGGTCTGCAGGAGCGATGCGCCGTTGCCGTTCCAGTGCTCGTTGTTGGTGTTCAGGACCGTGAACGTACCGCCGATGACGGAGTCGTAGATCTTGATGTTGATGTCGGCGTTGATGTCCTGGCGGGCTTCCGGATTCATGTTGCCCGGATCGGTGTTGATGCCGAAGAAGGCGCCGAGGCGGGAGTTCTGGACGGTGATGTCGATGCTGATCGGAGCATCTTCATCGGTACCGAAGTTGCCGTAGCCGATGTAGGTCGAGCCGAGGTTGCTGTTGGTGATCGTGGCGGTGATGTCGCCGTCCATGGTGCCGTTGGTGGCGCCGGTGATGTAGAACGTGCCGGTCGAGGAGTTGTTCACGATCAGGTCGAAGTCGCCGGTCGTATTGACGTACTTGTTCAGGCCGTAGACGTTCGTGGTGATGCTCGTGCCGGCGAGGATCGTGGTGTGATCTTCGTTGCTCGTGTAAGAGCTGCCGTCCGTGCAGTAGAGACCGGAGCCGCCGCCGCTGAATTCGAACGCGGTGGCGACATTGGAGCTGCCCTTCTGGCCGTCGCCGGTGGAGAAACCGACGAGATAGAGGACGCCGCCGACTTCAGCAGCCTTCGCTTCGGCCGCTTCTCTCGTGGCGAACACGTTCACGTTCGCGAACAGAGCATCGCCGGTCGCTTTGTCGAAGGTATCGCCGTCGACGAATGCCGGATTGTCCTTGATGAAGTAAACGTTGTCCTGAGAAACAAGATAAAGGTCGCCCGCGTGCGCAGGAGCGGTTTCGCCTTCGCCCGCGAGGATCATGGCGGTGTAGGCCTTGCCGGCCGGACCGAGGATCACGACGTTGTCGAGGCTGAGCGGGACCTTCGTGGGATCGACGTCGAGGACCAGGCGGGAGCCGGAGCCTTCTTCCGCGTCGATGACGATGTGGAGAGCGGTCGGGATCGTCTCGGTGACGGACAGGACCGCGCCCGCGTCGATCTCGAGGGAGGAGGCGGAGACGATGCTGTTGACCTTGCTGTCGCTGGTGACGCTGACGGTCTTCGCGGTGACATCGCCGACGACGGCGTCGTTGAGTTCCACGTCGAATCCGGCGGCTGCGACGTCCATGCCGGTCTTGTCGCCGGCGATGACGATCTTGGCGCCGGACTTGGCGGCCGCGACCGCATCCGCGACGCTGGCGAACGCGTTCTTGCCGAACACGAGCTTGTTGCCGTCGACGACGATGTCGGCGTCAGCGGAGAAGCTCGAATTGACGAAGAGCTGGTCGAGAGAGTAGATCACGACGGAGGTGTCGGTCTTCGCGTACTCATAGAGGCCGGCCTTCGCGCCCGTGAGCTTGATCGTCCAGGCGTTCACGCCGCCTTCGGCGTGCACGATTTCGTTGGAGCCGATCAGATCGCCGACGTTGACGGTGATCGTCTTGGTCCCGGAGGTGGAGAGGTCGCCGGAAACGACGAGCACGGAGGTGTCGGCCATCGTGATGGAACCGCCGAGGGTCAGGCCGTTCGCGATGCTGTCGTTCGCCTTGTTCGTGAAGGCGACTTCTGCGCCGGCTTCGATGGTGATGTTGCCGGTGATTTCGGCGCCGCCGGTCACGTACATCTTGGAGGTCGTCAGGTTGTTGACGCCGGTGAGGGAGCCGACGCTGACGAATCCGGTGTTGGTGAAATTGGTGCCGCTGAGGTTCAGGCCGCCATCCTGCGTGAACACGCCTTCGCGGCTGAACGCGCTGCGGATGAAGAGCTCGCCGTCGTTGATGACGGAGTTGCCCTGGACGTAGATGCCGCCGGTCGCGGAGATCTTGCCCGAGTTGAAGAGGTTGCCCGCGATGCTCATGCCGGAGGTCTTGACGTAGCCTTCGTTGGAGAGGCTGCCGTTCAGCCAGATGCCGGTGGAGGTGTAGGATTCGGCGTCGCGCTTCGTGCCGATGAGGCCGGTGTTGACGATGTTGTTGGCAAAGATCCTGCCGGCGCTGATGGCGCGCTTGTTCTCGATGTCGCCGTCGATCTCGAGGGAGTTGGACTCGCTCACAACGGAGTCGTGTCCGCCGCCGCCCGCGACGTTGAGGGTACCGCCGGTGACCTTCAGGGATTCGAAATTCGAAACCGAGCCGACCTTGGCGTTGCCTTCCACGATAAGTTCGTGGCTCGTGCCCTTGTCGCCGCCGGAGAGGAGGCCGGTCACGGACGCGCCGTAGACGAGGCCGGGGAAGGAGTTGGCGGTGTCGCCGGATCCGTTGATGACTTGACCGTTGTTCATGGGGGCGACGGTGCCGCCGGCCAGGGTAACGGTGATCTTGCCGCCGACGGAGGCGGCGTTTTCCGCGACCACGGCGGAGGCGAACTTGCCGCCCTTGATCGTCACGTCGATGTCGCCGGTGACGGTATCGCCGTCGCCGCCGATCATGAGCGCGTCAGAGCCGCCGCCCGTGAAGGTGGCGTCGATCTTGCCGTAGGTATTCGCATTGCCGCCGATGATCAGGGTGTCGGCGGTGACGCCGTCGTTGTAAACGAGGGTGTCGAGGCTCGCGCCGCTCTGGGAGAGGCCGGCCATGTACTGTCCGACGTGGGAGCCGGCGAGCTTGATCTTGTCGCCGTTCGCTTCCGCGAAGACGTATTCGATCTCATTCGCGCCGGTCAGGTCGTTTTCGATTCCGCCGGCCGCGCCGTAGACGTTCGTGATGGTCGAGTTCTTGACCGTCAGCTTGCCGCCCGCTTCGGCCTGGTCGGAGAGGAGGATGTCGCCGATGACGCTGGTGTCAACCGTGACCTGGGCGTCCTTGACGGCGGTGCCGGTCAGATCGAGGGTGCCGATCGTGCCGTTAGCGCCGGAATTGTCAATGCCGACGATGGCGGAGGTGTTCACGCCGACGATCGAGATCTTATTAATATTATCTGTATAAGAGACCGTGACGTTGGCGGTTTCGACGTTGTCGCCGGTATCGCCGATGACGAGGTCCTGGCCCTGGATGTCGAGGGTATCGCCGTTGCCGTCGAGGACGGTCGTGAAATCCTTCGTGACGAGGGCTTCCGTGAAGGAGCTGGGATCGACATCGGTGTCCATCGAGGTGATCATGATGGAGGTCGTGGCCGGATCCGTGACGGCTACCTGCGCGTCGGCGAGGGTCTTGTAGCCAACCGGGCCGAGGCCCGTGGCGGCGCCGTTCGTGTAATTGCTGTTCACGAGCAGGACCGTGCTGGACGCACTGTGCAGGATCAGATCGCCGTTGACGATTTCATAGAATCCCGGGAACTTGCCGGCGGTGTATTCGCGGTCGCCGACGAAGATCTGGGCGTCGATGTTGGTGACGGTCAGACCGGAGATGATGACCGTGTCGCTCTGGACGAGGTCGCCGATCACGTTGATGGTCTTGATGTCGTCGAGGTTCGTGGCGGTGATCTTCGCGCCGAGGTTGAGATTCAGCACATCGTTGCCGCTGAAACCGGTGACGGTGAGGGTCGCGCCGTTGGCGACGTTGATGGTGTTGAAGTTGTAGACCACAGCGGTCTGCGTCGCCTTTTCACCGGCGGCGACGTTCAGCGTGAACGTGTGTTCGCCACCGACGGAGGTCGCATTCTCGAACGCGTAGATATTCGCCGCGGTCGAGGAGGTGACGGTCATCGTGTAGGTGCCTTCCCAGGTCGCTTCCGCTTCGACATAGCCGAGTTCGAGGCTGTTGCCGAAGGAGGATCCGGTGACAGTCAGTTCGAAATCGCCATAGAGGCCACGGCCATTGCCGGTGCGGATGCCGCGGAACGCGGAGGTCGACTGAAAGTTGGTCACGGTACCTTTGACCTTGACCTTCTGGTCTTCGCTGCCGACGGTGCCGCAGTGGACGTAGAACGAGCCGCCGGTGGTGATGTCGGAGACGTTGAACGTGATGTTGCCGAGGATCAGGCAGTCGCTGAAGTTGCTGTCGCCGCCGCCCATATTGTCGTTTTCAGTACCGAAATTGACGTTCTTCGCGGTGAACGTGAGGTCGCCGATGAGCTTGACGTTGCCGCTGCGGCCGAGCAGTGCGAGGTGCTGGTGCGTGCCGCCTTCGACGTAAACCGTGATGTCGCGGCTGTAGGTCTGGTTTGCCACTTTCGGAACGGCATACAGGTAGTTCGACCGGGTGTTGATGAGCACCATGTCGTACGTGCCGTCGTTGTAGATGCTGGAGCCGAGACGGTCGAGATTGTTGAAGAAGATCGTGCCGCCTTCAACCGGAACGTTGGACGTCGTGCCGCCTTCGGCGAACGCATTGACGCCGAACTCCAGAACTTCGCCGGTAGCCGCATAAGTGGTACCGGTGATTTCTGCTGTGTACGAAGGATCAACGTACACATTGCCTTCTAGTTGTGCCATAGCTTTTTCTCCTTGGTTGTTAAGCTAAGGTTGCGAGGTTCTTGCGAAATTGTTACTTGCTTTGTTGTTTGTTTGCCTTTCATTTTCTGGGTTGTGTTTGGGGTTCCTTTCGGGTTGTCGGTTGAGTTTGAAAGCGGGTTGAGAAAAAATGTTCTGGTTATGCTTGATCTCGCGGATTCAGAAGGGACGCCGGACATCGCGTCCTGTTCCCCGACCGTCGCGGCATCCCTGCACACGGCGTCCTGTTTCCAGCGGAGCGCCCGGACGACACGGCGGCCGGATGCGAGACGGACACACGCCGCGGCGTGCAGGGCATACGCCCCGGCGCCGTTCGCCGTTCCCGTCCGTTTCCAGTTCGTCGTCATCGTTTCTCTCCTGCGGTTTCCCGCGGTTGTTCCGGTTGCTCTCCGGCCCGGGGTTCGGATCCCGGACCCGCGTCTCCGAACCGCCTGCGCGGCTCTTCGACCAAGTTCAAGTCAGTGAAAATCATGTTCAGCCTGAGGTCTCCTTCAGGCGCCGCGTGCGCGGCTTCGGTCCGATCCGTCCGGCGTCCATTTCCGTCGCCTCCGCCCGACCCCGCCCGGCTCCCGCCGAGTTCAAGCCAAGTTCGGATGACGGGGTTTCGCGCCGTCCGTTTTTCCGGGCTACCACCCGGTTCCGGCCTCCTGTTCCGTTCGTTTGCTGTTCGTTTCGTTCATGGTTCGTATCTCAAGTTCGTTTGTCGTTCAGTTCAGTTCAGTTCGTTTTTGTTTCGCCCGGTTTGTCGTTCTGTTCTGTTTATCCGTCCTGTTCAGCTTCCGCTCGATCTTCCGTTTCCTGTTCCATTCCGTTCGCTTCGTTCCGTCTTTCCCGTTCGTTCAGTCCTGTTCGTTTCCGTCTTGTTTTGAGCTCAATTTTTGTGTTTGCCTGCTAGGTGCGCGTGATATTTATACTATTCTCGCGTATATTATACACTTAATATGGCGAATTTCAAATGTATTTTTTATCAGAAAACATGTCCTTTTTATGGATTATGCAGATTTCTGACATAAATTTGGAGAAAAACCGATGCCGGAGAAACCGCGGAGACTCATGACGGAATCGCCCCAAAAAAGGCAAAAAAGAAGCAACGTTTCACGTCCTGGCAGACAGTGCCGCAACGACACGAAAACGGCTGATGCGAATCAGGACACCTCTTCGCCAGGAGACGACATGACGGACATGTATTCCCAAGCAAAACAAACTTAACCGGAGCCAACACGATAGAATTCGAAAAGAGTCACCATGTTTTTTGATAATTTCCATACCTTATTCCTTCCATTTTATTCACAAAAACCGCCACACATCACGATCAAAACAAATCTTTATACCTCATTTTTCTGTCGCATCTGCATTCATTTCCTTCAAATCGCTGAGACCGGCACAAATACGGCTTATACGCAACATAATGCTTATTCTATTGCATATCATGCATCCGTTTTCATGGTTATTATCATTCCAGTTTTCTTTTTCCTTCCTTCTTTTTTTCGCCACCCCGCGCCATCATACAATCACAAATACTACACAAAATTTATCAAAAGATACATTCTATTTTTCCGGCATGGTGGTATATTATTGATTTGAATAAGTATGACAGTCGAATCCCGCGCGGGATCGAACAGCAAATCGGATGCAAACAACCATCTTCCCATAAACCAACCACCCCCCGAACAGGAGACATCATCATGAAGTTCTTCCGTATGATGAGAGGCCTTGTGCCGATCCTCGCGGCGGTCGTCACCACGACCGCATGTGCCCAGACGACCACACAATTCGATCCGAACGTCGTCAAAATCCCCACCGACAAGCAGAAATTCCACATTTTCCTGCTCACCGGCCAGTCCAACATGGAAGGCGCGGGCTATCCCGTCCTGCCGGAGTACCTGACCGGCACGACGCAGGTGCTCGAGCTGAACGACAAGATGGAATGGGTGAAGAACGTCGCTCCGTACGGACGCGGCTACGGCCCGGGCGAATCCTTCGCACTGCACTATGCGAAACTGCATCCGGACGTGACGGTCGGCCTGATCCACGCGGCCCGCGGCGGACGCAGCATGCGTGAACTGAGCAAGGGCGGACGCGACAACACCGACCGCGCGCCGAACTACGACAACCTGATCAAGAAGATCAAATTCGCGCAGGAACAGGGCGAAGTGAAGGCGATGCTCTGGCACCAGGGCGAGTCCGACACCGGCAACCGCAACTACATCAACGAGCTGAACAAGCTCGTGACCGACGTCCGCACGGACATCGGGATCGCCGACCTGCCGCTCTTCGTGGGCGAGCTCGGCCGCTACGTGAACTGGACCGACGGATTCAACCGCATGATCCAGGATGTCGAGTCCAGGATCGAAAACTGCAAGCTCATCAGCTCGAAGGGCCTGATGCACCGCGGCGATGAACTCCACATCTCCGGCTACTCCGTCAACACCTTCGGCTGCCGTTACCTCGATGCCTACCTGAAGATGCGCGAGCCCGAGACCGCGAAGAAGTTCGAGCCGCTCCTCGCCGAAATCGAAAAGAAGATGGCGGAATACGACGCCCGCTGGATCACCGTCGAAAACGGCGACATGACGATGGGCGAAGACCGTCCGCTCGGCTGGGAAGCCCGCCGCTGGGACCCCATCCGCATCAATCCGCACCGCGACACCGAAGTTTACGCCTCCGCACCGGCCTCGCTGCGTATCGAAAACCTTGATCCGGCGACCGCCCTTCCCTCTGTCCAGGAAATTTCGACGGCTCCCGGCGCGGACGGCATCGGCACCTGGATCCGCGACGTGGCCGGCACGCATGTGAAGGTCTCCTGCAAAGTGAAGAACGAAGGCTACAGCAAGGTCACGATCCGCATCCGCGGCGAGAACTCCGGATTCCAGCGCTGCCTCGACCTCCAGCTCTTCGACGCCACCGACGCCAAGGAATGGACCACCTACTCCGGCGAATTCGACATCCCGGCGCAGGCAATCCGCGACCGCATCGGCATCCTGGTCGAAGGCAAAGGCAAGGCCTGGCTCGACGACGTCGTGATCGAAAAGGTCAAGAACGGACAGACCATCCCCGACACCAAGATCGACGTCGAGTATGAAAAGAAGATGAACGAAAGCTTCTCCAAGCTCTGAGGGAGGCAAATGCCTCCACTGCGGTAGTGCCCGGCTCCGCTCGGGCACACTGCAAGCAGTGATGAAGCAGTGCCGGGCTTCGCTCCGGCACGAGATGCTAGTTCGAATCAGGCCGCGGACGCCGCAAAAAGCTCCGCGGCCTTTTCTTCCATCTTTCTTATTATTCTCCATGAATCCCGACCAGACCGACAAAGAACCAGTCCAGAAAAAGAAGCGTTCCCGCGTCCGCAAACTCCTGCTGATCGCGGGCGTCGCCATTGTGCTGTGCGCCGTGCTGTGCGCCCTCATCCTGTTTGCCGCCGACCGGCGCGTCGAGCATTATGCCGCCGGGCGTGTCTACAGCGACGTGGAAGACGTTCCGGCCCGCGAATACGGCCTGGTGCCCGGCACGTCGCGTCTAGTGCACGGGAAACACCTCAACACCTATTTTTCCACCCGCATTCGCGCGGCGCTCGAACTCTACCGGGCGGGCAAGATCCGCAAGATCATCGTGTCGGGCGACAACGGCCGCACGGACTACAACGAGACGGGCGACATGGCGCGCGAGCTGATCACGCAGGGCGTGGCCCCGGAGGACGTGCTGTCCGACTACGCCGGGTTCCGCACGCTGGATTCGGTCGTGCGCGCCCGCAATCTCTTCGGCGCATCCGAAATCACGGTCATCACCCAGCGTTTTCACTGCGAACGCGCGATCTATCTGGCCGCGCGACACGGCATCGACGCGGTCGGGTTCGAGGCGGACGAGGTCGCGCCGCGTTCGGTCCGAATCCGGCTGACTGTGCGGGAGGCATTCGCGCGCGTCCTGGCGGTCCTCGACGCCGAGGTTCTGAAGACGAAACCGCATTTCGAATACTGATCCGCCCGACGGCTTTTTCCTCGTTTCCGAATGCCTCGCCGCGCCCCCTCCCATCGTTTCGGCGGCGCGGGCTTTTTTGAAAGCATCCGTTTTCGCGCATTTTCCGCGAAAAAGATTCGTTTCGAGCTTGAAATCATCGAAAAAGGTGGTATAGTTAGCGCAAAACGGAAACACGCAGGAACCATTTTTCATAATATTCAGGAAGCGCGCGACTATGAATCCCGAACAGAACCAACCGGCGGAACCGGCCGCGAAAGGATACAGTTTCAACACATTCAGCGGGGTCTTCCTGCCGTCCATCCTGACCATCCTCGGCGTAGTGATGTTCATGCGACTGGGATCGGTCACGGGAGAAGTGGGCATCCTCGGCGTACTGGGCATCCTGTTCCTGGCGGAAAGCATCGCGTTTGCCACCGGGCTTTCGATTTCGGCAATCTCCACGAACACCATGGTGCGCGGCGGCGGACCATACTACCTGATCTCGCGGTCGCTGGGACCGGGCTTCGGCTCGTCGATCGGGCTGACCTATTTCGTGTCGCAGTCGCTGTCCGTACCTTTTTACATCACGGGCTTCTCGGATGCCTTCGTCACGGTGTTCCCGTCCTATGCGCCGGCGCTGCTGTGGGTGGGCATGATCCCGCTCCTGATCCTTTTCATCATCGCGATCATCGGGGCAAACTGGGCCATCCGCACGCAGTACGCGATCATGGCGATCCTCGCGCTTTCCATCGTGGTAATCATAGCCAGCGCCATCGCCTGCGGTCCATCCGCGGAGCAGTTCCAGGCCAACCTCCATGCCCGCAAGGGGCTGGACCTCAATGTCCTGACTCTGGCAACGAATTTCGCGATCTTCTTCCCCGCCGTGACCGGGTTCCTGGCCGGAGCCAACATGTCAGGCGACCTGGAGGATGCCCGCAAATCCATCCCGCGCGGCACGATCCTGGCCATTTCCGCCGGATTCGTGATCTATCTTGTGGAGATCCTGCTTTTCGGCGCGACCTGGCCGCGTGAAAAGCTGCTCGACAAAGAGTATTATGAAACATTGAAGGACAGCGCCATTTTCGGGACCTGGTATCTCGTCTTCGCCGGCGTGGCGGCCGCCACCTTGTCCAGCGCGCTAGGAACCCTGATCGGCGCCCCGCGCATCCTGCAGGCGTTCGCGGCGGACAAGATATTCAAACCGCTGAACATTTTTGCCTGGGGACGCGGCAAGAACAACGACCCGATCCCGGCCATGTGCGTGACCCTCGCGATTACGATCGCCACACTCCTCTGGGGCAGCCGCCAGACCGGCGGCAACGCGCTGAACGCCGTCGCCGAGCTCGTGACCATGTTCACGCTCTGCACCTACGGCATCATCAACATCGCCGCCGCGGTCGAGCATTTCGCCGCAAACCCGTCCTTCCGCCCGAAATTCCGCCTCTTCCACTGGTCGGTCGGCTGCTATGGCGCCGTGGCCTGCTTCGTCGTGGCGCTCTTCATCAATGCGGTTCTCATGCTCGTGGCGTTTTCCATCGTCTTCATACTCTTCCTCATAGCAAAACGGAAATCGCTCGCCAGCACGTTCGGCGACGCCCGCCGCGGATACTATTTCGAACGCATCCGCCGGTGCCTCATCCACCTGACGGCGCTGCCTTCCGATGCCAGAAACTGGCGTCCGCAGATCCTCATCCTCGCCGGTCCCAGGAAGAAGCACCTCGCGCTCATCCGATACGGCTCGCTCCTGAACAACGAACGCGGCATCATGTCCGTGGCGCGCTTTCTGAATCCCGGCCCCGACCCGGCCGCCGCGGAACGCCAGCGCAAGCAGGAGGAGGCGAGGCTCCGCGAGATCGCCGAGGAATCCGGCACGACATTCTTCCCCGTGGCCGTCACCACCTCCGAGGAGACCGATTTCGACGGCGCCCTGAACGTCTTCCTGCAATCGCATTCGCTGGGCCCGCTCGCCCCGAACATCGTCCTCTCCGGCTGGCCCGTCCACGAGGAGCGCGTCGAAGCCTTCTTCCGGCACCTCCAGACCATCCGCCTGCTCCGCATGAATACGCTCGTCCTCATCAACCCCGAACGCGCCGCCGAGGAGCCGGGCGACGGCCCCATCGACATCTGGTGGCGCGGACGCCAGAACGGCTCCCTGATGCTGATCCTGGCGCATCTGCTGATCTGCAACCGAGGCTGGCACAAGACGAAGATCCGTCTGCTGCGCCTGGCCGACCCGGAGAATCGGCTCAATGCGGAACAGGAGCTCGCGCGTCTCGCCTACGACTCGCGCATCGAGGCGCAGCACCTCGTGCTTTCGCAGGAGGCCAGTTTCGAGTCCGCATTTCGCGCGTACTCCTCGCACGCCTCCCTCATTTTCCTCGGGTTCATCCCGCCGCACCCGGACGACTGCCGATCCTTCTACGACCGCATCAGCATTCAGCTCGAAGGAATGCCGACCACCTTCCTCGCGGCATCCGCCGGCGACACCGACCTCGATTCGTAGAAATACTCTTCCCCGGAAAACAGGCCGGAAAGAAGCCTCCGTCACGTTTCCGCGGCGGAGGCTTTCGGTTGTTACGGGGTGCCGTTCGTTCAGCGCATCACGAGATCGTGGCGATGTTCGCCCAGGTGGTGAGCTCCTTGTTGTTGATCTGCCAGTAGCCGGTCAGGCCGGTCGAGGTATTGCTCCACGCGATGTCGTCCGTGCCGTCGGCGTTGAAGTCGCCCACGCCCGCGAGCGTCCATTCGGATGTGACTGCGCTCAAAATGGACCACGAATTGAGGTAGCCGTCGGAGACGCCCCAGATGCCGACCACGCCCACGTCGTTGATCATGGCGATATCGTGCGAGCCGTTGCCGTCGAAGTCGCCCGAGCACAGGAAATTCCATTCCGCCGGGTTCGCCACGCTGACCATGCGCCAGTCGACCGGGTTCTCGACGATCCACGTGCAATAGGCGTTGTAGATATTGCCGTCGTCGCCGGCGAACCGGTTGCGCCACAGCATGTCGCACTTGCCGTCGCCGTTGAAATCGCCTGTGGAGACACATTCCCATTCGGGCGAATACCCGTTGATGAGCGTCCAGGTCACGCCGCTTTCCCAGTAGCCGAGGAGACCGACGATGTCGGATGCGCCGGTCGGGTTCGCGATCAGCACGTCGTCCGTGCCGTTGCCGTTGAAGTCGCCGATGCCGAGGATGCCCCAGCCCGCGCTCAGGAAGTTCAGCACCTGCGGCGAGAACGTGCCGTTTCCGTTGGACATTTCGCCGACCACGTAGCCCTCGTCGTTGACGCGCAGGAAATCGTCGCGTCCGTCGCCGTTGAGATCGCCGACTCCGGCAATTTCCCAGCCCGGATCGAGCACGAGCCCGCTTCCGAACACTTCCCCGTCCGCATAGATCGTCACATTCCGGTCCGTCTGTTTCGCCAGCAGGGACTGA
This sequence comes from Lentisphaeria bacterium, assembly GCA_017963105.1. Classification (GTDB taxonomy): domain Bacteria; phylum Verrucomicrobiota; class Lentisphaeria; order Victivallales; family UBA1829; genus UBA1732. Next base: position 26,897 of record JAGCTY010000002.1, read on the forward strand.
TTCCCTCCCGCGAAGCATCCGGGGAAGAACGAGTGATCCACCACCGGAGCGGGGCTTCCGCCGGAAAGGGTTACGGAGAGCTTGCCGTAGTTAAGGTTCAGCGTGTAGTCCGCATCGCCGATCTTCACTTTCTGTCCGACTGAGAGCGTGCCGAGCGATTCGCCGGAAGTGTTCTGAACCGTGATTGTCCTGTTGAATCCGTCCGCGCCGTTTGCAAGCACGTATTTCCCGTTTGTCTGCGCATCGGTGATCGTGAGCGTGCAGGCCCATTCTCCGGTGATGAGAGACAAATCGTTCACGAGCGCGGTTCCGGACGGATTGAACCCGGAGATATTGAAATTGAGGAAGGAGCCTTCCTCCATGGAAACGCCGGCGCCTTCGGCAAACGTCATCCGCCCGGTCAAGGCGCCCCCGAACAGGACCTCCAGGCTGCCGCCTCCGGCGACCGTGATATCGTTCAACGTGCCGGATATCCCGACATAGGCGGCCGCGCCGTTTTCGATTCTGACGAGTGTCGCGACGCCTCCGGACGAAACATGCAATTCGCCGGATTCGCGGACCGCAATGTCACTCGCCTGTCCCAGGCTTTTGACGAACATGGACCCGCCGGAATTGACCGTGGTGTCGTATGCCCTGCCGCCGGAGGAAATGTACATTAATCCTCTGAAATTGACCGTAGTTTTGTTCGCCGTTCCGCCGCTGAAGATTTGCAGACTGCCGCCGGAGTTGAGCGTGGTGTTATTCGCCGTGCCGCCGGACATGACGCACATGCTCATGTTTCTAGAAATTTTTTTCGATTCTATGACCGTGACATTGGAGAGAAGCTGGTTGCTGGAACCGTAGTACACGCCGGAATGCTGGCTGGCAAATGAAACGCATGCGCCATCTTCGGCTTTTACATCTCCCACGCAAGGAGTCCAGACAATATCGGTTGCCGCGCCACCTCTGTAAACGCAGAGATAGCCACCAGAACTGACCGTGGTGCAGTCCGCCGTGCCGCCGCTGTAGACGCACAAAGATCCCAAATTGTTAACGACAGTGCTGTTTGCCGTGCCGCCGCTGTAGACGCACAAAGATCCCAAATTGTTAACAACTGTGCTGTTTGCCGTGTCGCCTTTGTAGACGCACAAAGATCCAAAATTGTTAACGACTGTGTTGTTTGCCGTGCCGCCAAACCGCCAGACATAAAGAGCGCCGCCGGAGTTAACCGTGGTGTAATTCGCCGTACCGCCGGAGGAAACCGTCAGGTCGCCGCCAGAGTTGACAATAGTGTAATTCGCCATTCCGCCGCAGGAAACAATTGCTGAGCCGCCGGATTCGATGGTGGTGTTGTTCGCCGTTCCACCGTCCTGAACGAATAATCTTCCAAAATTGGTTAGGATCGTATCTGAATAAATCTGCCCGGAAATAATTTTCCTGCTGGTTCCGTCGATGACAACCCCGCTGATGACTGCGCTGCTGCCACCAATGATGTTCGTCACCTGGTAGCTGACGATCTCCGATTCGTTGCCGGACGTGTCGATCGCCTTGAAGTAGACGGTGGTGTTTTTGGAGACGGTCACTCCGTTCACATAGTTCTGCCATGTGCCGGTTTCCCCGATCCGGTAGAGCATTGAGGCAACCCCCACATTATCCGAGAATACTGCCGTCACGGTCACGCTCTGATTCGTCGGGGCGGTCGTGCTCGCCTTCACGTTCGTGACCGTCGGCGCAACGGTATCCGCGGAATAGTTCACGGACAGGATCAGCGTATTGTCCGAGTCGAGATAGAGGCGGTAGGACGCAGTTCCGCACCGGATGACATCGCCGGGCCGGAGATCGCCCAGGTGGGACGTTCCAAAGGCGGTAAAAGACGGGGAAGCCCCGCCGCCGTCCCCTTCCCCGCAGAGGTTCGACGCGTCAAGGGAAATGCTGCGGGAAAAACTCCCGGCATTGCCCGCGATGCGATACTGTCCCGGAGCCTGGTCCGATTCGACTCTCACCGAAATGGACGCGCCGGAAAGACCGTTCAGGTTGTCGATGATCGGACTCCGCCCCGGGCTTTCACTGGCCAGATACATGCCGAATTTTGTGCCGGACGCCACGGAAACACTGTTTCCGACCGACACCCGCGCGCCGCCGTAGATCGTGTTGTCTCCGCTGATGCTTGCGCCTTTATCGATCGTCACGGATGCGCCGGGGGCTACCGTGGCGTTGTTAAACTGAATCTTATAGGTTTTCGACTGCGTAACGACCTCTGTTTTTTTCAGTTTTTCCAATGACCAGCCTTTTGCATTTTTGACGACTATAACCTGATAACCCCTGTAGTCTTTATCCGTTTCCCCGGCCAGTTTGATCTTTCCGTTCTGGATTGTCGCATTACTGTAATCATCTTTGCCGTCGTCCGAGTCTGTATATTTTATCGTTCCATCGGCGTTAATGCTGTCGATCGTTACCGCATGTCCGATTTTGTCGTCACCTTTTTTCTCCACCCGCAGGATCAGCGCATAGCCTTCATTCAAATACTCACGCATTTTCTCAACACTAAGAGACTCTTTTTTTTCATAATCGGAACTCGTCAGGGATCCGTCTTTCAAAACCTGCTCTACGGACAGTCCCGTCCCGTCTTCGCCGACCAATGCTTTATAGTGTTCTATCATCTCGTCATACGACTTGTCATCCAAATCGACGCCCATCATGCGCAATGCATTGAATACGGCGGCCACGGAACATCCCAGGTAATCAGATCCATCACCTTTCTTGTTTTTGTCAAAACGTTTATCTTCCACGGTGATTGTGAATGTACTATTGTGCGCATGTTTTGTTACTAAATCTTTGTCAACCAGTTCAAGGGAACACTTGGTATTATTCGGTATTTTCGACAGCTCCTCGTTCGAGATGGAAACGTTCGCATAATAGCAGCCTATGGTTTCTCCCGGTTCCAGCACCGCGGCCTGAGGAGAAGTGTGTCCGTCTCCCCAGGTAAGCATCGTGTAGTATTCATCATTTTCGTTGGATAAGTTGCCAATCCTGAGCCTGAATTCGAACCGGGGGACGATCTCCTCATTTACATAAACGGTTTTCTTTGCATACCGATCAAGTCCGTTTCCGCCGTGGTCGAGCGTGCCGATGAGGTGTTCGGCCTCGTGGGCGATGGTGGAGACGATGTCGGAATCGGTATTTGCCGCGTCCAGCAGGACGAAGGCGTTGTCGTCTTTGATCCGGTTGCCGAGGTCGACCGTTTCGGCGAGCCCGGCGAAACTGCCGTACTGGTCGAACGCGTTTGTCCTGCCGACGAAAATGGTGGAATAGGCCGTGTCTTTCGGGCGTTCCGAGGCAAATACGACATCGTAGACGGAAAAAGCGGTATTGAGACCGGCGATGATCCCGGCGATACGTTCCCGCGTGAGCCTGGAATCCGTGACCTGCACATTGTCTATGCTCAAATTCAAATCCGCGTTGCGGTATTGCGTCAGCTCACCGTCGAAGTCCAGATAAATGATCTGACGCGGGGCTGCCTGAAGGTCGCGGTCGGCGGGGTCGGTTTCGAGGTCGAGAACAACCCGAACGCCGCCGTTTATTGTGGTCATAAGTTCGTTTTCGGGGATGGTACCGCTGATCCCGCCGCCGGAAATGATGTCGGACATAAAAGAGGCTTTCTCTGTTTGGGGTGTTGTATCAACTCGAACATGGAACCGTTTTTTGCAGGTGCGGAATCCACCGGCGCCCGTCCCGGTTGCAGACAACAATTTACGATTTTATTGCGAAAAAATCAAGCTGTTTTTCCTTTTTTTCATCTGTTCCATGAGATTGGGGAGGAAAATGGCTTTTCACGCTTGCCAGTGGCGGTTGACGGGCCAGTACTGGAACGACGGGGTCTCGTAGGGGTGCGACCGGCGGATGGCCGCCAGGACGGCTTCCAGCGCGGCCTCCTCGACCACGAACTCCAGCTTCCATTCCTTCACATGCTCCACGCGGCCGGGTTCGCCGTAGAACGGATGCGCGCCCTCCAGCGGGCGGAACTGCCCGGTCCCCTCGGTCTGCCAGCAGCAGGAATCGTAATTGCCGAAATAGCCTGCCCCAGCCTCGAAGACGGCCGATTTCACGGCTTCCACATGCGAATCTGGCACATAAATGTCAAGACGGTAAAAATGCATAACGGCTCCTTATGGATACGTTCTCATGGTTTGCGGATGCGGAGGAACAGGCGCGTGCCGGCTTCGTGCGGCAGCGGGAATTCCGGGGTGCGTTCGGCGCGGACGCGCTTTTCGGCGGCCAGCGCGGGCCATTCGTCCGCGGCCTGGCTCTCCGTGCGGAACACGCACAGGCTGCCGCCCTGCCCCAGCAGGTTGCGGCATTCCTTGATGAGCTCGGGCGCTCCGGCGACCGCGCGCGCCGTGATCGTTTTGAACCCGAACCGGTATTCCGGTTTCGCCGCGAGCTCGTTGGCGCGGGCGTGGACGGGATGCAGGTTCGCGAGGCCGCACTCCGCGGCGGCGCGCTCCAGGAAAGCGACCTTCTTGCCGCGCGAATCGATCGCGGTCACGTCGAGGCCGGGACGCGCGGCGGCCAGCGGAAACGCCGGAAGCCCCGCGCCGCACCCGACGTCCGCCATGCGCACGCCGTCGGCGAAAAGCTCCGGCAGCGCGCGCAGCGCGAGCACGCAGTCGCAGACGTGCTTGCTCCAGTAGGATTCGGGCGGGATCGCCGTCAGGTTCAGCGATTCGTTCGTTTCGTACAGCAGTTCGCCGTAGAGCGTGCAGAGCGCCAGGAAAGCGTCCAGGCGGTCCGCGCCGACGCATTCCAGCAGGAACGCGCGTTCGGCGGCGTCCGGCGGGGGAAGCTCGACCATGCTCACGCCTCCACGGCGCAGTAGCAGGACATCGCGCCCAGCAGCAGGAAAAACGCGGCGGAGGTCCAGCGCACGGCGGCATTGCGGAACGACAGGCGGAACCAGTCGCGGAGCCAGTACGGCTTGGCCGAGATCACGATCCCGATCACGCCCGCGAGGAGCAGGAGCGCCGCGAGCACGGGATAGCCCGGCAGCTGCACCGGATACGCGGCCTTCAGCACGGCATGCGCGCCGAGGATCAGGACCGCGGCGGCGGCCCGCGCGAAGAGGTAGTTCAGAAAGATCGCGGCGAGCACGATGGCAACGAGCATCAGCGGCACGATGAGCGACTGGAACGGCGATTCCGGCATGAAGATCGGCCGGATGTTCGGGATGCACCAGATCAGCACGACCGCGCCCAGGATCGTGCCGGAGATGCGTTCGCGCGGGATCTTGTCGTACAGTGCGCGCACGGCGGGCTCGCGCCGCATGGTCAGGATGAACGCGGCGGCGGCGACGAGCGAGACGGCGGCGGCGATGGCGAACACGGCGGGAAGCGGCATGGATGCTTACTCCCCGTCGATGATGTTCAGGGGGATGATCTCCTTGATGTCATCCCGGTTGTATTCGCTGGTGATGCCGGCGGAATGGCGGAAGGAGAAGCGCTTGGAATCCTCGGAATACTTGTCGGTGAGGCGGCCGGTGTACTTGCTGCCGTTCTTCAGGACGATCGTGGTGTCGGGGAGCCAGAGGGTGACCTCGGGGACCTGGACGGTCTTGCCCTTGCCGACCGTGACGGTGATGTCCTTCACGTCGGGCTTGGCGTGCTTGTTCGAGACGGTGATCGTGTGTTCGCCGGAGGCAAGGTTCTTGATCGTCACGCGCTTGGAGATGTCGCGGGACTTGGATTCGGCCTCGGTCCGGCAGATGAACTTGCCGTCGAGGTAGACGTTCACGCCGGGCGGGTTCACGGAGAGGATGATGCTGCCGAGGTTCGAGTCGAGCGTGAAGGTGCGGCTCATGGGCTCGCCGGGGTGGACCGTGATGGTCTGCTCGAGCGAGTCGTAGCCGTCCATGGTCAGGCGGATGGTGTAGTCGCCGGCCTCGATGACGTCGCGCTTGTACGGGGTCACGCCATAGTCGATGCCGTTGATGAAGAGGGCGGCGCCGGTCGGGACGCTTTCGAGCGAGAGGGAGCCGGGCAGCGTCTCCATTCGCGCCTCGACGTCGGTCGTCTCGTCGCGGTTCACTGTGACGATCTTCTCGTAGGGCTTGTAGCCGTTCTTCGTGAGGCGGATCCTGTGCTGGCCCTGTTCGAGGAAATCGCGGAACGGCGTGGATCCGTAGGACTGGCCGTCGATCTCGATCTCGGCGGCGTCCGGGTCGCTGACCAGCGAGAGCGTGCCGATGTTGTTCATCAGCGGAACCTTGATCAGGATCGGGCGGCCGTTCTGCACCTTCCAGGAGATGTCGCGGCGGGTGTAGCCGGTCATCTGCACGGTGGCGGAGTAGGACCCCAGCGCGAGGTCGGGCAGCAGGACCGGCGTGTCGCCGATCTCCTTGCCGTTCATCTGCACGTGCGCGCCGGTGGGCTCGGAGTCGATGATCACCGTGGCGTTCTCCGGCACGAGCGCGACGTGCGCCTCGACCTGGCGGCCCGGGGTGACGGTCACCGGCAGCCAGGCGGGCTCGTAGCCGTCCATGGCGAACTTGACGATGTACATGGCGGACGGCACGGGTTTGGTCATGTACGGCGTGGTGCCCCAGACTTTGCCGAGGATGGAGACCTCCGCGCCGGCGGGTTCGGACGTGATGTTCATGCTGCCGTAGTCGCTCGTATCTTTTTCGGGCTCCTTCTTTTCGCAGGAAGGCAGGAAGACGAGGGCGGCCGCGGCGAAGACGAAACAGACAGCAGAGAAGAAGAGACGTTTCATCATATCAGTTGTTCCTCAAAGACATTTTTTTCTCGATCTTGATTCTGGTTTCCCGGATGGCCTGGTAGGTCTTGCTGTCGGGCGGGAAGATCGCGAGCAGGCGGTTGCACTCGGCGACGGCCTTGTCGTACTCGCGCTGTTCGTAGAAGAGGCGGACGTTCTTCTGGCCCTCGAGGCGGATTTCCTAGAGCTTGGCCTCGGCCCTGGCGAGTCCGTCGCGGGCGGTCTTCCACTCCGCGGGCTTCGGATCGTCGAAGAGCTGGTAGCGGCGCAGGGCGAGCTTGTAGTTGGTGATGGCCTTCGGGAGGTTGGACGGCGTGGTGTCGATGCTGCGGTACGCCTCCTCGGCGACGAAGAGGAATGTGCGGGCGTCCTCCAGGATGCGGTCGACGTTCTGCGAGATCACGCCGAGGTCGTACTCGTCGAGCAGCGTCTCGTTGATGATGGTCTCCACGCGGTTGAACGTCTCGGAGACGTCGTTGGTCACCTTCACGTCGCAGAACTTGTTGTCGAATCCGACCATGATGCGGCGGTGCTGGCGGTTGTCCTGCGAGGTCCCGGCGATCTTCTCCTGCTGGAGCTCCATGAACCCGGTTTCGAGTATCTGCTGCTTGAGCTTGTCGATCAGAGTATCAGGGACGGGATCCTTGAAGAGCTCGTAGTAGCGGCGCTTGTTCTGAGGCTCGTCCAGCGTGACCTCCATCAGGCCGTTTTCGAGCTGGAGCACGAAGCGGAACACCGCGGGGCCGGACACGGACTCCTTCTCATAGTAGAGGATGAATGGGTTCTCGACTTTCTTTTTCGTCACGGACGGACTGGAGGGCGCCTGCTGCGGCTCGCTCAACTTGAGGAAAAGCCAGAGGCCGACGATGGCGATCAGGATGATGATGAGCGCGAAAATCACGTTGCTCAGGAATTTTTTGGAGCCGGAGGAACGCGGCTTGTCCTGTTTCTTCTTGAAGAGGCCGTGCGGAACTTCCGGAGGCGGAACGGGCGCGGAAGCCGGATTCGCCGCCGGAGCAGCGGGCGCGGGCTTCGGCTGTTCGGGGAGCGGGCCGGTGGAGGTCGGGACCGAGGAAGTCGTGTTCTGCGGGCGGAAGAAGAAGGCCGGCTGCTGGGGCTGCGAGGGAGCCGAGGGAGCGGGCTGGGGCGCGGAGGCAGGATTCGCCGCCGGGGACGCGTCGGAGTCCATGCAGCGCAGGAGCTGGTCGCCGATGGTGATGACGGAACCGGCGGCAAGCGGGGCGGCCCCGTTCACGGGGACGTCGTCGACAAGCGTGCCGTTGGTGCTGCCGAGGTCGCGGATGAGCCAGTTCCCGGCGGCGTCGCGTTCGATTTTCGCATGGTAGCGGGACACGCCGCCCATCGGCAGCTGGATGATGTTGTCGCTCTCGCGGCCGATCGTGGCGCCGGCCGGCGACAGCTCCATCGTCTGCCCGGTCAGTGCGCCGTTCAGATACATGATTTTCATACTGTCGGATTCTCCTTGCTGGGGCATACGGTGCTTTCTTCCCCGGCTGTACGAGTGGAATACTTGGTCCGTTTCTCCGGAGGGACCGTCTCGGCGTTCAGGTCCAGCCGGTCGCCCGGCATGGTGCCCGTGTGCGCGAGCGCGCCCTCGGGAAGTTCGATCACGGAGCGCGCCCCCCTGCACCGGACGGCCGGACGCCAGGGGCGGCAGCCGGGATGCGTCGCCAGGACGGTGTTGTCCGCCCCGAGGAAGATCACGTCTATGGGAAACGTCATAAAGAAGGTATGGATGGCGGAACAGGACGGGAAGACCATGGCGTCGGCGCCGATCTCTTCGAACGGACGTCCGATCAGCCCGCGCAGGCGGTCGCCGAACGACACGGCCTGGAAGGTGCGGTAGGAGAGCACGGTCTGTTTCGTCAGGTTCCGGATCATTGGAACATCTCCAGCGCGCGCATCAGCATCGGCGCGATGACCACGGTGAACACGGCGGGGAAGATCAGAAGCGCCACGGGGAACAGGATCTTCACGGGCGCTTCGCTCGCGAGCTTTTCGGCGCGGGCAAAACGTTTCGCGCGGAGCTGTTCCGCCTGGATGCGCAGGACCTGGCCGATGCTCACGCCGAGCTCGTCGGACTGCACGATCGCGTTCAGGACGCTGGTCAGCTCCGGCTGGCGGACGCGCTGCGTCATTTCCTTCAGCGCGGCGTGGCGCGGCTTGCCGAGCTGGATTTCGTGGAGAGCCTTGCGGAGTTCGAGGCCGAGCTCGTCCGCGGGGCGGCGGCTCAGGATATCGCGCAGGGCCGTCACGAAGTCCTTGCCGGCTTCGACGGACAGCGTCAGCAGGTCGAGCACGTTCGGCAGGGCTTTCAGGATCTGCAGATGGCGTTTCGCGATCAGGCTCTTCAGCCACACCTGCGGGTAAAGGACCGCGCAGAACAGCACCAGCAGCCCGGCCATCGCGTTGCCCGAGGCGAAAAAGAGGATCGTGAACAGCACGCCGAGCGCGCCAAGCAGAATGCGCACCGTCATGAACTGTTCGGCCGTCAGAACCTGTTCGTAGCCCGCCATCGCGAGCTGTTCGCGCAGTTTATTCATGGTCCCGCCGAGGGATTCCGAGGCGCAGAGCCGCCGGAAATTCGGCGTGAACGGCAGAAAGATGCGGAAAAACACGGGGATATGCCGCGCGTCCTCGCCGAACTGCGCCTTCTCGACGTCGATCGCGGAAACCATTTCGGCCACGAGCAGCACCACGGATGCCGCGCACAGCCCGGCGAAAACACTTGCCAGAAGCATGAAAATCTGTTCCATTTCCGTTCCTCCTTACACGTCGATCGTCGTAATTTTCCGAATCCACAGGAACCCGCAGACGACCATGACCACGACCGCCAGGAGCACCACGACCCCGACCAGCGACCCGAAGAACGCGTCCATCAGGTCGGGTGCCAGGCGCATCATCGCAAACATCAGCACGAACGGCACGGACGCGATCAGCCATGCCTGCATCCGGCCCTGCGAAGTCAGAGCGCGCACGCGCTGCATGATGCGCATACGCTCGCGGATGACGCCGGCGAGCTCCTCCAGCACGGACGTCAGTTCGCCGCCCGTCTGGCGCGCCGTGATGATCGCCACGGCCACGAGCTCGAAATCCTGCGACTCCAGGCGGTCCGCCATCTTGCGGAGCGCGGTGTCGAACTGCACGCCGAGGCGGAGTTCCTGCAGGAGCAGCGTGAACTCGAATGAAATGGGATACCGGTTCTCGGATGCGACGTTTTCCAGGGCCTGCGTGATGCTGAACCCGGCCTTCAGCGCGCTGCTCATGGAGAGGAGCGCGTCCTCCAGCTGTTCGTTGAACTTCGCCAGACGCTGTTTCTTCAGCGCCCTGAGGTAGAACCGGGGGGCCAGGAACGCCACGACGGCCGAGATCGTGCCGATCATGATCGTGCGGATCCAGTTGACCTCGCTCGAGAGGAACGAGCTCAGGCCGCCGAACAGAATGAACGACACGGCGGCGATCGCGATGCTCAGGTCCAGGATACGGTTCGCGGGCAGCTGGAGCAGGACGTCGTCCAGCTCGACCGCCGCCTCGGCCAGGAAGCGTTCCCTGTAGCGCGCCGAGGTATACGACGTGAACTCCACGATCACGAACGTGGCGAAGAGCGCGCACAGCCCGGCGCAGACCGACGCCAGCAGATACATGTTCTCATAAATAAAATTCAACATCGGTCACAAGCCTCCCCTCATGCCGCCCTTTTTCAGCGGCGTGAACATGGAAATATCCAGGTCGAGGTTCGCGCGGCGGATGTCCTCGATGAAGGTCGGGACCGCCCCGGTCGGCTCGAAATGGCCGAGCATGCGCCCGTCCTCGCTCCAGCCGTCCTGCTGGAACGTGAAGAGGTCCTGCATGGTGATGACGTCGCCCTCCATCTTGGTGATCTCGCTCACGCAGACCACCTTGCGGCTGCCGTCCTTCTCGCGGTTGATCTGCACGATGATGGAAATGGCGGACGCGATCTGCTCGCGGATGGCGCGCAGCGGCAGGTCGAACCCGGCCATCAGGACCAGTGTTTCGAGGCGGGCCAGCGCGTCGCGCGGGGAATTGGCGTGAATCGTGGTCAGGGAACCGTCGTGGCCGGTGTTCATGGCCTGCAGCATATCGAGCGCCTCGCCGCCGCGGCACTCGCCGATGACGATGCGGTCGGGGCGCATACGCAGGGAGTTTCGCACCAGGTCGCGGATCGTGACCTCGCCTTTCCCTTCGATATTGGCGGGGCGGGACTCCAGGCGGACCAGGTGTTCCTGCCTCAGCTGAAGTTCGGCGGCGTCCTCGATGGTGATGATGCGCTCCTTCGCGGGCAGATAGCCGCTCAGGATGTTCAGCAGCGTCGTCTTGCCGCTGCCCGTGCCGCCGGAGATCAGGATGTTCTTGCGGATTTTCACGCAGACGTCCAGGAAATGCGCGATCTCGGCGGTGATCGAGCCGTAGGAGATCAGGTTCTCCACCGTGAGCGGCGTCTTCGCGAACTTTCGGATCGTGATCGAGGGGCCGACCAGGGAAAGCGGCGGGATGATCGCGTTCACGCGGGAACCGTCCTTCAGGCGGGCGTCCACCATCGGCGAACTTTCGTCGATGCGACGTCCGAGCGGGGAGACGATGCGTTCGATGGCGGCGAGCACCTGGTGGTCGTCGGCGAACGCCGTGTCGGTCTTGTAGAGGACGCCCTTGTGTTCGACGTAGACGTTGTCCGGGCCGTTGACCATGATTTCGGTGATGTCGTCGCGGGAAATGAGGTCTTCCAACGGGCCGAGCCCGATCGCCTCGTGGTAAAGCTCGTTTTCGATCTTTTCCTGCGTGACGCCTTCCGGGAGCGGGATGGAAAGCTCGTTCAGTATCTCGTGAATGGTGGCCCGCGCCTTCTCCTCCAGGTCGTTTTCCGAAACGCTGTTGAGCGCGAGGCGCTTCATGTTCAGGCGGACCAGCAGCTCGCTGTGCGCCTGCTTCTTGATCTCCTGCACGAGCGGACGCGCCGACATCGGAATGCCGCTGACCGCGAGGATGCGGCTTTTGAACTGCTGTTCGGAGTCCGCGGCGGCGGGCGGCGGAGCGGACGGCGTGCGGACTGGCGGGCGACTCTCCGGCCGGCCCGTGCCGACCAGGATATGGACAGACCCGATCTGGATGTCGCTGCCCGCGGGGACGTCCACGAATTCACGCCCGACGCGCTGTCCGTTCAGAAACGTGCCGTTGGAACTGCCGAGATCGGCGACACGGAGCGAGGACTCCTGCGCCTGGAGCACGCAGTGGAGCCTCGAGACGCCCACGAACGGCAGCTGGATCGGTGCGGCCTCCGAGGAACCGATCTGGTATTGTCCCGGGGGAATGCCCACCGGGGAATCCGGCTGTCCGGGCATTTTCAGAATGACTTCGACCATGGAAGGAACTCCTTGTCTGAATCAGTAGCCGGCCGACTTCTTGAGCAGCTGTTCGCGTTCAGCCGTGTACTCTTTGATATGCTGCTGGAGGTAGGCCCAGTCGACGCTCTGGACGTCGGTCGTGATGTTCGGGTCCTCGTAGCTCCGCAGCGACAGCGTCAGCGTGCCTTTCTGCTGCGCGAATATGATCATCTCGACTTCTTTCGGGGTCAGTTCGAGCGTGACGGTGCTGTAGGAACGCGCCGCGGCGGAAGAGCCGGACTGCGCGCCGTTCTGCTGCGCGTAGCCGATGTCCGCGCCGGTCGCCAGCACCTTGACGCGCTGGAGGATCGTCATCGTGACCGTGTCGAGCGAGGAGTCGCCCTTGGCGTCCGGGAAATGGAACGTGCCGATCACGTCGACGAAATTGTTCGGGCGGATCAGTCCGGAAACCGAGGTCACCTGGCTGACCGGGATCGAAATCGCGCGCCATCCGGACCGCGTCTGGGCGGGAAGTCCGGTGCGGTCCTTCGTGAAGACCTGCTTGAAGTCGCGCCAGGTGAGGATATCGCCTTTCCTGACCATGGAGCGCAACGGCGATCCGATCACGTCGCTCCGGCGGTCCCACGGGATTTCGAGCGTGTTGGCGGCGGCGTTGGCGAACCGCATGGCCTCGTACATCTCGATGTCGGTATCCATGAGCTTGTCGCCCTCGGACACGTCGGCCTTCATTCTGATCAGGCGGACACGGACGGCGCTGTTCATGATCTTGCTGCGTTCCTGTTTGATCTGCTGGTAGGTGAAGATAAACGCCAGCACGCCGAAAAACACCGCCGCCAGCATCAGAATTTTCTGTCTCATTGATCGGGTCTCCTGTTTGAACTTGATTTCAGGGGGGGCGGATAAATCGGGGCCGCCCGTCCGGTAACGAATCTTATTTGTCGACGAGCGCGAACGCCATGGCAAGCTCCGTGACCACGCGGTCTCCGACGGCGAGCGTGCCGGCGCCTTTGCCGAATCTGCGGGTGAGGTTCGGCAGTTCCAGGATCATGACGAGCTGGTCTCCGGGGAAAACAGGAGCCTTGAACTCGGCGGATTCGATGCCCATGAACAGCGCGAGCTTGTTCTTGTTGGCCTCATGGCCGAGCAGGAGAAGCGCGCCGGCCTGGGCGATGATCTCCGACTGAACCGAATTCGACAGTACCATATAGCCGTCGGAATAGGTGCGGATCGGAGGTTCGCAGCCGCCGAGGTTCTTTACCGCGGTCACGCGCGTCTCTTCGAGCTTCGACACATAGTCGATGAAAAGGAACGGATAGCGGTGCGGGATGATGTCCATGACCGAGGAAATATCCCGCGGATCGTCGTCCTTTTTGTCGAACGCTCCGAACGGAGGAGGCTCCGGGATCGACAGCACGCGTTCGCGCACGGCCAGCACGAGTTCGGCCTGGCAGGCGAGCCCGCCGCTGTTCTTCACGGTCCCGCTGAGCTTTGCCTCGCCGTCGGCGATCTCGTTGACCGCGACTTCGACGAACATGCGGTCGCCCGGGACATTCGGGCGGCGGAACTTCACGTTGCGGACGGCTTTCACGTAGATGTCAAGCTCGCTCCGCGGGTCGAGCCGTTCGCGCACCGCGAGCTCAGCGAGTTGCGCCATGGCTTCGACCTGAAGCACGCCGGGGACGATCGGGCGGCCGGGGAAATGCCCTTGGAAAAACTGGTCGCCGATGGTGAGGCCGCGCCAGCCGACGAGGTGGTCTTCGTCGACGATCTTCACGCGGTCGAGCATCAGAAAATCGGGGCGGACGGGCAGGATCGCCCGCAGGTCGCGGACGGAAAGAATCGTATCAGGTTTCATGGGGTTGGTTCCTTATCGTTTACTTTGCGGCGGCCGCGGCTTCCTGTTCGAGCATGAGCGCGGCAAGTTTGCAGTGGCTCGGGTGGCCGGACTTGACCGACATGACGTGCGCATGGACGCGTTTTCCGACCAGGTACAGGTCCCCGATCATGTCCATGATCTTGTGGCGGACGAGCTCGTTGGGGTAGCGCAGGCCGTCCTTGCAGATCAGCGCGCCGTCGTGCAGGATGATGGCGTTGTCGAGGCTTCCGCCCTTGGCGAGGCCGGCGGCGATGACCTGTTCCAGCTCCTTGTACGGGCAGAACGTGCGCGCCCCCTCGAGTTCATCCCGGAACGTCTCGGGCGTGACCTGGCAGCTGAAGAACTGCGTGTCGAGGTCGCTGTAATTGAACTGCGTGGTGAACGAAATCCGCAGGTCGTCGGCAGGCAGCAGCGCCAGCATTGCGGAGCCATCCTCGAACACGATCGGAGCCTTCGCGGTCCAGAAATGCGCTTCGGCGTCCTGTTCCTGGATCCCGGCTTCAAGGATCCCCTCGAAATACGGCTTCGCGCTGCCGTCGGCAATCGGAGGTTCCGGGCCGTCCATCTCGATGACGGCGTTGTCCACGCACGCGGCGTGGAGGGAGGACATGATATGTTCCACGGTCACCACGAACGCCCCGGTCGTGCGGGACGCGATCGTGGTCGCGCGACGCACGTCGATCACGTTCCGGGCGTTCGCCTGGACCTCGGGCGCGCCGGGCATGTCGATGCGGCGGAACACGATTCCGGTGTCTGGCGGTGCGGGAAGGATGCGGAGCGTGGCGCGGGCCCCCGTATGCAGGGCGATGCCCTTGACGACGGCCGGACCTTTGACGGTATTCTGTTTCGGCATGGTTTTTCTCAAAATCTCACGGTTAGTTACGGAAAAAAACTTTTTTCTCTGTAATTTACCTCTTTTTCGCGTGATTACCAGTCGAAATGGCGTTATATTATAAAGAAAGTCGCGTTTTTTTCTGTTTTTTCCCCTTTTTCGGAGTTTTTCCGTCCATGGACCACCGACATCGCATCATCATCCTGCTCGGCCCGACCGCCTGCGGCAAGACCTCGTTCGGCGTCGCGCTCGCCGCGCGCATCCATGCCGCCGTCCTCAGCGCCGATTCCCGCCAGATCTACCGCGGGCTCGACATCGGAACCGGCAAGGACCTCGCGGAATACACCCCGCCCGGACAGCCCGCCGTCCCGTACAAGCTCATCGACATCCTGCCGCCGGACGCCGAATACTCCCTCGCGGAATACCTGCGCGACGCCGCGGCCGCCGTGAACGAAGCAGAGGCGGACGGACGCGTCCCGCTTTTTGTCGGCGGCACCGCCCTTTACCTGCACGGCATGGTGTTCTCGTACCACCTCGCGCCGGGCGCGCCGATCCCGGAATTCCGCGTGTATCTCCGCAGCCTCGACACCGCCGCGCTCCGCAGGCTTCTGCTCGAGCTCGATCCGGGAAGCGTCGTGCCTTCGAACGAACCCGACAACCGCATCCGCCTGATCCGCGCCATCGAGCTCGCCCGAGCTGCGAACGAAAACGCACTGCCGAACGACCTGGAGCGCCCCTTCCCGCCGTCCGATTTCCTCGTGCTCGGGCTCTACCGGCCGCGTTCCGAGACGCGCGCCCGCATCCTCCAGCGTCTGGACGAACGCCTCGCCCACGGCATGGTCGAGGAGGCGGAACGTCTCCATGCGGAGGGCATGAGCTGGGAGAAGATGGAGTTCCTCGGCCTCGAATACCGCTATCTCGCGCGCTATTTGCAGGGACAGCTCACGATGGAGGAAATGCACGACCAGCTCTACGCGAAGATATGCCAGTTCGCCAAACGACAGGATTCCTGGTTTCGCAAATTCGAAAACGACGGCTGCCCGATCCACTGGCTCCGCCCGGACCAGCTCGACGACGCGGAACGCCTCTGCCGCGATTTCCTCGCCGGACGCCCCCTGCCCGATCCAGTTTTCCGTCTCGCCGACTGTAAATATCCGGTTCATCCCGAGACGGATTCGAGCAGAAACGGAAAAAAGGTGCGATGAATGCGGAAAAAAAGAGTTGACAATCAGCTTTCCTGTGATATATTTATAGGATAAGTGTCTTTATTAACGTAAAACCCGCAAGGCGCCTCCGATTCATTGTGGGGCGTCCGCAAACCAATGGAGATTTATTATGTCCGGTCACAGTAAATGGGCAAATATCAAGCACAAAAAAGAGGCAACCGACAAGAAGAAAGGGCAGGCGTTTTCCCGTCTGGCCAAGGAAATCATGGTTGCCACCAAGCAGGGCGGCAAGGATCCTGCCTCCAACATCAAGCTCCGTATGGCCCTCGCCTCCGCGAAAGCCAGCAACATGCCCCGTGAAAACATCGAACGCGCCATCAAGAAGGGCGCGGGCGAACTCGGCGACGTTGCGTATGAAGAGATCACCTACGAAGGATACGGTCCCGCCGGTACCGCGTTCGTCGTCGAATGCCTCACCGAAAACCGCAACCGCACCATCGGCGACGTCCGCATGACGTTCGACCGCAACGGCGGCAACCTGGCGGCCAGCGGCGCCGTGTCCTGGATGTTCCAGCGCAAGGCCCACTTCATCGTCGAAGGCGAAAACGCCGACGAGGACAAACTGATGGAACTCACGCTCGAAGCGGGCGCGGAAGACATCACCGCCGAAGACGGCATCGCCGAAATCTGGGCTGCCCCGGAAGCCTTCGCCGACATCGCCAAGGCCCTCGAAGACGCCGGAATCGAGTGCTCCGAAGCCAAGATTACCCGCAAGCCGGAAAACACCATCGGCATCAACGAACTCTCCAAGGCCCAGCAGGTCCTCCGCCTCGTCGAACGCCTCGAAGAGCTCGACGACGTCCAGGCCGTGTACTCCAACGAAAACATCGCCAGCGAAGTCCTCGACGAGATCGACGCCCAGGGCTGACCCGCGGCTTCGTTCCCCGCACGGAGGGCGTCCCGGATGATCATCATCGGCATAGACACGGCCATCCGGAAAACCGGATACGGCGTGATCGACATGCAGACCGGCGGTTCCATCCAGATCCTGGACTGCGGCCTGATCCGCAACGCGCCCTCCCTGCCCCACAGCGAATGTCTCAGGCGTCTCGCCGGGGGCATTCGCGAACTTGTTTCTTCGTTCAAGCCCGAGGCCGCAGCCATCGAATCGGCGTTCGTCTCCCGGAACATCAAAACGGCCATGATCCTGAGCCTCGCACGAGGCGCGGTCATCACCGCCCTCGCCGAATGCTCCGTCCCGGCGTTCGAATATTCCCCGAAGAGCGCCAAGCGCGCCGCGACCGGCCTCGGCGAAGCCGACAAGAGCCAGGTCGCCGCGATCATGGCAAACCTCGGCGGACTTGACATTTCGCAGATACCGGACGACGCCACGGACGCGCTCGCCCTCGCCTGGTGCCACGGCAACCTGGTCCTGCGCGCGAGCAGCGGCATCGTCAAACAACCTCAACCGATCTGATCCAAACTTAACGGAAGGCATGTCATGATTCTCACAAAATACGGAAAAAAAGAATGGGGGATGGCGCTCGCCGCCTTCTTCGGCGTGAGCGGACTCAGCATCGCATCCGTGTTTCTCGGCATCCTCACGCCAGGCATCATGCTGGCCGTCATCGCCTTCGCCGCGCTCGTCTGCTTCGCCGCCTGCGCGTTCTTCCGCGATCCGCACAGAAAAATCGCCGCCGATCCCTCCGCCATCGTGTCGCCCGCCGACGGCGTGATCAAAGACGTGGAGCTCATCAAGTCCGAGACGCTCGAAAACGACGACCTCCGCCGCCTCTTCCACGACAAGGACATCCTCCGCATCGGCATCTTCCTTTCCGTCTTCAATGTCCACATCAACCGCGCGCCGTGGGACATGAAAGTCGAGTTCAAGTTCTACAAGCCGGGCAAGTATCTCGACGCCCGCGATCCCGACGCCGGAAAAGTCAACGAATCCATGCTCCTCGGCGGCACCTGCCCGTTCGAGGGCGAGACGTTCCCCATCGCCGTCCGCCAGGTCTCCGGCGCGATCGCGCGCCGCATCGTCTGCCCGGTCAATCCCGGCGAGACCTATGAGCGCGGCCAGCGCTACGGCATGATCAAGTTCGGATCCCGCACGGAACTCTACATCCCCGCCGGAATGGGCATCGACGTGGCCGTGAACGTGGGCGAAGCAGTCCGCGCCGGGTCCTCCATCCTCGCGTTTGTCCGCCCCGAGGCGAAGGCGAAACTCCACGCGCTGGCCGAGGAAATCGCCGCAAAGGTTCTGCAATGAGCAACGGAAACGATCAGGATCATCACGCGCCGATCTCGCGGAAAGTGGAGCGCTGGCTGCAGTTCGTCCCGAACAGCCTCACGCTCTGCAATTCCCTCTGCGGATACGTCGCCATCCTCGTCACCCTCCAGGCGTACAAGCATGTCGACGACCAGCACGCCATGGCCACCATCTTCGCCTGGAGCGCCGGACTCATCCTCTTCGCCATGGTCTTCGACATGTTCGACGGCTTCACCGCCCGCCTCCTCCACGCCTCCAGCCTGCACGGCATCCAGATGGACTCCCTCGCCGACATGACCACGTTCGGCGTCGCGCCCGCCACGCTCGTCGCAGTCATGGCCCACAACATGCGCCACATCGAACGCGCCGGCGAATTCGTGCCGATCTGCATGCTCTGCGGCATCTACCTCGGATGCGCCGCCCTCCGCCTCGCCACATACAACGTCCATGCCATGTACGAGAAGAAGAGCAGCGACGTCTTCACCGGACTCCCCTCCCCCGGGGCCGCCGCCGCGCTCTGCACCATCATCCTCTTCGCCGCCACCGAAAAAGGCAGCAACACCCTCCGCGAATACTTCCGCTACCTGCCGATCTACGCCACGATTCTCGGATTCCTGATGGTCAGCCAGGTCCCCTACCTTCACTTCGGCAAATACCTCGCCTCCGCGCGCTACCACAAGGACCGCCTCCTGATCATCGTCCTGCTGCTCCTCGCCTGGCTCGTTTCCTCCTTCCTCGTGAATCCCTTCCTCTTCCCCTTCCTCCTCGTGAACATCTACGTTGTGTGGGGTCTGATCGCCTATTTCGCGCTGAAGATGGGATTCGTGAAGAAATCGCACCCGCTCGTCCCCGGATCTCCGCAGGAACCGGAACAGGATCAGGACGCGCCCGACGCCGACGATGGAGAACGGAAATCATGAACATCCTCATCACGGGCGGAGCCGGCTTCATCGGCTCCCATCTCGCCGAATCCTGGCTGAAGGACGGCCACACCGTTTCCATCATCGACGACCTTTCCACCGGCTCGCTCGACAACCTGAAGCATCTCCCGCATCAGGGCCGCATCGAGTTCGTGAAGGGCAACGTGATCTCCTCCCGCGCCCTGCCCCGGCTCGTCGAAAAGGCCGACATCATCTACCATCTGGCCGCGGCGGTCGGCGTCGAACTGGTCGTCCATGACCCGATCCGCACGATCGAGACCAACGTCTCCGGCACCAGCCGCATCCTGAAGCTCGCCGACAAGCTCGGCGGACGCCGCATCTTCGTCGCGTCCACCAGCGAAGTCTACGGCAAATCCGCCTCCGTGCCGTTCCACGAGACCGACGACCTCATCATCGGCCCCTCCACGCATTCCCGCTGGAGCTACGCCTGCAGCAAGCTCATCGACGAGTTCCTGCTCATGGCGTACCACCGCTCGAAAAACCTTCCCGGAACCGTCACGCGCTTCTTCAACACAGTCGGCCCGCGCCAGACCGGGCGCTACGGCATGGTCATCCCGCGCTTCGTTTCCGCCGCGCTCCAGGGCAAGCCCCTCCGCGTCTTCGGCACCGGCGAACAGACCCGCTGTTTCTGCCATGTGGCGGACACGGTCCGCGCGCTGCGGCTCCTCCCCGACTGCGAGGCGTCGTTCGGCGAAATCCTGAACATCGGCAGCACGCACAGCATTACGATCCGCCGGCTCGCGGAAACCGTTATCGACCAGCTTCACAGCACATCGAAGATCGAGGTCGTCTCCTACGACAAGGCATATGAGCCCGGCTTCGAGGACATGCTCCACCGCGCCCCGGACTGCACCAAGATCGGGCGCATCTGCGGCTGGAAAGCCGAACTCCCCCTCGACCGCATCATCTCCGACGTCGCCGCCCACCTCCGCGGAAACTGACTGACCGCCCGCGAGACCACGCCCGGCGACACCAACATACTGGGCATCTCCCTTTTTTATAACTCCGCTGTTCGCGTTTCGCGGTCCAAACCAACCTCTTTCATCAATCTCTCAACAATACTCCGCCATACGCGCGGCAATCAAA
>JAGCTY010000003.1 GCA_017963105.1 Lentisphaeria bacterium
GTCGTTCCTGGGCGGGAGCACGGTCTCGGCGGAGGCGGGCGGCATCGTGGACTTCGATTTGACGAACCTGGCTCCGGGCAACGAGGTGATCCTGAACGGGCTGAACGCCGTCACCGGCGCGCCGACGTTCACGGTCACGGTCTCGGACGTTCAGGCGGCGGGACGCTATGTCCTGGCGGACGGCGCGAAGGACTTCGCCTGCACGCTCACGGTCCGGAATTCGGATTGGGCGGCGCTCGGCACGCTCACGGTCGGCGAGCTCACCGAGATCGGCGGACGGTACTACCTCGCGAGAACGAAAAATGATACGCTTTACCTGTCGATCTGGACGGAGCGCCCGGAGATCCTGCCCGACCCGAACCCGGTCTACCTGAACACGACCTGGACCGACCTCGAGGCGGGCACGGTCGTCGCGCTGCCGGACGGCGGCTCCGCCACGTTCGGCTACGACGCGTTCGCGGACCTTGCATCCGCCTCGGACGCGGTCGCGGAGAACGGCCTCGTGGTCGTCACCGGCTGCGAGGCGGCGCTCCCCGGCCTCCTGTCCGGGGCCGTCGACGTGGCGGCGGGCGCATCGGTCACGGGCGGCACCGTAGGCGAACGCGGCACGCTGACCTTGAAGAGCGGAGCATCCGCGCGGGACATCGCCGTTTCGGGCGGCACGTTCACGGCGGAAGCGGGCTCCGTGCTGACCGTCACGCAAAAATTCAGCGCGTCCGGCACGATCACGGTCGACGGCATCGTGAACCTGGACATCTCCGGCTCCACGGGCAGCACGGACGCGCTCATCGACAAGATCGCTGACATCAAGGGCGCGGCGACGTACCGGCTCACGGTCGGCGAAAACCAGGCGGCGGGCGGCTATAAGCTCGTCGCGACGCCCAACGGCTACGAAACATTCACGCTCACCGTGGTCGACGCCTCCGGAAACGAGCTCGGCACGGTCGGGATCCGGTACGTCCAGCAGACGGACGGCGGCTATCAGGAGATCAAAACGGACGCCGTCATCAACGGCATGCGCTACTCAATCGTGCGCCCGAAAATCATCGCCGGGACCTACTACTTCATCAACTATGAATCCGGGTTCACGCTGACGGTCACGCCCGAAACGGAGAAGCCGTACTACCTTTACGTCGACTACGGCTGGAACGCGCTGGCAGTCGGGAGCACGGTCAGCGTCACGAGCCCGGACGCGGAAACATCGTGCAACGCCACATACGGCATCGACGCGTTCTACGACCTGTCCGCCGCCGTGGAGTTCGGGGACGAGAACTGCGTGATCTCGGTGTACGGCGGCACGTTCTCGCCGGCGGCGGGCGTCACGCGCGACCTCATCCTGACCTGGAACACCTCCGACCTTTATATCGTTCTCACCAGCAACCGCCCCGCCATCATCCTCAAGAACACGACCGTGTACCGTTCGGTCACCGCGAAATCCGGTTCTCTGGCGCAGAGCCTGACGGTCGCGGCGGGCGGCTCGGTCACGGTGTCCGGCGGCACGGCGAAGAGCCTGGCGGTCGCGGCGGGCGCCTCGCTCACGGTGACGGACGGCATGCTGACGGGATCCTGCACGTTCGAGGCGGGGGCCTCGATCATGGTGTCCGGCGGCACGATGGCGTTCGACATCGCCGGCATGGCGGCGGGCGACCCCGCGCTGTACGACGGCCTGGCGTACGTGACCGGCACGCCGAACTGCATGATCCTGATCTCGGCGGACCAGGCGCAGGGCGTCTACGTGCTCGGCACGAACGCCGCCGGGTTCGCCCCGTACTTCACCATTCAGGAAAAGAAGTCCTCCGGAAACCTCTATATCTACACCGACGCCACAGGGGCCACGCCCCGGAAACCGAACGTGATCACCATCGGCGAGACCTACCGCGTGAATGGTACGTCCTATCTGCTTCAGGAGACGGACGGCGTGCTCACGCTCACGGTCGGCGCCTACGAGATGCCGGAGACCGTCTATATCAATTCGATTTGGAACGGGCTCATGTTCGGCGAGACCGTGACCCTGCAGAGCGGCGCGACCGCCACGTTCGGCGTCGACGCCTTCAGCTCGATCGCAGCGGCGCACGCGGCATCCGCCGAGGACGCGACCGCGTACATCGACGGCGGGACCGCCGTGCTGAACGACCTGAACAACGAGAAGACGCGGAAGACCGTGGCGCGCGCCGGGTCCGTCGTGCGCGGCGGGACCGGGAGCACGAGCTACATCTACGACCTGACGCTGGAAGGCGGCGCGACCGGCGACGCCCTCACGGTGAACTACGGCACGCTCACAGTAAAGTCGGGCGCGACGCTCACCGGGGAAACGAAGACCACCTCGGGCGTCACCGTCGAACTCCACGACGGCGCGATCCTGGGCGGCACGGTCTCCGCCGAGGGGAAGACTGTCCTGCATGACGTCGCCTCGCTGGGCGGTTCCGGCTCGGTCGTCATTTCGACAAGCGGCACGCTGACGGGCACGGCGGTCTTCACGGAGGACATGGACATCACGGTCAACGGCCGCATCGACTTCGACATCTCCGGCATGACCGCGGGCGCGCCGATGCTGTTCCGCGGGCTATCCTACCTGAAAGGCAATCCCTCGTCCTACTCCATTACGGTCAATGTCGTGCAGGAAATGGGCGTGTACCTGCTGGCGGACGCCGTGGACAGCTTCAGCGGCTCCGTCACGCTCCGCACCTCGTCCGGGACGCAGCTCGGCACGATCGAGGTCGGAAAGACCTTCGAATACCTCGGCGTGTGCTACACCCTGCGCGGACTGCCCTCCGACGGCAAGTATTTCCTCTCCCTCGTCGTCAGCAACGAGCGGCCGCCCGTGTCCAGCGTCACGGTCAACGCCTCCTGGCGCGGCAAGCAGCCCGGCGAAACCGTCTATATCCTCGGCGGCACCGCCACATACATGTACGACGCGTTCTCAAGCCTGGAGGACGCGTTCGCCGGGATCGCGGCGGGCGGCACGGTCAGCATCACGGGCGGCTCCTTCAACGTCCCCACCGGCACGTGCGCCAATCCGGTCGTCGTGGAGGGCGCCACGCTGTCGCTCGCGGGGACCGGGGCGGGCTCGCTGACCGGGTCCGTCTCCGTGATCCGCAACGGCATCCTGGCGATCGCGGGCGAAGCGGCGGCATCCGCGTCCATCACAGTCGACGCCACCGCCACGCTGCTGATGTCCGGCCCCTCGAATGCCGCATCCCTCATGGTCGACGGGACAATCGAACTTGACATCACACGCGCGGGTGGCAAATCCGTCTTCGAAAACCTCTCCCGGATCCAGGGCGCGCCGACCTACGCCATCCGTGCCGACGCAACCCTGACCGACGGAACCTACCTGGTCGCGACCGGGGCGTCCGGTGTCGGGCAGGTCGAGCTCAGGCTCGGCAATAACAAGTATGTGCTCAACACGGCAGGAGGAGCCGCCTTTGCCAACGGCGCCCGCTACGATGCGGTGCTGACGGAGACCGGCGACCTCATGCTGAACATCTCAAGGCCGGAACCCGCCTCGGTCTTCTACTTCAGCAACCAGTGGTCCCAGAAGAAGGACGGCGACATCGTCGAGACGATCGACGGCACGACCGCCTATTACGGATACAATGCGTTCGGCCTCTATGATTTGAGCCGGTTCAGCCCCGGCGCAACCCTGGTCGTGGAACATGGCTACTACGGGGGCTTCGACAGCAAACCGTCGCCCCAGCGCGGCGTCAACCTCATCCTCCGCGGCACCGCCACCATAGACCTGAACTTCGACTTCACCATCGCCTCCGGCTGCATCACTTCGGTCGCCGCGAACACCACGCTCCGTTTCCATCAGGGGTACAACGGGGTCCTCACGGTGGAATCCGGCGCAACGCTCACGGTCGACGCGGGCGGAAAGCTCGAGATCGAAAAGATGGTGATCGGCGCGGGCGCGAACATCACGGTGAACGGGGCGATCCTGTTCTGCATCTCGGGCGAGGCCGCCGGCGGCGACGCGATCATTTCCGACCTGTCCGCCATCCGGGGCACGCCGTCCTCATTTACGCTGGGGGTCCACAAGAAACAGTCCGCGGGCAAGTATGTGCTGGCATCGGGCGCCGCCGGGTTCGACAGCGTCATCACGGTCACGGACATCAATTACAACAATATCTTCGGGACGCTTGCCGTCGGGCAGTCGTTCCTGCTGGGCAGGAAGACCTGCATCCTGGAGCTGGACGAAACCGGCGACCTCTGCCTGAACGTGGTCGATCCCGTCCTGCCGGCGACCGTGTATCTCAGCACGGAGTGGGCTGGGCTTGCGGAAGAGACGGCCGTTGCGCTGCCGGAAGGCGGGACCGCGTGGACCGGATTCGAAGCGTTCTCCGCGCTGGAAAACGCGGTCAACGGAGTCGCCGAGGGCGGCACGATCATGATCACGGGCGGGACTTATAATGCCACGCCCGTGAGTTTCGGCGAAGCCGCCTGCATCACGGTCCGCAGCGGAGAACTGAATATGCTTCGCGGCAGCTCCGGGTTCCTCAAATCGGTCACGGTCGAGGCGGGCGGCACGCTCTCCGGCGAGTACACGTTCATGTCCGGCGGCTTGCTCACGGTGAACGGCGGCATCGCCGCCGGCAGGGCGCGCATCGGGAACAGCGGTACGGTCACGGTGCACGGCGGCACGGTCTCCGGCATCTTCGGGGTCCAGTCCGGCGCCACGCTCACGGTCGACGCGGGCGCCACGCTGTCCGTCGAACGCTCCTTCCTGCCCGACGACTACGAGATCCTGTGGAATCCCTCGCCGTTCTACATCGAGGACGGCGCGTCCGTCACGGTAAACGGGACCATCCTTTTCGACGCGGTCGGACTGGAGGCGGGCGGCAATGCGCTCATTTCCGGGCTGTCCCGCATCCAGGGCGCGCCGGCGTACGCGCTGAAGATCGGCGGCCGCGAGGACGACGGCAGGTATATCCTGGCCTCGGACGCCGCCGGGTTCGGCAGCGTCATCACGGTCGGGAACGCTTCGGGCAGGACCCTGGGCGCGATTTCCTTCGAAAAAGCGGTTCAGGTAGGCAGGCGGATGTACGCCCTGGACCTGGACGAAAACGGCGACCTCTGTTTCGTGGTCTCCTCCGTCGCGGCGTCGAACGCGATCCACATCAACACCCGCTGGAGCGGCATGGACGAGGGCACGACGGTCTCGCTGCCGGACGGCACGCCGCTCATCCTCGGATACGACGCGTTCGGCGACGCGGGGGCGCTGACGGAAGTGGCGGAGGGCGGCATGGCGTTCCTCTGGGACGGCACGTTCTCCGTGAACGGCCTGGGGAAGGCGAACACCGTCATCGTCCGCGGCGGCGAATTCAAGCTGAACGGCACGGTCGGGTCCGGGAAGACGATCACGGTCGCCTCGGGCGGCACGCTGTCCGGCACGATCACGGTCGAGGCGGGCGGCGCGATCACGGTCGAGGCGGGCGGCACGCTGTCCGTCGACCAGGCTGTGCTTGCGGAGGGCGCGTCGCTCTTCGTGAACGGCACGCTGAACTTCAACCTGTCGTCGAGGAACACCGCCGTGGCGCTCTTCACGGGTCTGTCCCGCGTCCAGGGCGACGCGTCCTATTCGCTGACGATCACCGGGAAGGAAAATCTCGGCACCTACATCCTCTCCATGGACGCCGGGCTCTTCTACGGCGACGTGACGGTGTATTACCCCGGCGGCGGCGCGCCCGTCGGCACGCTGACGGTGGGCGGCTCGCTGGTCGTCGGCGACAAGCTCTACAGCCTGTCGAACGACGGATTCGGCAACCTCCGCGTCATCGTGTCCCGGCCCGACCGGCTCTACGTCAATGCGGACTGGAAGGACCTGGCGGCCGGCACGGCGGTCATGATGTCGTCCGGATACATGGGGATCATCGGGGTCGACGCCTTCGCGGACGCCGGCACCGCATTCTCCGTGATCGCCCCGAACGGCACGGTCATCCTCGAAAAAGGCGAATTCGATGCAGTCGACATGAAAAACGAATGCAACGCCATCGTCCTCGGAGAAGTCTCCATCTACGGATGCACGGTCGGCAACGGGCAGACGATCACGGTCGGCCCGGAAGGACGCCTCAACGGGATGTTCAAAGTCATGTCCGGCGGCGCGATCACGGTCGAGGAGGGCGGCACGCTGTCCGTCTACTACTACAATTTCGAAGGCGGCTCCATCATGGTCAGGGGGACGTTCGACTTCAACATCACCCGTCCGGTCATTTATATGAGCACGTCGTCCGGCAGCAGCGAATATGACATAGTCCAGGGGTTCGACCGCATTCAGGGCAGCCCGGCTCTGACCGTGACCGTGGACATTTCGAATCCGGTGCCCGGAAAGTATTGCCTGGATTCCTGGAAGTACCAGCTCCTGGGCGATTACACCTTTACGGTGGTGGACGTCAGCGGCGCAACGCTGGGCACGATCAAGCGGAACGAAACGCTGGAGGCCAACGGGGTGAAATATACCATGAGGGGATATGAGGGGGGGCCGAATGCATCCACCTTTATTGTTGTTTCGGTTCCGAAGGGAGGGGTCCGGTTCCCCTATGTCAACTCCGCATGGGAAGGCCTGGCGGACGGCACGGAGGTCACACTGGAATTCGACAACAAGAAGGGCGTCATCGGCGTCGACTGCTTCTCCACGCTCGAGGCCGCTCTGGAAGCAATCGACCTGTCGGATGAACCCGAGCTTAAGATTTTCGGAGGCACCTTCACAGCCACGCAGCCCATTCAATCCCACCAGCTCACGATATTTAATGGGGCGGCGCTCGACCTGGGCGAAGAGGATTTGAACGTGAAGAATTTCATCGTGAACGGTACGGCGATCAACGTCAACCCCGGAGACGCCAAACTGTATGTATCCGGCACGGTGAGAAACCTGACCCTCTCCAACGGCATGGCGAATCTGCAAGTCAGCAGGTCATCAAAGCTGACCGGCCGCATCACGCTGCTGGGCGGCAGGGCGCAGGTCAGAAACGGCGCGAACATCGATTTCGACCTGTCGGCGGCCGATGAGGAGACGCCGCTCCTGAACGACATGTCGTTCCTGTACTCGCACATAGTGAAATGGTCGTCAAGCGTGGACGACTACGACGGTCCGGACCTGAACTTCACGCTCACGGTGGACGCGGACGACGCGCCGGAATCCGGCATCCGCGTCTGCAAGCTCGCCGAGGGCGCGGCCCGGTTCGACGGCACGATCACGGTCATGAACCGGATCGGCGAGGAGCTCGGCACGATCACGGTCGGCGGGACCTTCTCCGCCTACGGCGCGACCTACCGGCTGTACCTCGCCGAAGACATCCTTTCCCTCACGGTCACCGCGCGTGACAATGTGCCGCCGGAGGTCATCAACGTGCGGGCGGACGTCGTCGTGCCGACCAACCGGGACGTGGTCGTCACCGCGGGCTTCACGGACAACGTGGAGATGGGCGAGGCGTACTACCGGATCGGCGAGGACGGCGCATGGACGCGGTACGACAGCTCCGTGGTCGTTTCCGAAAACGCGACCGTCTACTTCAAGGCGGTCGACGCCGCAGGAAACGTCTCCGAGATCGTTCCCTATACCGTGAACAACATCGACAAGATCGCGCCGACGGTCGCCTCCGTGACGGCAAGCGCCGCGGATCCGACGAACCGGGACGTCGTCCTGACGGCGGCGTTCGAGGACAACATGCAGGTCAACGCCGCGTACTGCCGGATCGGCGAGGACGGCGAGTGGCTTGCATACGACTTCGCGAACGGCGTGACCGTCTCCGAAAACGCGACCGTCTACTTCAAGGCGGTCGACGCCGCCGGAAACGTCTCCGAGGCCGTTTCGTACACCGTGGACAACATCGACAGGGCTGCGCCGACGAAGCCGACCAGCCTCCGCGCGAGCGTTTCCGAACACATGGTGGTGCTCGCGTGGAATCCGTCGGAGGAAACCGGCTCCGGCATCGGCTCGTACATCGTGAAATACTGGAACGGCGAACAGGAATTCACCGTTTCGACGGACAAAACCACCTTCGTGATCCAGTGGCTGGACGCCGCCGACTGGCGCTGGACGGTGTACGCGGTCGATAAGGCGTCAAATGCCTCGGAGATCGCGGAGGGCGACGCGTTCACCGTGACCGGCGAGGTGATCCCCGATGAGAACAAACGGTTCTTCCTCGGCGATTTCGCGGGCGACGGCAAGCCGATGTTCGCGAAGTACGCAGGCGGCATCGTCTCGGTCTACGCTGAAAACGGCGCGCTCTGGGGCGCGGTCGCGCTCGGCGACGGCTGGGAGCCCGCCGGGATCGGCGACTTCGACGGCGACGGAAAGGACGACGTGCTCCGCATCAACGAAGCCGGTTATGTGGTCGGCGAAATGTCGAACGGCGACGGCACGTTCACGGCGCAGGTCCTGAACTTCAAGGATGCCGCCTGGGACATCCTCGGCATCGGCGATTTCGACGGCGACGGCAGGGACGACGTGCTGGTGGCAAACCCGACCGGGGCGTCCGAGACCGTCGGCCTGCTCGGCTACTGGAAGGGCGGCACCGAGTGGACGCTCATCAACGGCTACTCCGCTGCGTGGGAGATGATCGCGACCGGCGACTTCGATGGCGACGGCAAGTGCGACATGCTCTGGAAGAACAGTTTCCTCGGCGCGGACGGCAAAGTGTACAACGCCTATTGCTCGTGGATCGTCGAAAACCCGATCGACTGGCGCATGGTCAGCGTGGCGAACCCGGAGGAGTGGAATTTCCTCTGCTCGGGCGACTTCGACGGCGACGGCACGGGCGATATCGCCATGATCAACGCCGAGGGCGTCGTGGGCATCTGGGGCATGTCGGACGGCTGGCTCGCGTCCTGGAGCATCCTGAGCAAGGTCGATACGGCCGAATGGAGCCTCGTCGGCGTCGCGGACCTCAACGGCGACGGCACGGACGACATCGCGTGGCGCAGCGCCGGATCCGGCATCGCCGGCTACTGGCAGATCAACGACAAGAA
>JAGCTY010000053.1 GCA_017963105.1 Lentisphaeria bacterium
ACGCGACACGGGGAATTCGAGGTAGCGGAGCGGGTGCATCGGAGTGAACTGGCTCGCCGGGTTGACTTCCAGTTTGACGTAGTTCGGGAGCGTGCGGATGTCATTCTCCTGCACCGCCGAACCGACGCCGATGAGGTGTTCCGGGGCGAGGTAGCCGGAGAATTTCAGCGACTCGACCGGGGCGGCGGATTCCGTGATGCGGATGCGGATTGCGTCGCAATCCTGCGTGGGAATTGGTTTCAGACGCTTCAGGCCGATGGCATGTCCCGAAAGCACGTTCGTCCAGACACCGTTTCTGCGGACGTCGACCTTGTAGCCGGAGACAAGCTCGCCCTGCGTGGCGGAGAGGGTTTCAGCGAGTTTAAGGAAGTTCAGCCGCTTCGCACCGCCGAACTCGACCGTGCCGACGCCGTTCTCAAGCTTGATTTCGCCGTCGAAGACCTTGTTTTCATACAGCGAATCGATGGCCGCCTTGAACTCCTTCAGACGCTTCACGTCGTTCTCGTGGATCAGGCCGCGCTTGTCCGGTGCGAGGCCGAGGTTCATGTACGCCCCGCAGCCGACCGACCGCAGGTAGATGCGGACGAGGTGCGCCACGCTCTTCTGGTTGTTGTCGTCGTAGGCGTGGTAGAACCAGTTCGGCCGGAACGCCACGTCACAGTCGCCGGGCATGTAGAACACGCCGTCCGCCCTGCCGTTCGGGTTGTCGGCGAAGTCGCAGAACCCGGGCATGGGCTCGCCCTGCTGGCCCCAGGGAGCGCGCGGGGTCCAGGAGCCGAACGACTCCTCGCCCGCGAATCCCTGTTCGTTGCCGATCCAGCGCACGTCCGGTCCGACGTCGCTGAAGATCGCCACGCCGGGCTGGAGTTCGCGTACCATCTGCCAGGTGTGAATCCAATCGTAGTACGTGCGATGGTCGATGTTGCGGCGTTCTCGTGCGCCGCCGTAGTAGCCGTCGCCGCCGTTCGCGCCGTCGAGGAAGAGCTCGAACGCCGGGCCGTAGTTGGTCAGGATTTCGCGGAGCTGTTCCTGAAAGACCGGCAGATAATCGGGCGTGCCGTACTTGGCGTTGTTGCGGTCCCACGGGGAGACGTAGAACCCGACGTCGAGGCCGTACTTGCGGCAGGCGTCCGCCATTTCCTTCACATAATCACCTTTGCCGTCGCGGAATTTCGTCTTCGTGATGTTGTGCTCGGTGGTCTTCGTCGGCCACAGGCACAGGCCGTCGTGATGTTTGCAGACGATGATGATGCCCGTGATGCCGCCGTCTTTGCACGCCTTCACGATCTGCTCGGCGTCGAATTCGGTCGGGGCGAAGCGCTGCGGATCCTCGTCGCCGTAGCCCCATTCCTTGTCGTAGAACGTGTTC
This sequence comes from Lentisphaeria bacterium, assembly GCA_017963105.1. Lineage (GTDB taxonomy): Bacteria > Verrucomicrobiota > Lentisphaeria > Victivallales > UBA1829 > UBA1732. The sequence goes on from JAGCTY010000053.1 coordinate 1,370, forward strand.
GGGCCGAAGTGGAGGATGGCGTAGATGTCATGGTCTCCGCGCTTCAGGATGCGTTCGGAGGGTGCGCGCCCGGCGTTGAATTTCGAGAGGATCGGGAAGTTCTTCTGAACTTCGGCGTCCGGGTGCATGAACTGCGCGTCGGCGGCAAGCACGGAGGAAAAGAGGATCGGAGTGGCAAGTGCGAAGAGTGTGGCGGTGTGTTTGAGAGACGAAAGCATTATTTGAATTCCTTTTTGTTGTGATTGTTTCATCGGGGGAAGGGACCTGCGTTGGCGACTCCGTGCGCGGAGCATTCCTCGCCATAGTCGAGCAGCCCGTCCACGTACAGCTGGCCATCGGATTCCCGACGGTGGATGAGGCGTTCGGGGATTTCCTCGACCTGATAATCGCGGTACAGCGATTCGATGAGCGCAGCGTGGTTGCGCGCCATGGCGACGGAGCAGGTGAAGACGGACGGATCGGCGAGCTTGGCGACCACGTCGTCGAACATGGTGCCGTAGCAGTCGGTGTCGGGGCCGCCCGCGATCTCGTTGCCGTCCGCGTCATGCATCGACCAGTCGCCGTTCAGCTCCCAGTCGGCGCGTCCCGCCGTACACTGCACCACGATGTGCGGTTCGGTGGTGTCCAGGCAGGTGTGGGTGAGGAACGCCGAAACCGGGATGCTGCCCGCGTTGAAGTCGACCGCGCAGGTGTCGAACGTCTCGATGGTGCGTCTGGCGCGGAGGAGCCGGGCGGCCGTGATGACCGGTTCCGCCGTGGCTTCGAGCTTGTCCGCCGCGAGAAAGAGCGCGATGTTCAGATAGTGCGCGAAGGCGTTGTTCGCGGGGGAGTCGAGAATCAGCGCGCCGGTCGAGGGCGAGGCGATCTTTCCCGCCCAGTTGTTGCGCCCGTAGTAGGCGTCGCCGCGCGGCCAGAACCCGTGGAACCGGATGGACAGGATGCGCCCGAGCCTGCCGGAAAGGATCGTCTCCTTGATGCGGCGGATGTTGCGGTCGGCCATGTGCTGGAACCCAACGGTGACGGAGAGATCCGGGTGCGCGTTCGCGGCGGAGATCATGCGGTCGACGGATGCGACGGTCGTGGAAACCGGTTTCTCCACCAGCACGTTCACGCCGCGTTCAAGTGCCTCGCAGGTCATGGGCTCGTGGAACTCGATGCCGACCGGGAGCCCTACGAGCGCGAGATCGGGGATGGCGTCGTACATGCTCGCGGTATCCGGGAAGATGCGCACACCACGCGATTTGAGGAGGGCGACTTCCTCCGGGGCCTTGTCCGGGGAACGGACCACCGCGGCGGCCCAGTCGATCCTGTCCGCGTCCTGCAGGCGGATATAGTGGCGGATGTACATGCTGGCGAAACCGCGGGCGCCGACGACGGCGACTTTCGGAAGGGACATGGCGAAACTCCTTTTGTTTTGTATGTGATTTAGTATTGTTTTTGTGTTCAGAAACGGATGATCGAGCCGTCGTCCGCGGCCTGGCGCGTCAGCAGGCATGCGCGGGTCAGGTCGAGCGACTGCCGCGTGTCCACGAGGCAGTCCCGGCGGCCCTCCAGCCCGAAGACGAAATCGGAGAAGATCTTCCGGTCGGGCGCATCCGGTTCGATCGTGCGCTGCCCGGCGGCGTCGATGAGGATGATCTGTCCGTCGCGCACCTCGATCACGCCGGAGGTCCCGGCGATGCGGACGCGGTCATCGCCGTGGGACGGTGCGGCGGAGGGGCGGAGATATTCGATGCTGGCCTCGGCGAGTACGCCGGATTTCATCGTGAAGATCGCCTGCGCGGCGATCTCCATGGTGCCGTTGCCGAAATTGTCCTCGCTGGTCTGCGTGGCGGCAACGCTCGCGAATCCGCTGTCCGCGAACCACATGATCCAGTCGAGTGCGTGGCTGCCGACCCACGGGATCGTCCCGCCGTAGGTCGTGCGGTCCTTGTAGAAATCGGGGCGGATACCGAGCCGGTAGGATTTCTGGGCGTAGATGAGCTTGACTTTCCCGATCGCGCCCCCGGCGACGAGGCGGTGCGCATGGTACATGGCGGGGTCGTAGCGGAGCCCGACCATGGAGACGAGCTTGCTCGAGCTGTTTTTCAACGTATTCTCGATGGCGTCGAGCGATTCGAGCGTGAGCGCGATCGGCTTTTCGCAGAAGATGTGGATGTTCCGCCGGGCGGCCTCCACGCACATCTCCGCATGCAGGTCATACTTGCCGTCGATGCAGACGATGTCCGGTTTCTCGCGGTCCAGCATGTCGCGCCAGTCGTCGTGGACGCGCGGAGTGAACCCGCATTTCGCGGCGTTTTCGAGCAACGGGGCAGGGGAATCCTCCGGACAGCCGGGGGAGACCGCGGCGAGTTCGATCCCGGGGATCTCGTTCAGGCTTTCGAAGACATAGCAGGAATGTCCCCTCATGCCGATCATGCACAGTTTCATGGCGTCGTTCCGATCTTCGTGGTTCATTGTTGATATTTGTCCTTCAATGTACCACGTATGGGGAAAAAGTCAATCTTTTTTTTCGTCGCGTCGCGACTTTTTTGCGGAAAAATCGCTTGACAAGCGCGGAATCCCATGCTATAGTATTGCCATTATGAAAAAGAACGCGTATGTAAACTTCTTCGATTGGCGCTGGTGCAGACGGTGAATCCGCCCGGACCGGGTCTTTTACGCAGACTTTTCATAACACAATCGCAGGTCAGTCAAGGCGGATCAGACAGAACGTTTGGTCCGTCTTTTTTTTAACAAAAGGCAGCCGGAAACGAGAAAGGGGCTGCCGCATATCAGGAGCATGACACATGGCACACGAGATCCCGTACAAAATCTATCTTTCCGAGGACGAACTCCCGAAGGCGTGGTACAACGTCCGCGCGGACATGAAGAACAAGCCCGCGCCGCTGCTGAACCCGGCGACGAAGCAGCCCGTGACCGCCGAGGAGCTCGGACACGTGTTCTGCGACGAGCTCGTGAAGCAGGAACTCGACGACACCACGCCGCTGATCCCGATTCCGGCGGAAGTGTTCGATTTCTACAAGATGTACCGCCCGTCCCCGCTGGTTCGCGCATACTTCCTCGAAAAGGCGCTGAAGACCCCCGCGAAGATTTATTATAAGTTCGAGGGCAACAACACGTCCGGCAGCCACAAGCTGAACTCCGCCATCGCGCAGGCATACTACGCGAAGAAGCAGGGCCTGAAGGGCGTCACGACCGAGACCGGGGCAGGGCAGTGGGGCACCGCGCTCTCCATGGCGTGCGCCTTCTTCGGGCTCGACTGCCACGTCTACATGGTGAAATGCTCCTACGAACAGAAACCGTTCCGCCGCGAGGTCATGCGCACCTACGGCGCGGACGTCACTCCGTCGCCCTCGACCACGACCGAGACCGGACGCCGCATCCTCGAGCAGTTCCCCGGCACGACGGGCAGCCTCGGCTGCGCGATCTCCGAGGCGGTGGAAGCCGCCGTCACGCACGAAGGCTACCGCTACGTACTCGGCTCGGTCCTCTCCCAGGTCCTGCTGCACCAGAGCATCATCGGCCTCGAAACGCAGGCCGCGCTCAACAAATACGGCATCAAGCCGGACGTCATCATCGGCTGCGCGGGCGGCGGCTCCAACCTCGGCGGCCTGATCTCCCCGTTCATGGGCGAGAAGCTCCGCGGCGAGGCCGACTACCGCATCGTCGCGGTCGAACCGGCGTCCTGCCCGAGCTTCACGCGCGGCAAGTTCGCGTACGATTTCTGCGACACAGGCAAGATCTGCCCGCTCGCGAAGATGTACACGCTCGGCTGTGGCTTCATCCCGTCCGCCAACCACGCCGGCGGCCTGCGCTACCACGGCATGAGCTCCATCCTGTCCCAGCTGTACCACGACGGCCTCATGGAAGCCGTTTCCGTGGAGCAGACCTCCGTGTTCGCCGCCGCCGAACAGTTCGCGCGCACCGAAGGCATCCTGCCCGCCCCGGAGAGCAGCCACGCGATCCGCGCCGCCATCGACGAGGCGGAGAAATGCCGCGAGACCGGCGAGGCGAAGGCCATCGTGTTCGGACTGACCGGCACCGGCTATTTCGACATGGTCGCGTACCAGAAGTTCAACGACGGCGAGATGGGCGACTACATCCCCACCGACGCCGAACTCGAAAAGAGCTTCGCCGGCCTGCCTGATGTGAAATAACCCCGGCTTACATTGGGGCAGGGGCGTTTAAAATACGCTCCCGCCTTAAACGATTGAGGAAAAAACTAAAAAAACAACGCCCGTGGAAAGCCTTGGCTTTTCGCGGGCGTCCTTTATTTCTCCGCCTCAAACTTTGCTATATACTAAAGAATTTTGCTTGCGCGTCTCGCGGCAAATCAAACATGATGCCGAGTGGAAACGAGGCTACCGAGGCTCGCGAATGCGAGCCCCCAGCGAAGCGGGGACGCGACTGCGTCCTTTTCACAAATGTTGTAGAAAAAGTGATCAAAGGAATATCCTGTTTGGCTTCAGTTCGGGACACGATCAAATCGAAATCAATTGTTCGAAGCTGACGCAAGGTAGAACGGGATGGTAATAAAAAACAAAAGGATTCCGCCAAGGATCATGAGAATACCGAGGACCGTCGCTAAGGTGGAATCTTTTCCCTTCAGGGGAAGCTTTTGACTGTCTGTTGTCGTTCTCAAAAGATCAATTCCGACGATAAGAATGACCAACGGTGGAGAGCAGATGAAATTGGCAAGGATTGTAGCAATGCCGTTGCCAATATTTCCTATGTAGAATTCATGAATGCCAAGGCAACCGAGGAAGAAACCGAGGAGAGCGAATGTATCGCGGCTCTTGTCGGATTCGGCGACTGGAATGAAAGTCTGCGGACTGGGTTGACCGTACCGCGGCGGAGATTGCAGATATTGCGACTGATGTTGTGGCGGCTGAGAAAAATGAGTTTGCTGTTCTGTTGTCTTTGTCAAGCGGAAAACCTCACCTTCCAATTGTGCAATGAACGATTCTTCGCAGACAGCGCATTGAACTTTTTTCCCAATTGTATCGGACTCGACATCGTAGGGCTGATTGCAGTTCGGGCAGTGAATTCTCGGCATATAGCAACTCCTATGGTTTGGCTTTTGTACTTATGTCTGTTTGCAGTGTCATTGGTTTTGCAATTGTTTGATTGTAAAACCCGAGACACCTAAAAAACCAACGTCAAGACCTGCCGCAGCAAGGACTTTATTCGCATTGCTGTTGAGCGCCAGGGCAATAAATATGCCGATGAGAGGAAGGAATGAAAAAATAGCCAGCATGACAGTCAGAGCTGTATTCGTTTGAAGTGCAATCATCATTTTTATGCAAAAAAAAGCCTCGGCAACAAAAAAGCACAATGCCCCGAGAATGAGAAGAAAACGGAATATAAAAGCCAATGAAGGATCAATTCCTGCAACACTGTTCCACATTGCTTTTGTGAAAAACTGAAAAACAAAGAAAATAAGAATAAAGAAGATAAACCGCTTTTGATTTTTCGCTATTTCCAATATATCTTTTTTCGAGTACAGTTTGTTTTCATAGGAACACATAACCTTATCATTTTGAAGTGACGCGAAAGTGTTGCGGCTTTTCCCGGATTCCGTGACAGGGACAAAAGCCTTCTGCATGGGCGGTTGGTTGTATTGCGCTGGCGATTGACTATATCGCGGCCGGGCTTGTTGCGCTTGTGTAAAAAGAGGTTCCTGTTGTTTGGCGTTCCAGCTGATAACGTTTTTTGTTCCAACTGTAAAATTACTCCCACAAGTTGAACATTCAGCTTTTTTTCCGATAAGCAATACATCAACAGAATAATGTTGATGACACGAGGGACATTCGATTTTGATGATTCCCATTGTCTGACCTCCTGACAGATGGTTGTTTTTGTTGACGGCAAAGCAAAAGGTACGCGAAAGGAGGCCGATAATGCAGACACAAAAAAAGCCGGACGCTTCCCCGTACGCGTGCGAGAAGGTCCCGCCAAGAACCTGCTACCAAGACGACAGAAAAACGCCCAGCAAGATAGAAAGACACAATGGTCCTTGCTGGTATTTCGTTCTTGGTAGCAAAAGAGACAAATTTAACTTGGCGGGTTTTCTCGCACTTTTGCTGAAATAACCGATGTAAAGAGCTTGAAATCGGATCCCCGTTGTTCAGGAAAGCGATTCCAAAACACAATTTACACGCGTTCAGAGAAAAATCAAATGCTTTTTCTGCTTTTTTTAGTAAAATCTCAATTTCGAGGGGCGGGGCGGTAAGGCCGCGGTTGCGTCCACGCGTTGCTGGGGGCGGCTATGCCGCCTCGGAAAACTCGCTTGCGCTCGACAGTTGTTTGTTGCCGCGAGGCGCGCACGGCAGAAGGAGATGACGAAACAAAATTGAAACAAGTTGCAGAAGTGTTGCATTAAGGACGCGATTGCGTCCACACGTTGTTGGGGGCGGCTGCGCCGCCTCGGCGAACTCGTTTATACGAGTTCGACAGCATTCTTTACCGCGAGGCGCGCACGGCAGAAGGATGTAATGAAATAAAATTGAAACAAGTTGCAAGAAAGTTTCATTATGGAGAGTAAGGACGCGTTTGCGTCCACGTTTCGTTGGGGGCGGCTATGCCGCCTCGGTGAACTCGTTTATACGAGTTCGACAGCATTCTTTACCGCGAGGCGCGCACGGCAGAAGGAGATGACGAAACAAAATTGAAACAAGTTGCAAGAAAGTTTTATTGTGGAGAGTAAGGACGCGGTTGCGTCCACGCTTCGCTGGGGACGGCCGCGCCGCCTCGGAAAACTCGCTACGCTCGACATCTTTTTGTTTACCGCGAGGCGCGAATGTTCTTGATCTTGCCTTCAGCGATGTACCGCTGCCAGCGGAAAGCTCGCGCAAGGGTGCCCCAAAACTGTCCCGTTTCCCTTTTATCCTGGTATCTATTTTTCATAGAGAACTCTCGCGGGAACATGGCGAGGCCGTCGTCCTGGACGAGTCGGAGACGGAAAAGATCAGGGGGATGGGTGCTTGATATGACCATCAAGCTGAGATATGGAAATACCAATACCTTTCTTGTACCGAGCAACGGAGGGCATTTGCTTGTCGATACGGATTATGCCGGGACACTTCCCTGTTTTTATAAAGCATTGAAGGCTGGCGGGGTGCAGATGAAGGATATTGCGTTCGTCCTTGCCACGCATTATCACCCGGATCATATGGGCCTGATTCCCGAACTGATGAAGCAGGGAACCACGCTTCCTCTGATTGACGCACAGACGAACGACGTCCACTATTCGGATCAGATTTTTGCCCGTGAAAAAAACTTTGTGCTTCGACACTATTGACGAATCCGGGGCCAAGGTCATCAGTTGCCGTGAAAGCCGGGCTTCTCTGGCGAGCATCGGGATCGCCGGGGAAATCATTTCCATGCCCAGCCACAGCCGGGATAGCGTTTCACTTATCCTTGATGATGGAGAGTGCCTTGTCGGTGACTTGGAGCCGATGGAATACCTTTCCGCTTATGACGACAATCCCGCCTTAAAAGCAGATTGGGATGCCATCATGAGCTTCTGTCCGAAACGCATTCTGTATTCGCATGTGAACGGGAAAACGATAAGCTGAAACAGGGGAAGAACACGGATGAGCCGCAGTAGTCAAACCATCGGGATTTTCCGGGCAGGAGTAAGCGTCCTCTGCTGAGGAACTCTTTTCCCTGCCGCCACAGGTGACGCAGCGAATTTATAACCGAATCGCCGCCTCTGCTGAGGAACTCTTTTCCCTGCCGCCACAGGGACGGCGCACCGTCTTCCGGAAACGGGGTGGTCTTATTTCTTGTGATCCGGATCATCGGACCAGTCGCCGTATGCCTCCGTCGGTTCCGACTTGCCGGCGTTGGCGCGCTGGGACGGGGGGATTGTCGCAAGCCAGTTCTTGACCTCGACGTGGTTGTCGACATAGAGGAGCGGCGGCGCCCCCTTGTGACGCCAGTTGTATCCGGCTCCGGAATAGCCCCATTCCCCTTCCGAATTGTCTGTGGCCGGACGGATGTGGAACACGCTAGTCTTGTCATGCTCCTCCTTGCTGCTGGCGAAGTCGTTCCCGTTCATGGTATGCTTCGGCGTCCACCGGTCCGTTATGAGGATCAGGGACGAAGGGGTGCGGACATCGGAGATGCGGGCCTTGACAAGCCGCCTGTCGCCGGACAGGATGTATCTGCAGTCGTCGTTCCGAGCATAGCTGACGGGGAACCGGTTGTCTTTTTCCGTGATGCCGTTGCTTCCATTGTGGGAGACGTCGGACGGGCAGCGGAACACCTTGCTTGCGAGCGCAAGGCCGACCGGGTCCTTCTTGATGACATCGGCATTCGGACCGGCGAGGACCTTGGTCGGATCGGCCCCGGCAGAGGCGGCGATCATGCCATACCAGTTTGACCAGTCCCCGACGATCCTGTTGAGGGACAGCCGGTCGCTCATCGCATATTGCTGGATGTACATGCCGATGGATTTCTGGTTGTTGAGGCACCCTGCCTTTTTGGCCGCCTCCCGCGCGGATCTCAGCGCGGGGAGCAGCAGCGCGGCCAGGATCCCGATGATTGCAACCACGATAAGAAGTTCTATCAGCGTAAAGGACCGGGATGGATGTTTCATTGTCGGATTTCCTTCTTTTCGATTTTGATATGGGGTTGGGCGTTTCACAACGGTTCCCCGGACAATCGTCTGCGGTACGGGGGCGGAACATTGTCTTCCGGGGATGAAATAGCAGGCCGTCTATGCTTTAATGTAGCACCTTTCTAAGAACATTCAAGTTTTTTCATCGAAAATGTCTTAAAAAAAGAGCATAAAACATGAAATGCTCTTGAGTTGGATGATACTGCCACGGTATTGGGTTCGTCTCAATGAGACAGAGGCAATCCGGCAATCAGCCCTCGCAACCATCAACTGGCTGTGAGGGCCGATGTATTATGTGAAACATTTTTACATGTTCACGTTCCGACTGATGTCAAAAAAAACTCCTACTTTTGAGCCGGAGCAAAAATCTTCTGCAGATCTTCGTCAATCGGGGTGTCTTTGGTAATATTGAGCAGTTTCGAGGCGACTGAAACTTTTTTGCGTTCGCCCTGCTTCCATTGCAGGTCGACCTTCACTGCGTCTTTCCCCTGAAAGGGCGCCTGTGCCAGCCATGCATCCGGGGTCAGGCTCTTCCCCGCCACCGTGCTGTGCGAATGCCCGCTCAGAATCAGGTCGATCTGCGGGTATTCGGTTGAAAATGCGGACAGATAAATCGGTTTCCCCGTTCCGGTCATTCTCTCTCCGGTATATTCCCCGAGATGGATCGCGAGGACGATCACGTTCGGTTCCTTTTTCATGATGTCCGGCATGACGGACTTGAGGGTATCCTCGGCGGAGGTCACTTCGATCCCCTCCAGGATTTGCGGGGTGCGCCTGGTCAACTGCTTCAGGAAAGGAGTCACGATGCCGATGACGGCAATCCGGTATTTGCCCCGTTCGATCAGAGTCCAGGGTTTCAGTTTGTC
>JAGCTY010000054.1 GCA_017963105.1 Lentisphaeria bacterium
AGGACTTCGAGGTGCTTGATGTAGTTGTCGGAGAAGGTCATCCAGAAACGCGCCTCCTTGAGGCCGTAGGGCTTCAGGTAGGGGGCGAGGGATTCGAGCTCCTCGTGCCAGAGCAGGTAGATCTTCTTCGGGCCGATGCCGGCGGGGAAGTCGAACATCTTGGAGAACTCGAGCGGCTCGGTTTCGATGAACTGGCCGTCCTTGTAGTATTTGCCCTTCGCGGTGACCTCGCGGATGTTGATCTCCGGGTTGAAGTTCGTGGCGAACGCCTGGCCGTTGTCGCCCGCGTTGCAGTCGATGATGTCGAGCGTGTCGATCACGTCGAAATACTGTTTCTCCCACGCGGTGTAGACGTTGGAGACGCCGGGGTCGAATCCGCTGCCGAGGAGTGCGGTGATGCCCTTCTCGCGGAAGCGGTCGCGGTAAGCCCACTGCCAGCTGTATTCGAAGTGCGCGACGTCCGGCGGCTCGTAGTTGGCGGCGTCGACGTAGTCCACTCCGGTCTCGAGGCAGGCGTCCATGATATGGAGGTCCTGGTAGGGCAGGGCGAGGTTCAGCACCACGTCGGGCCGGAACGACTTGATGAGCTCGACGAGCTGGGGGACGTTGTCGGCGTCGACCTGGGCGGTCTGAACGGGACGCTTCAGGGCGGCGGCCAGTTTCTTGCATCTGGACTCCGTGCGGCTGGCGATCATGATGTCGGTGAAGACGTCGGACGCCTGGACGCATTTGTGCGCGGCGACGGTGGCGACGCCGCCCGCTCCGATGATCAGGACTCTTGACATGGTGTGGGTCTCCTTCAGGGGGTTAACGTTCGAAATAGGTGTATCCGCGAATGCCGTCCTCGAACGCGTTCGTGATGGTCTTTCGCTGGGCGGGAGTGATCATTTTCCTGCGGACGGCGCGTTCGGCGACGCTGCGGAAGAAGGTGATGAGCTCCTTGGCGTCGTACTCGACGTAGGACAGCACGTCGCCGACGGAGTCGCCCTCGATCTCCTTGTCGATGTCGAAATGTCCGTCCGGGGCGATGGTGATGCTGACGACGTTGGTGTCGCCGAGGAGGTTGTGGAGGTCGCCGAGCGTCTCCTGGTAGGCCCCGACCAGGAACACGCCGAGGTAGTACTCCTCGTCCGGCTTGAGTTCATGGAGCGGGAGCGTGTGTAGCTCGTCGTGCAGGTCCACGAACTTGTCCACCTTGCCGTCGCAGTCGCAGGTGATGTCGGACAGGATGCCGCTGCGTGTGGGGCGTTCGTTGAGGCGGTGGATCGGGACGATGGGGAAGACCTGGTGGATGGCCCAGGAGTCGGGGAGCGACTGGAAGACGCTGAAATTGGCGTAGTAGATGTCGGCGAGCTGGGCGTCGAGGTCCTCGAATTCGTCCGGGACGTAGGAGAGCTTCTGCACCTCCTTGTTCGCGACCGCCATGATGTGCCAGAAGGCGGATTCGACGAGGGCGCGTTCGCGGAGGGAGATGCGGCCGTTCTTGAAGAGCAGTCGCAGTTCGTCGCGGTTGTAGATGGCGTCGTGGAAGAACTCCTGCAGGTTCTTCTGGTTGATGTTGGAGAGGATGTTCATCAGGTCCTTCGTGAGGTCGTGCGCGTTCTCCGGGAGCTTGTCCGGGACCGGGATGGTGACCGGGTCGAAGCGGGCGACGTCGAGGATGTTGAAGAGCAGGATGGAGGAGTACGCGACGGTGGCGCGTCCGGACTCGGTGATGATGTCGGGGTGCGGCACGTTCGCCTCGGTGAGGAGTTCGCCGACGGTCTCGATGATGTCGACGCAGTATTCGTCGATGGTGTAGTTGCGGCTGTGCTGGTAGTTCGTGTGGGAGCCGTCGTAGTCGACGGCGAGGCCGCCGCCGAGGTCGAGGTAGCCCATCGGCGCGCCTTCCTGCACGAGGCCGATGTAGACGCGGCTGGCCTCCTGCACGCCGGAGCGGATGTCGCGGATGTTCGGGATCTGGGAGCCGATGTGGTAGTGGAGCAGGCGGAGGCAGTCGAGCATCTCCTCTTCCTTCAGGTGGTCGACGAGCTCCATGAGCTGGGCGGTATTGAGGCCGAAGACGCTGCGGTCGCCGCCGGATTCGGTCCACTTGCCGCCGGCGCGCGTGGAGAGCTTCATGCGGACGCCGATCATGGGCTTGACCTTGAGCATGCGGCTGCGTTCGATGATGACGTCGAGCTCGCTGGGCATCTCGATGACGAGGATGCAGCGGTATCCGAGCATGGAGGCGAAGAGCGCGAGGTCGATGAACTCCTCGTCCTTGTAGCCGTTGCAGACCACGCACGCCTCCGGGTCATGGAGCGTGCCGAGGGCGGCGATGAGCTCGGCCTTGCTGCCGGCTTCGAGCCCGTGGTGGAAATCCTTCCCGAAACGGGAGATGTCCTGCACGACCTGCTGCTGCTGATTGACCTTGATGGGGAAGACGCCTTTGTACTTGCCCTGGTATTTGGTCTGCTCGATGGCCTTGCGGAAGCTCGCATGGAGCTGGTTGATGCGCGATTCCAGGATGTTGCTGACGCGGATCAGCACGGGCATGTTCATGCCGCGTTCCCGGATGCCCTGCACGATGTCGGGCAGGCTGACCGCCGGGGCGTCCTTGCCCGGGTTCGGCGAGATCGTAAGCTCGCCCTTCTCGTTGACGTGGAAGTACCCGGCTCCCCAGTCGTTGATGCCGTAGAGCGTGGCGGAATCCTCCGCCGACCAATGTTCGAATTTATCTTTTTTGACGTTCATTCCCGCACCCTCGGAAAACCCGGCTTTTCAGCCGGAAACATGGTTTGGAATTTATCCGCGCGGGCGTCCGGTTGTCCGTGTTTTCGGACGCCGCACGCGTGGGTTGTTTTATGCTGCCGTTCTCCGGCGCCTCACTTCACGTTCAGTCGGCCGCCCGCGGTCAGGATCACGCGGTCCTCGTCGGACACGTTCAGGTTCAGCTTGATCGGGAACGATTCCCCGCCGGGCTTCTTAACGGTGGCGGTGATGGAGTTGCCCTGGACGGCCTTGCGGAGGTCGGCGATCTCGACGGCGTCTTCCGGGTCGATCCGGTCGTAGTCGGCGGGATTTGCGAACGTGAGCGGCAGGATGCCGAAGTTGATCATGTTGGCGCGGATGATGCGCTCGATGGCGATGGCGATGACGGCCTTCACGCCGAGGTACATCGGGCAGATGGCGGCGTGTTCGCGGCTGGAGCCCTGGCCGAAGCTGTCGCGGCCGACGATGACCGCCTGGCGGCCGGAATCGCGGACGGCGGAGGCGCGTTCGGCGAACGTGGGCTTGCCGGGGACGTTGGTCTGCGCGAAGACTGCCTTGGCGTACTCGGGGATGTTGCTGCGGTACTTGAGGTAGGCGCCCGCGGGCATGATATCGTCGGTGGAGGTCTTGTCGCCGGTCTTGATGACCACGACGCCGTCCAGTTTCTCCGGCAGCGGCTTGCAGTTCGGCGGCGCGCCGATCGTGGGCTTGCGGATGATCTCGACGGACGCCGGATCCTCGGCGGGCGGCAGGATCATGGAGTCGTCGACCGTGAAGGACTTCGGATCCTCGAACACCGGGTACTCGAACCCGAGCGCGAGCGGGGACGTGAATTCGCCGGTGAGGGCGGCGGCGCAGGCGGTTTCCGGGCTGACCAGGTAGGACTGGTCGCCCTTGGTGCCGGAACGGCCGGGGAAGTTGCGGTTGAACGTGCGGACCGTGACGGTGCCGTTTGCCGGGCTCTGGCCCTGGCCGATGCAGGGGCCGCAGCCGCATTCGAGGATGCGGGCTCCGGCGGCGACGATGTCGGCGAGCTTGCCGTCGGCGGCGAGCATGGCGAGGACCTGGCGGCTGCCGGGGGCGATGTCGAGGGAGACGTTCGGGTGGACCTTGCGCCCCTTGAGCATGCCGGCGACGATGGAGAGGTCGCGGTAGGAGCTGTTCGTGCAGGAGCCGATGATGACCTGGTTGACCTTCATGCCGGAGAGTTCGGCGACGGTCCTGATGTTGTCCGGGCTGGACGGGCAGGCGGCCATGGGCTCGAGCGTGGAGAGGTCGATGTCGATCACGCGGTCGTATTCGGCGTCGGCGTCGGCGACGAGTTCGGTCCAGACATCGCCGCGTCCCTGCGCCTCGAGGAAGGCTCGGGTGCAGGCGTCGGACGGGAAGACGGAGGTGGTCACGCCGAGCTCGGCGCCCATGTTCGTGACGGTGGCGCGCTGGGGGACGGAGAGGGTGGCGACGCCGGGTCCGAAATACTCGACCATGCAGCCGACGTTGCCTTTGGTGGTGAGGATGCTCAGGACCTTCAGGATGATGTCCTTCGCGGCGACCCACGGCTGGAGCTTGCCGGTGAGGCGGATGCCGATGATCTTCGGGTAGGCGAGGCGGAACGGCTTGCCCGCCATGGCGAGCGCGACGTCCAGGCCGCCCGCGCCGATCGCCATCATGCCGATGCCGCCGCCGGTCGGGGTGTGCGAGTCGGAGCCGAGCAGGGTCTTGCCGGGCACGCCGAAGCGTTCCAGGTGGACCTGGTGGCAGATGCCGTTGCCGGGACGGCTGAAGCGGATGCCGTGCGCGGCGGCGACGGACTGGAGATAGAGGTGGTCATTTGGGTTTTCCGGACCCATCTGGAGCATGTTGTGGTCCACGTAGGACACGGACAGCTCGGTTTTCACCTTGCCGGTGCCCATCGCTTCGAGTTCCAGATAAGCCATCGTCCCGGTGGCGTCCTGCGTCAGCGTCTGGTCGATGCGGATCGCCGCGGGTTCGCCCGGAACGCCGCTGCCGGATACGAGATGGTTCGCTAAGATTTTCTGAATGACCGTTCCTTTTGCCATTGCTTGTGATCTCCGAATTTCAAGTGTAAAAAAAACGGGGACGCACCTCGGTCGGGACGTCCCTGGTCTCAGATTCCGCGTTTCCGGCGGACCGGAAAGCGGACTGTTCGAACCGCGCGCGGCGGCTCCGAAACTTACTCTTCGGGCTTGGTCTTCGGAAGAGCGCTGAGAACTTTCTGGCCTTCCTGCCAGCGGCCGTCCTGCTTGAGGATGTTGATGCGTTCGAAACGCTTCAGGACGTTTCTCTGTTTCCGGATGCGTCCGGCGGCCTTCAGACTGGGATGCTTGGACATTTCAAATCTCCATTATTATCTGTTATGTGTTGTATGTGTGTCGCGTAAAAGTAACTAAATACTATACATCTTTTTGTCGAAAATGCAAACGGAAAGACGTTTTTTCTCCGAAAAATCCGTCGGGAGGCGGGGCCTCCACTGAAGCAGGCCTTGCTTCGCAACGGCGCGGGGAGGCGGGGCCTCTGGCCATGAGGAAGCGCGAAAACGGCTCCCGCTATCTTTCACGATCACGGGAGCCAGTGTGCCGTTGCGAAGCAAGGCACTGGATCAGCACCGCTTGCGGTGTGCCGTTGCGAAGCAAGGCACTGGATCAGCACCGCTTGCGGTGTGCCGCTGCGAAGCAAGGCACTGGATCAGCACCGCTTGCGGTGTGCCGTTGCGAAGCAAGGCACTGGATCAGCACCGCTTGCGGTGTGCCGGGCTTACGCTCCGGCACGGGTTTATTGCATCAGGAGAGCGTGACGATATTCGCCCAGGTGGTGAGCTCCTTGTTGTTGATCTGCCAGTAGCCGGTGAGGCCGGTGTCAGTGTTGGCCCAGGCGATGTCGTCCGTGCCGTCGGCGTTGAAGTCGGCGACGCCGGCGAGCGTCCACTCGCTGGTGACCGCGCTCAGGATCGACCACGAGCTGAGGTAGCCATCCGTGACGCCCCAGATGCCCACGACGCCCACGTCGTTGATCATGGCGATATCGTGAGAACCGTTGCCGTCGAAATCGCCTGAGCAGAGGAAATTCCATTCCGCCGGGTTGGCCACGCTGACCATGCGCCAGTCGACCGGATCCTCGACGATCCAGGTGCAGTAGGCGTTGTAGGTCAGGCCGCCTTCGCCGATGAATTCATTTTTCCACAGCATGTCGCACTTGCCGTCATTGTTGAAGTCGCCGGTGGACACCATTTGCCATTCGGGCGAGTAGCCGTTGATGAGCGTCCACGAAACGCCGCTTTCCCAGTAGCCGAGCAGGCCGACCGTATCGGACGCCGCGGTCGGGTTCGCGATCAGGACATCATCGGTGCCGTTGCCGTTGAAGTCGCCCGTGCCGAGGATTTCCCAACCCGCGTTCTTCAGGTTCAGGACCTGCGGTGTGAACGTGCCGTTGCCGTTCGACATTTCGCCGACCACATATCCTTCGGTATTCACGCGCAGGAAGTCGTCGAGGCCGTCGCCCGAGAAGTCGCCCGTGCCGACCACGTTCCAGCCCGGATCGAGCGCGAGCCCGAGGCCCCACGCTTCGCCGTTCTGGTAGATCGTGACTGCACCGTCCTGCTGCACGGCGAGCGTGTCGAAGAGATCGCCGTTGAAGTCGCCCGTGAAGAACAACCATTTCGGCGTCGGCGCCGGGGGCGGCGTCGGAGTGGAGCCCTCGATCGTGACGGTCAGGTGGTAGTCGTCGCTCAGGTTCAGCGTGTAGTTCGCGCCGTTGATGTTCGCGGTCTGGCCGATCGTGAGCGTGCCGAGCGTGGATCCGTCCGTGCTCTTCACCGTGAGCGGAGTATCGGCTGTGATGACATTGACGTCGTACTCGTAGGCGGATTCCACGAGCTTGTACGTGCCGTTCTCCTGATAGCCGTTGACCGTGAGCGTGCAGGACATGCCGTGGCTGAAGTCGAGGTTCGCGTCCAGGTCGTACAGGTATTCGTTTGAGGGCGCGACCCCGGAGATGTCGAGGTCGAGCGTGCCTTTGTAGAACGTGACGACGCTGTAGATCCCGTGCATCACGCCGGTCACCACGCCGCCCTCGTAGACTCTGAGGCCGTTCAGTTCGCTGCCGTCCTCCAGGCGCATCGTGCCGCCGGAGCTGACCGTGCAGGAGCCGGTGCCGCCGGACGCCAGGGTCACGACGCCGCCTTCCAGGATGGTCATACCGGCGAATCCGCCGTTCTTCGCCAGGACGGTTCCCTTCGAGGTGACCGTGGCCGCGAACATCGAGCCGTCGCTCGTAATCACGGCCTGGCCGCCGTTGACCAGCGCGCCTTCCACCCAGCCGCCGTTGAGCTCGATCTTGCCGCCTTGTTCCACGAGGACGTTGCTCGACACGAGTTTTCCGCCGGACGTGTAAGTGATGAACGCGTCGCTTTCGACCACGAGCGTGCCGCCGTTCATCACGTGCACGTTCTGGGTCCTGGTGTCTTCATAGACCGTCGCCGTGCCGCCGGAATAGATCGTCGCGCCCCTCAGAATACCGCGGGAGCACACATTGAATTCGCCGTCCGCGTAGACCGTGGTGTTGCTCGCGATGCCGGAGGAGTAGATGTTCAGGATGCCGCCGGAGGAGACTTTGATGTCGATTGCGGACATGCCGCTGGTGATGTCCTTCCGTTCGTCGATCAGGGTGGCGCTCGAGTAGATCGGATCCGGGATCGCGCCGCCTGTCACGGTGACCACCAGGTCGCCGGAGGTCAGCGTCAGGTCGCAGACGACGCCGCCGACGTTCGTGGGGCCGCCGTTGACCGTGAGCGTCCCGAGGTTGTTGTTGAGGAACTTCACCGTGATGGTCTTGTTGAAGTCGGACGCGCCCGTGATGAGCTTGTACGCGCCGTTCATCTGCTTGTTGGCGATCGAGATCGTGACGTCGTACGTACCGGTCTTGATCTGGGAGTACGAAGCGCTGTCGATGAGGTAGTCGTCGTTCTCGGACGCCTTCGCGATATTCAGGTCGAGCGTACCGCCGGAGAACGTGAGGGATTTGGCGTTCCGCACGACGCCCGTGAGGACCGCGCCCGATTTGACATTGACGAAGTTGAGGCTTGCGCCGGACGCGGCCTCCAGGATACTGCTGCTGTTCAGGTACACGTTTTCGAGGAACGCGTCGGATTTGGCGATGACGCGGCCGCCCGAGACCTCGGCTCTCCTGAACGCGGCGCCGCCTTCGACCGTGACCTGTGCGCCGCTCCCGACGACCGTGCCGGCGATATAGCCGCCGCCGCTGATCATGAGCGTGGCGCCGGATCCCAGGATGAGTTCGTTGCTCAGGTTGTCCATCGAGCCGCCGCTCCGGACTTCGAGTTCGCCGTTGACGGTGAGCTCTTTGACATAGACCGTTCCGTTGACGAGCACTGCCGAGCCGCCGGAACGCACGGTCGCGTAGTTCATGAAGCCGCCGCGGCAGAGATTGAGCGTACCGCCGGAACTGATCGTGGCGTAATTCCCGACGCCGCCGTAATAGACGTTCATGAAGCCGCCTTCCTTGACCGTGGTGCTGGTCGCGTAGCCGCCTTCCGAAAGAAGAAGCCCGCCCAATGAATTGACCGTGGTAAAGTTTGCCGTGCCGCCGGAAAGAGTCTGGACCCAGCCCCAGTTGGCGATCGTGGCGCTGTTGATGACGGTGCCCTGCCCATTCACGATGGCATAGCCATTGTCGAACGCGGCGTTGACGGCCGTGCCTCCGGAGTAAACATAAGCCTGGGCCTGGTTGTTGAGCACGATGTCGTTCGCGACGCCGCCGGACATAACATAAAGGCAGGCGGCGCTGCCGTCGAGCGTGACCGTATTCGCCACGCCGCCGAAGAGGTCCAGTTCGCCGTGGTGGTTCACCGTGACGCTGTTCGCCGTACCGCCGGCCAGGATCATACTGCCGCCTGCGTTGACGACCGTATCCGTGTACGCCTTGCCGCCCTCGAAGACCGTCATCGTGCCGCCGGAGTTGACCGTGGCGTAGTATGCCAGGCCGCCGGAGGAAACTTCGAGTCTGCCGCCGGTGTTGATCTGGGTGTAGGTCGCCCTGCCGCTGTCGTTGACTTTGATGACGCCGCCGTCGTTGACTGTGTTGGAAACCGCAACACAATAGGAGTTGATGTTCATGTTGCCGCCGGAATTGACGAAGGTATAATAGACCTCTCCGTCCCGGTCCCCCCTGCCTGTTGCGCTGTTGACAATCATAAGCCCGTTGGTGACCATGGTGCTGGTCGCCTGGCCGTCGACAATCAGCTGAGCCCAGCCAACGAGGTTGGATTCGGTGCCGGAGAGGGTCGTGCTGGTCACCGTGCCGCCGTGGGAGACGACCATGCGGCCGCCTGCTTTGACTAAGGTATAGTCTGCCGTGCCGCCGTTGGAGACGACCATGCGGCCGCCTGAACTGACCGCGGTGTCGGTCGCGGTGGCGTCCTGGAAGACAGCCATGTTGCCGCCTGAGAGGACCGTGGTGCTGGCCGCCGTGCCGTTGCTCTTAACACTCAAACTGCCGAAGACTTGCGCATTGCTTTCCGTGCCGTAAACGTCCGCCGTACCGCCGGAATGGATTTTAGTGCCGGTCGCGCTGCCTCCTTCAGCAACAACGAATTCTCCCTTACTCTCGACAATGGTGTTCAGGCCCGTACCGTGACGACCAATGAAGCACCTGCCGTCGCTGTGGATCAGCGTGGCAACCGCCGAACCGCCGCTGTGGACATAGAGCATGCCGCCTTTGTAAACATCGGCGTTGTATCCCCTGCCGCCGGAAGAGATTTCCAAAAACCCCATGCTGGAGACCGTGGCGACATTCATGTATCCGCCGTCGAAAATGATCGCCGAACCGCTGGAAAAGACGGACGTCCGAACCGCCGAGCCCTTGTCCAGAACGGCCATTACGCCGGCACTTCTGACCTTGGTATCCTCCGCCGTACCATAGGAATATATCTCCATGGATAGGCTGCTGTCCAGAGTTACTCCGGACCTGACTTCGCCGCTGGTCACTTTCATGATTGCCATGATGTGAGTCCTTTCGTGTAGTGTGATGTTGCGTTATGGTTTGTTATGTGATGGATTTCCGTTCGATTATCAGAAAAAATGGATGTCCTTTCGGGCGCGTCCGTATTTCTATTCGCGTAATATATCATGCAATTCCCGAAATATCAACTACCAAACCGGAAAACTTTCCGTTTTTTTGATTTCCTTTTCCGCCAATCCGTGACACCCCTTCGATCTCCTGAAGACGTGAGTGAAATACTACAGGGATTGGGATAAGAATCCCCCTGGGAAAAAAGTCCCGGGGCGTGGAAAACTGCCGACCGAATGCGTCTTATTCCGGCAGTCGTTCGGAGAGGATTTTCGCGGCAAGTGCGACGAGTTCGGCGCAGGGGGGAGGACAAGTCCTCCACTGAAGCAGTGCACGGCTGACGCTCGCGCACGGTTCATTCAGGGAGGCGTTCGGAGAGAATTTTCGCGGCAAGTGCGACGAGTTCGGCACAGGGGGGAGGACAAGTCCTCCACTGAAGCAGTGCACGGCTGACGCTCGCGCACGGTTCATTCAGGGAGGCGTTCGGAGAGGATTTTCGCGGCAAGTGCGACGAGTTCGGCGCAGGGGGGAGGACAAGTCCTCCACTGAAGCAGTGCACGGCTGACGCTCGCGCACGGTTCATTCAGGGAGGCGTTCGG
>JAGCTY010000004.1 GCA_017963105.1 Lentisphaeria bacterium
CGACAGTGGCCGCCGACCTCGCCTCGGCAGTCGATGAATCGACCGTGACCCTGAGCTGGACCGACTCCACCGACGACTATGCGGGCGTCAAGGGATTCAACGTCTCCTACTGGCTGGACGGCAAGCTCGGAGTTCGGACCGTGTTCACGCCCGGCACGGAGCTCGTGCTTGAGGAGATGGTGACCGGTACCTGGAACTGGACGGTCACGGCGCTCGACTACGCCGGAAACGCGTCAGAAACCGTGACGGGCGGCCAGTTCGTCGTGACGAACGGCTACATTCCGAGGCTGGATCTTCCGGACTTCCTCGTGGGCAATTTCCTCAGCGACGCCGCCAACTCGCAGATGGGGACGTTCGACGACAGCAACGCCGTCACGATCTACACGAACGGCGCTCCGTGGGGCAACGGCCTGGTGCTCGATCCGGGCTGGATGCTCTCCGGCATCGGCGACTTCGACGCGGACGGACGCGACGACTTCCTGCGGATCAACGCCGAAGGCTATGTGGTCGGCGAAATGACGCAGGCGGACGGCACGTTCGCGGCGCAGGTGCTGAACTTCAAGAGCGCGGGCTGGGACGTCCTCGGCGTCGGCGACTTCAACGGCAACGGCTCGGACGACGTGCTGATCGCGAACCCGACGGGCGCATCGGACACGGTCGGTCTGCTCGGCTACTGGGAGAGCGGCGTGACCTGGACGCTCATCAACGGCTATTCCGCCGAATGGGAGTGCATCGCGACCGGCGACTACAACGCCGACGGCAAGTGCGACATGCTGTGGCGCAACAGCTTTACGGGTGACGACCAGCAGACCTACAACGCGTACTGCACCTGGATCGTGGAGGATCCGGTGGACTGGCGCATGGTCAGCGTGGCGAACCCGGCGGAATGGAACTTCCTGTGCGCGGGCGACTTCAACGGCGATGGAATGAACGACATCGCGATGATCAACGACGTCGGCGTTGTGGGCATCTGGGGCGTGGAAAACGGCTGGCTGAGCTCGTGGTCGATCCTGAGCGCGGTGGACACCAGCGAATGGAAGCTCGTAGGCGTCGGCGACTTCAACGCGGACGGCACGGACGACATCGCGTGGTGCAGCAACATCTCCGGTCTGGCGGGCTACTGGCAGATCGAGGACAAGACGCTCGCCGGCTGGTCGAACCTCGCCAACCTGGCATAACACTGCAAGCAGTGCCGATACAGTGCCTTGCTTCGCAACGGCACATTGGCCTCCGTGATTCTTCGGGATCGCGGGGGCTTTTTCTTTCTTCATCAATGCGGTTTTTTCCGATTCCGGATTTGAAATTCGGATTCGGCGTGCTATTGTATTCGTATCCTTTCCTATCCCCCTTTCACTCCAGCTCGATTCAAGGAGTCCAGTATGCCCGAGAAAATCTATTTCTGCAACTTCCGTACGAAAATGAACGGCGCGCCCCTCACCGCCAAACTTCATAACCTGATGGCGAAGGCGGGGTTCGAGACGCTTGACCTGCGCGACAAGTTCGTCGCGGTCAAAATGCACTTCGGCGAGCTCGGCAATCTCGCGTTCCTGCGTCCGAACTACGCGAAGGTCGTCATCGATTTCGTGAAGCAGCGCGGCGGAAAGCCGTTCCTGACCGATTGCAACACGCTGTACCCGGGCTACCGCAAAAACGCGCTGGAACACCTCGAGACCGCCGACCTCAACGGGTTCACGCCGCTTACCACGGGCTGCCATGTGATCATCGCCGACGGACTGAAGGGCGACGACGATGTCGATCTTCCCGTCCCGAACGGCATCCACTTCAAGACCGCGAAAATCGGGCGCGCCGTTTCGGACGCGGACGTCATCATCACGCTGAATCATTTCAAGGGGCATGAGCTCGCCGGCATGGGCGGCGCGATCAAGAACCTCGCCATGGGCTGCGCCTCGCGCGCGGGCAAGATGGCCATGCACAGCGACGGCAAGCCGGAGATCGACCGCGACCGTTGCGTCGGTTGCAAAATGTGCCTCCGGCAGTGCGCGAACAACGCCCTGAAATTCGATGCCGCTGCAAAGAAGATGTCCATCGACCAGTCCGTGTGCCTCGGCTGCGGACGCTGTATCAGCGGGTGCCCGATGGACGCGATCCACGCCTCGTGGGGCCAGTCCGAAAACATCCTGGACGAAAAGATGGCCGAATATGCCGCCGCGGTCCTGAACGGCAAGCCGAACTTCCACATCAGCCTCATCTGCGACGTCTCGCCCAACTGCGACTGCCATGAGGAGAACGATGCCCCCATCATCCCGGACATCGGAATGCTCGCCGGATTCGACCCCGTCGCGCTCGACGTGGCCTGCTGCGACCTCTGCAACAGGATGCCGCGTCTTCAGGGCTCCTGGATGGACGACTGCCCGCAGGGAAACGACGTCTTCGACGACGCTCACAAGAATACGCACTGGCGTGTCACCGTGGACCACGCGCTGAAGATCGGACTCGGCACCGACCAGTATGAGCTGGTCAAGCTCGACAAGTAAAGGACGTTTCTTCCCTTCTTGTCTGACCACACAGCCCCGCGCGGCATCCCTCCCGGATCGTGCGGGGATTATTTTATACGTCGAAGAAGATGATGCGGTACAGGCAGACGACCGCCGCGAACACGACCGGGCCGAGCGGGAAGAACAGGCACACGGCGAACATTCCCAGCGAGGCGGTTACGCCTGAAATGAACGCAAGCGGGATCGCCGGGCCGGGCTGGACCGGTTCCTTCATGCGGGCGCGCAGCGGCCAGACCGCGCAGATCACGGCGATGCAGACGATGATGCCTGAAACCATCGGGTCGGAAAAGACCCGGAAGAACGCCAGTCCGAACGCCAGCGCCGCCAGCAGATACATGAGGAAGCGGCCGAGGGCGTTCTCCACGACTGCCCTGGTCCAGTTCCAGCTCCATTTTATGTCGTCGTCGTACCAGAGCAGCACCGGGATGACAAGGTACAGCAGCAGCGATATGCCGTAATTCCTGATTTCTTCATGGAGAAACAGCTGGAACAGCACAAGCACGCCCGTGAGGTGGAACATGTCTTCGAACGCGCGGAACGCCTGCTTGTGGACGGGCTTCCACGAGATGAAGTAGCGCAGGAACGGGTAGACGGCGAGGAGAATGCCCAGGAGCCACGCGCAGACTGTCCGGAGCGGGAATCCGTCCGGCAGGAACCGTTTCAGGCGCGGGCCGAATTTCGCTCGGGCGAAGACGGCGCGGAACGACGTGAAGACGCCGGGGATCGAGATGCCGTCGGCGGCCTCCAGCAGACCGGCGGGGATCGAGTCGGAGTAATCCTCTTCCAGCACCAGCCCGATGGCGTTGTAGGGGATGCTTTCGCCGTCGTAGTATCCGGCGAGATCCGCCGTGGCGTTCAGTTTTTCCAGCTCGAAGACCGGCTCGGTGTTCAGGCCGGAGGCGAGGATCACGCGGTTACCGAAGCAGAACGCCCCGACATTGCCGAATGAACGGCGCAGGAATGCGAGGACGCAGGCGGAAACATCCGGACGGCCGGACGGGAGGACGACCGCGAAGACGCCGCCGGAGTTCATGGCATTCTCTTTCATCATGTCGAAGAACGAGGACGACCAGAGCAGGGATTTCCGGGAGAAAAAACGATCCGGGAACGTGCAGTCCAGCAGGACAACGTCGAAATTGGCCGCGACCGCTCCGTTGTTCTTGACGGCACGCTCCAGCGAACCCGCGTCGGGATCGGGTTTCTTAAACCCGAAAGTGCGCTCAAAGCGTCCATAGGAATGAATGTTCCGGAACTGGGAGAAAATATCCCCCGGACCGCCGAGACCGAATTCCGGGACCGACGCCGGGGCGATCACGACAGGGTTGGTCTGGGAAAAACCGGTTTCCAGATCGGTTTCACCCTCTTTTGCGTCGCTTTCCTGAAAGAACCGGAACTCCGGGTACGGGGCGTCTTCTTTCCGGTAGAAATCCGGCCAGTCGGTCAGGACGAGCACACGCGGGGCGAGTTTCCCGGGGGAGAATGCGACGGCCGCGGTCTGCAGGCGGATTCTTGCGTCCAGGGCGTTTTCTCCGGCGTCCCTCGGAGGCACGGCGTCTTTTCGCGCGAACAGCAGTCCTCCGCAGAGAAACGCCAGCACAAGCGCCGTGGCGAACATGATTCGCCAGCGTGCCTGAACGGGTTTGCGGTTTTGGAGCCCAGCCATGAAACAGTCTTAAAAGTCTTAAAAAAAGCGACCCGCAAAAGCTTTTTTGCGGATCGCTTTTTTTCGGGATTTTCGCTCAGAAAAGCGGCATTTTGACGGCCGTTCCGGCGGGGATCTTCTGTCCGGGCTTGAACTCGGGGTTCAGGCGGATCAGGTCATCGAGGTTCTTGTCGTGGTTCCTCGCGACTTCCTCAAGCGTGGCTTCGGAGTTGATCGGCACAGCGAAGACGTCGGCGTCCGAGAGCTCGGAAACGGGGGCGAGACCGGCCGTGGCGGATGCGGCGGACGAGGACGAAGTGGAAGCGGGAGTCGAGGACGAGGCGGAGCCGCCGCCCAGGGAGGTTCCGTCGATGGGCCCGACGATGCCGCCGGTACCTTCGCCGCCCTTGCTGCCCTGCGCCGAGGAGGAAGCGGACGTCGCGGTCGAGGCGGAATCGGTCTTCGTCGTGGTGGTGGTCGTGGTGGTCGCGGGCTTCGCGGTCGAGGCGGAATCGGTCTTCGTCGTGGTGGACGTCGCGGTCGCTGACTTCGTGGTCGAGGTGGAGGTGGAGGCGGACTTCGCGGTCGGCGCCGGGATGACGAGCGTCTGGCCGACGCGGAGGATGTCCTTCGGATCGACCTTGTTCGCCGCAACGAGGTCGGCGAGCTTCACGTGGTGGCGGTAGGCGATCATGCTGAGGTTGTCGCCGCTCTTCACAACGTACAGGGTCTCGCCCTCCTTCGTGACGGGCTGCGCCTTCGTGGAGTTGGACTTCGTCGTGGAAGTCGCGTTGCTCTTCGTCGTGGAGGTCGAGGCGGGCTTGGTCTCCGTCTTCTTCTGGACGGGCTTGCCGACGGCGTTGCCGGCGTCCGGCGGAATCATGATGACCTGGCCGATCCTGAGCGGAGCCTTCGGGTCGAGGCCGTTGATTTCGATGAGGCGGGCCATGGGAACGCCATAGACCATGCTGATGCCCCACAGCGTGTCGCCCTTCACGACCTTATACTCCACGGAGCCTTCGGGGACGTTGCTGTTTGCGGTCTGTTCCTGTTCGACGGGCTGGAGCGTGGCGCCGCCCTGCTGCGCGGTGGAACCGCCGCCCTGCTGCGCGGTGGAGCTGCCCTGGGACGCCTGAGTGCTGTCGTCGACCGGGCCGACCGGGACATCGTCGTCGATGAAGATGATCTCGTTGTCGATCGTTTCCTTGCCGTTATTGAGGACGGTATGCGATTTTGTTTCGGTATCCCCCGTGTAGGGTTCTTCGACGAACGCGCCGCCTGGAATGCGGACGGGCTTGTCGGCGCAGCCGGTGAGGAGGAAAACGGCGACCGCGACGGACGCGGCCGCGGGGATGACGATGCGGAACTTGGCTTTCATAGCAGGTGGAACCTCCGGAAAAAGTTATTTGAATTTCAGAATATGTCTCGCGGTCGATGTTCCCGAAAAAGAACATCACCATATATTTTAAGGCAAAAAGCCGATATTTCAAATGAAGTCCGGCTTTTTTTGTGACTTTTTTGCGTTTTTTTGGCCGAAAGGCGGCGCGGAAAAGGAAAACGCGTCCGTTTTTACGCTTTTTTCGCGTTTTTCCTGCGCGCGGGAACACCGTTTGCGAAGGCGATCAGCGTGGACGGTTCAACGCCCTTCAGATCACGTTTCAGGGTGCGGTTCACCTCCGTCCGCGTGAGCTTGTCGAGCTGTTCGCGGCGGCGCCACGGCTGAAGCGCGTCCCCGTTCAGGAACTGCTCAAGCGCGGCATGTCTGGCGAGCATCCCGGACGGTGAGGCATCGAACGCGTATTTCTGGGCGGCGAGCGCACAGTCGAACTCGTCCTTGTCAAGCCCGGCGGTGGCGAGGCGGCGGAACTCGTCGAGGAGCAGGACGCGGACTTCCGGCGCGTTTTCGTCCGCGGTCGAGGCTGCGAACGCCGATGCACCCGCGCCGAATCCGTACATGCGGACGAATCCGGTCCAGTACGCGAGTCCCTTTTCGCCGCGCACCTTCTTGAAGAGCTTCGCGGACATGCCGTTCTCCGCGTTCAGCACCAGGTCCCACGCGGGATCGGAGGTCTCCACGCCGCACGAACGGAACCCGCAGGTCACGACCGCCTGGTTGCGCTGCCGCAGCGCGAACGTGAGCTCGGCGGGCTTGTTCAGCGGAGGCGGTGCGGGGCGCTCCGGCACGGGCGCGGTCCAGCGTCCCGCGGAGAATATCTCCTGCGCGGCCTCGCGGGCCTGCCTCATCGGGATCGCGCCTGAGAACGCCAGACATGCGGAATGAGCGGAAAGCACGCGTCCGAAATAATAGTCCTTCAGTTTCGCCGCGGTGGCTTTTTTGAGCGCGGCGAGCGCGGCTTCCGGGCTGCGTCCGTAGGGATGGTCCGCGCCGAAGAGGTGTGCCTTCAGGCGGGCGAAGGCGACCGTTTCGGGCTGGAGCAGCGAGCTTTCGATCTCGCGGACCATGTTCCGTTTTTCGCGTTCGACCGCGTCGGCGGGGAACTTCGGATCCCCGGCGAGGAGCGCGGCGATCTTGACCGCGCGGCGGAAGCTTTTGAGCGGGAACTGGAGCGAAAGGAACATGGAGTTGTTGCCCGCCGTGCAACCGGTTTCGATGGAGTAGTCGGCGAGATATTCGGCGAGCTTCACCTCGTCGTAAGCGCCCGCGCCGCAGAAGATCGTGTCGGAAACGAGGCGGGAGAACAAGGTTTCCCCGGGGGATTCGAACGCCGCCCCGCAAGGCAGCACGAGCGTGATCTCCGCCATCGTCCGCGAACGGTCCTCCAGGAGAAGCACGGTCTGGCCGGACTTCGCGGTCTCGACCTCAGGGCGGGGCAGGGCGGGCGCGGCTTTCTTCCGGGCGGATTTCTTCGCGCCGTCGTCGGGCGGGGTCATGCGGACGCAGGTGACGTCGTCGGGCGGGAGCATGGTGCGGAGGATGTCCGATACGTCGTCGGGCGTGACCGCGTCGAGGTCGCGCAGCATGGATTTGAGGTCGTAGCTGCCGTTGATGCGGACCGCGCCGGAGACGAGTCCGGCGAACCCGGAGGGCGTTTCGAAACGGCTGAGGATTTCGCATTCGACGGCGTCGCGTGCGCGCACGATCTCGCGTTTCGTGACCGGATGCCTGCGGAAGTCGTCGAGCACGTCGAAGAACCCCGTCTGCATGGCGTCGAGCTTTGCGGGGTCGCCCTCGAACGCCGTGAAGAAGAACCCCTGTCCGTCCTGGAACATCAGGTAGTCGGCCCATGAGCCCGAAACCAGCTCGTTTTCGATGTGCATGGAGCGGCAGACCCGCCCGGAATCGTCGTCGAACAGGAACGCCAGCACGCGGAGCGCGGCGTTTGCGCGCGCGTCGAGGTCGTGAAGCTGCCAGCCGAACGCCAGAAACGCCAGCGAGTCCTTCCAGGTCAGGTCGACCGTGCAGCGTCCGGCGCGCCTGGACGGGCGGGCGGGGACGACGTCCTCGAAGGAATCCGTCCGCCAGTCTTCGAGCTTCGAGCGGAGTTCCGCGAGTACTGCGTCCGCGTCGAACCGCCCGGCGACGAAGAACGTCATGCGTTCGGGGGTATAGCGCCTGCGGTGGTACGCCGCCATCCGTTCGCGCGTGACGGACGCGAGCAGGTGGTCGTATCCGACGATCGGCGCACGGTACGGGCTGCCGCGGAAAAGTTCGCCGAGCATGTTCTCGTAGACGCAGAGGCGGGGATTGTCCAGGCGCATCCGGCTTTCGTTCAGGATCACGTCCTTCTCGCGGGCGAATTCCTCCTCGGGAAAAAGAGGCTCGCGCATCATGGACGCCAGCATCCGGACGCCCTCGACGGCGTTCGCGGCGGGGAGGTTGATGTAGTAGAACGTCTGGTCCTGGCTGGTGAACGCGTTCAGGTTGCCGCCGAAGGCGTTCACACGGTCGGAAATCTCGGAGGCGCCGGGATAGCTTTTCGTGCCGTTGAACATCATGTGCTCGAGGAAATGCGACAGCCCGCTTCCGAGGTCGGCGCCCTCGAACGCGCTGCCGGTGTTCACGCAGACGCTGCAGCTGACCGTGCGGACGCCGGGCATGGGGCAGAGGAAGACGCGGATGCCGTTGGTCAGGCGGTGTTCGCGGACGAGGTCGAGCAGGGGCAGTGCGATATCAGGCATGTGGTGGGCTCCCGGTTCCGGGGAAGGTGGCCGCGCGGGTCAGACGTCGATGACCGGAAGCGGGCCGGGATCGGACGCGGGCGCGGGACGGCTGCCGAAGCTGCGGCGCACGATCTCCTGCGTGACGTAGATCAGGTCGGGCACGCAGTCGAAGTCCTCGATGCGGTCGTTCGGGCCGGCGGAGAGCACGCCTTCCTCGATGAGGTTGTAGACGATGTTGCCGGCGTCGCGTCCGCTGAGGAGGTTCCAGTAGCGGAGCACGTCCGGCGCAAGAAACATGTAGGTGCTGACCGCGTACTCGAGCATCCCCTGGATGAGCTGGGCGCCGCTCACATGGCGCGTGCCGAGCGGGCGTCCCTGCTTGGAGAGCTTGTTCACGGTGTAGGAGACGGCGTCGTTCATGAAAACGTAGGCATGCGCGTCGTACCGGGAATCCCATTCCAGGATCCGGAGCAGAGAGTCTTTCCATTCGAGTTCTTCCATGTCGGTCTCCCGCGGTCGGATTGTGGTGTTGTTCGTTCAGGCCGGAGGCGCGCGGACCGGTCAGCGGTAACGGACATTCTGCTGGATGCGGGGCATCTTCGGCTCCTCCAGCATGAGGGCGTACCAGGCTTCCGCGAGCTGAGAGTTGGAGAACTGTTTGACCTTGCCGTTCAGAAGCAGTTCGCGGTTCTTCTCCAGCACCTCGTTCGACGTCTGCTTGCGGGCGTCCGTGAGCGCCTTGATGGCGTCCTCGATGCGGTTCTGCTTCACGAGCATCCAGGAGTACGCGGCGTAAGGGATGACGGCCTCGTCGCCCTTGAAGCGGCGCGCGCGGGTTTTGAAATACTTGTCGAGCTTCGGGTCGTTGTTCTTGTACATGCGGACGAGCTTGATCGTCATGCTCTGCGCATCGAGGATGATGCACTTCGGGAGCAGCGCGTCGACCTGGTCGAATTTCTTCTGCTGGAACAGGAACACCATCCTCATTGTGTTGACCTGGCGCTTCATGAGGAAGCTCCATTTGTACAGCGGCTTGAAGAGGTCGAGCGCTTCGATCATGCTGTCGAGCCCTGCCTGCTGTTCGCGCTCCAGGGTCTGCATCATCTGTTTCGGGCTGCCCGTGGGGCGGTGCATCATGCGGTTCTGCATGGCCTGGAGCTTCTGCTGGATTTCCAGCATCCGCGCCGAAAGCTTCTCGTTGATTTTCTTCGACTGCATGCGGAGAATGAGCGAAATGACGAGGTGGACGAGGATGAAGACCACGACCATCGTGACGATGACGGCGGAGAGCGGCATGCCGCTGTAGGACACGGCGCCGGCGAGCAGCGAGGTGATCAGGGCGATCAGAAGTGTCAGCATAGTAAAATACCTTTCAGGTGGAAAAAATCTTTACAAATAAATAAAATACACCGTATTCGGGAAAAAGGCAACCCCGGAACCGGAAAAAAACGGGTTCCGCGGCGTATTTTTCGAAATAAGGTCCGGAACGGGATGAGGGGAAGCCGAATTCGGGGTAGCTTGTCTGCGGGGATCGGCCAGATCCCGCGGTTCCGCGTTCGGCGGGCCTTTCTGCGGGGATCGGCCAGGTCCGCGTTCTCCGGCGCTTTCCCGCCGCCGGGATTGCATTTTGACGTTTTTGCTGTATATTGTTACGAAAACGTTTCATCCGCCCGAATCCGCCTCGAACCCGAACCGTCCGCAATCCGCACTGGAGACCATGACCCGCGAAGAACTCACAGCATTCGTCCCGATGACCCGTGCGGAAATGGATGCGCGCGGCTGGGACGCGATCGACATCCTGATCGTGACCGGCGACGCGTATGTGGACCATCCGACGTTCGGGCCGCCGCTCATTGCGCGCGTGCTGCTGGACGCCGGATACCGCGTGGGGATCGTCGCCCAGCCGGACTGGAAGAATCCAGACAGCGTGAAGACGTTCGGGCGGCCTTTGCTCGGGTGCGGCGTGGCGAGCGGCAACATGGACTCCATGGTCAAACTCTACACCGCGGGCCGCCGCCTTCGCCATGAGGATATGTATTCGCCGGGCGGGAAGACGGGCTTGTGTCCGCCGCACGCGTCCGTGGTCTACAGCCAGCTCGTGCGGCAGGCGTTCCCGGGGCTGCCCGTGATCCTGGGCGGCGTCGAGGCGAGCCTGCGGCGCGTGGCGCATTACGACTACTGGCAGGACAAGATGCGCCCGTCCGTGCTGGTGGACGCGAAAGCGGACCTGCTGTGCTACGGCATGGGCGAGCTCACCATGCTCGAGATATTCGACCGGATCAAGAAGAATCAGCCGCTCGACGGCATCCGCGGCACGTGCCGTTACCTCGGCGGCCGCGAGAGCGAAGCCTTCAAGCCGGACGATTCGTGCGTCGTGCTGCCCTCCTGCGAGGAGATTGCCGCCGAAAAGGACGCCATCATGCGCCAGACGAAGATCGTCGAGGCGGAGATGAACCCGTGGAACGGACGCCGTCTGGTCCAGTGGACGCGCGGCCGCATCCTGCTGGTCGAGCCGCCGCGCCCGCCGATGACCACCGCCGAATTCGACCACGTCTGCGAACTTCCGTTCACCGGGCTGCCGCACTGGAGCTACACCGAGCGCATCCCGGCGTGGGACGTGATCCGCGACTCCGTGCCCGTGGTGCGCGGCTGCCCCGGCGGATGCGCGTTCTGCGGCCTCGTGTCGCATCAGAACCACCACCTCGTTTCGAGGTCGCCGGAAAGCATCGTCCGCGGCATCGAAAAGCTCGCGAAACAGCCGTATTTCCACGGCACGATCAGCGATGTCGGCGGCGCGGCGGGCAACATCTACGGGCACGGTCCGTTCGACCCCGAAAAATGCAAAAAGTGCCGCCGCATCTCGTGCCTCTTCCCCTCGATCTGCCCGAACTACCACGCGGACGAGAAGCCGCTCATGGACCTGCTCGACCGCATCAGGCGCATCCCCGGCGTGAAGCACGTCTTCATCAACTCCGGCATCCGCCTCGACCTCGCGCTGATCCAACCTCATTTGACCGAAAAGATCATCCGCGACCACGTCGGCGGCCAGCTCAGCGTCGCCCCGGAACACCTCGACGGCGAGGTCCTGCGCCTGATGCGCAAGGGCCAGGCGGGCGTGTTCGACAAGTTCAAGGACATCTTCGACCGCGTGAACGCCGCGACCGGGAAAAAGCAGTTCATGATCCCGTACTTCATCTCGAACTTCCCCGGCTGCACGGAGCGCCACATGCGCGTGGTCGATTCCTACCTCGCGAAATACCACTGGAGCCCGAAACAGGTGCAGGACTTCATCCCGCTCGCCATGACCATGGGGTGTGCCATGTACTGCGCCGAGACCACGCCCGACGGACAGCCGATCCAGGTCAACAAGGGCCTCGCCGAACGCCGCGGCCAGCGCGACATGCTCCGGCGCGACCGCGATGCCGGACCTTCGCACGGCAATCAAAACGATGGAAAACGCCCGCAGAACGAGCGGAAAAACGGGTGGAATAAGCACGGCGGACAACACGGAGTCCACAACGGTCAAAGAGGCGGCAACAAGCCACGCCGGAAATAAGCCCGTTTCCGTTCGAACACGAAAAAGCCGGAAGCATCCCGAACTGGACGCTCCCGGCGTGTTTTTTTGAGGTTGAAAAACGCTTATTTCGTCATCTTCTTGGCGCGGTACGGCGCGATTACGTATTCGAGGAGGAATTTGCCGTTCCGGACTTTGTACTGCTTGAGGGGTTCCGGGCCGCAGCTGGCGCCGCCGAGGCCGGACACGACCGAATCCAGGTGCAGCACGGTCTTGTTGCCGGGCACGGGCAGACGGTCCCGCGTGTAGGATTCGGCGATCTCGTCCTCGGTCCAAGGGGAAACGGAGAACTCCATGCCGGACAGTTCCGATTCGCCGTTTTTGTTGTTGAGCAGGGTGAACGAAACGGCGGGGAGGTCCTTGTCGTCGCCGTACAGGATCACGTTCTTCGCGCCGGTGCGGTTGCCGTAGCTCTGCGACTTCGCGTAGGGCTCGAACATGCCGATCACGGTCGTTTCGAAACGGTCGAACCAGGCGGCGTGGCGGCGGTCGCGGTAGTTCTCATGCGGGCCGTAGCCGAGGTAGGAGACGCGGCAGTACGCGCCGTCGAGAATCCATGAGAAGCCGTTGCGGTAGACGGAGAGAGAAGCCGAATCCGTTGTCGGAACGGCAAGCGACTTGACCGTGATCGAACCGTCGCGCGTGATGTCCCAGACCGTGCGGACAAGGTAGTCGATCTTTCCTGCGAGCGCGAACCACTGGTTCGAGGCGACCCTGACGCTGCCGTCCTCGGTTCTTTCCCATGTGAAGTCGCCGTCCTTGTCGTTGTTCGCCTCATCCGTCGCCGGGACGGCTTTTACCGCCTTCGGAGGCAACCGCATCTCGACTTTCGCGTTCAGGCTCCTGCCGGGCTCCTTGTCGAAGATCCACTTGTCGTTGTCGACCGGTGCGCGGTAGATTTCGGGCTGGGGCCCGGCTTTCAGGATCTCCTTGCCGTCGTAGACGAGCGAAACGAGGCTGCCTTCGCGGAATCCCGCCTCGAATCCGTCGCCCTTCACGGTGATCGCGTTTTCCCCGTCCTCGGTCACGTCCGGCAGGGCGGGAGCCTTTTTTGCTTTCTTCACGGGCACGGGCGGCTCGTACGCGGCACCGTCCACGGAATACGTCGCGACGGCGGAATCCACGAATTCGTCGAGCTTGCCCGCGTCCAGCAGGTCGATCACGTCGGGGGTGCGCAGGAAGTTGAACTGCGTGAGCAGGCGTGCCGTGCCGATCTTGATCGGGGTGTCGAAGACGAGCAGGAGCATCGCCGGGGGCTCGTCCTTCCCGGCGACCTGCGGCGGGTAGGCGCAGTTCAGGACGACGGATTCGCCGGGCGCGAGCGCCGGGATCGGATGAGCGCTCCAGATGCGTTCGCCGTCGTGGCCGGTGCGGAGCCCGCCCGTGTAGAGGACCACGAGGGTATGCCCGGCGAGGTCCTTATGGAAATATCCGTTGGTGAGCTTGACGGAGAAAAAGTTGGAATCCTTCGGCGCGGGCGTTTCCGGGGCGAACTTGACGTACTGGTAAACGCGTTTCACCTCGCGGAGCTTCGCGCTCTTCGTGCGGTCGGCGAAGATCACGCCGTTGTCGCAGAAATTGCCGTCGCCGGGATTGTCGCCGAACATGCCGCCGAACGCGAGGGCGGACCCGGTGAACGGTGCGGCCTTGTACTTGCCGTCCTCCTGGCGTTCCGCGCGCATATCCTGGTCGACCCAGTCCCAGATGCAGCCGCCGATGAGGTTCGGGTACTTCTCGTACAGGTCGACGTATTCCTTGAAGTTGCCGAGGGCGTTGCCCATGCTGTGCGCGAACTCGCAGACGAAGAACGGTCCGGTCTTCGCGCGGGTCTTTTCCGGCGCAGCCCAGTTCCAGTTCGCGTGCTCCTGATCGCCGCCGATCTTCTCGACACTCTCGACCGAGGGGTACATGGTGCTGCCCATGTCGGTGAGGCCGGGGCGGTATCCGAGCTCGCAGGCGTGGATGAGGCGGGTCTCGTCGATCTTCTGCACGGCCTTCGAGGCGGCGACGAGGTTGGCGCACTCGCCCCAGCCGTTTTCGTTGCCGAGGCTCCAGATGATGATCGCCGGGTTGTTCTTGAGGCGGAGGACGTTGTTCAGGTTGCGCTCCACATACGCCTGCGTCCACTTCGGGTCCTCGGTGAGTTCCTGGTGCGCGTGGCATTCGATGTTCGCCTCGGCGACCACGTAAAGGCCGTACTTCGCGCAGAGTTCGTACCAGTAGGGATCGTTCGGGTAGTGCGAGGTGCGGACGGTGTTGATGTTGTTCGCCTTCATGAGCTTGATATCCTGCTCCATGACCTCGTGCGTGAGGGCGCGGCCGAGGTCGGGATGCGTCTCATGTCGGTTCACGCCCTTCAGGATGACTTCGCGTCCGTTCACCAGCAGCTGGTTCTGCGGGCCGATCTCGACGGTGCGGAACCCGATGTTGAGGAACAGGTCCTGCTTGTGCCGGTGGACGTCGCTTTCGATCCCGAGGTCAAGCCGGTACAGGTTCGGCGTTTCCGCGGTCCACGCCTTCACGTCCGGGAAGCGGATGCCTCTCAGCGTGACGACTTTCTCCTCGCCCGGATCGAGGCGGAACGGCAGGGAGAAGATGTATTCCTGCGCGCCGTCCGGGCCGTACAGAATGCCGTACAGACGGCGGTCGTCCTCGATGTTGCCGTAGTTTTTCAGCGTGATCTCGCCTTCGAGTATGCCCGTTGTGTAGTCGTTTTTGTCGAGCGACGGACGGAGGAAGACGTCGCGGACGGCGACGTCCGGCGTGCGGAACAGCACCACGTCACGGAAGATGCCGGAAAAGCGGAAGAAATCCTGGTCCTCCAGGTAGGAACCGTCGCTGTACTTGTAGACCTCGACCGCGATCAGGTTTTTCCCGGGGTGCAGATAATTCGTGAGGTTGAACTCGTCCGGGCTGAACGAATCCTCCGCGTAGCCGACCTTCTTGCCGTTCACGTACAGGTAGAACGCCGATGCCACGCCGTTCAGTCGCACGAAGACCTGGCTTTCATGGAGCCAGTTCTCCGGCAGGTCGAACTCGCGCACGTACGAACCGACCGGATTGCGTTCGAGGAACGTCGTCTTTTCACGCGGCGGCTCCTTCGTCACGAACGGCGGATCGACCTTGAACGGGTATTCCCAGCCGGAGTAGAGCGGCGTGCCGTAGCCCTGGAGCTCCAGTGTGGACGGCACCTTGATCGTGTCCCACTCCGAAACATCATAACCGAGCTTGAAGAAATCGACCGGGCGCGTCTCAGGCGTGAGGGAGAAATGGAATCTCCAGTCACCGTTCAGCAGCATGGCGTCGTTCCCCTCGGGCACGATGCTGTCCGGGCGGACCGGTTCGGTGTTCACGTAGTTGATGCTCTGGTCCTCCCACTCGCGGACTTCGGCGTCGGCGGCGCGGAGGGTCTGGGCGGAAACGGCGGCGAGCAGCATGGCGGCCGCGGCGGCGATATGGCGTATGTTCATGATCGGTACTCCGTTCGAATGCGTGAAAGGTCAGTCCATATGGAACACGAGGCGGAGCGGGCGCGAGCACGGCTCGTTGTCGGGCTTGCATTCCATGAGGTCGGCGTTGTAGTCCCACCACTTGCGGATGCAGGCTTCCTCCTTCAGCGTCTCCGTGGTCTCGTCGTCGGTGAGGCGGCGCACGGCGAAGAGCATCAGCGTCTCCGGGTCGTAGAAGATGGAGTAGTCGCGGATTCCGGCGAGCGTGTGCGCCTTCAGGACTTCGGG
This sequence comes from Lentisphaeria bacterium, assembly GCA_017963105.1. Taxonomy (GTDB): domain Bacteria; phylum Verrucomicrobiota; class Lentisphaeria; order Victivallales; family UBA1829; genus UBA1732. The sequence continues at coordinate 15,592 of JAGCTY010000004.1, forward strand.
CCAGATCGTATCGTGGCGGCGTTTGTATTCCTCGATCACGCCGGGTTTCAGCTTCATGACGAAGGCGGACTGCTCCATCTCGGACTCCTTGTTTTGTGCGTCTTTTTGTTTTTATTAAAGTATGCTCGCATAACATACCCCGTTTTGCGGAAAAAGTCAAGTCGAAACCGCACGAAATCGCGGAAAATGAGGAAAAGCGTGTGTGCGTGAGAATACAGTTTTTCCTCCTTGCCCCGGCATGTGCCATACGGAATTCGCCGGGGGTGCATCCTGCCGGGAAATACCTCGGAAAGTGCTTTTTTTTCGGCGAAATGATGTTTTTTTCGCCGTTCGGGCTTGCTTTTTTCGCGTTTCCGCAGTATAATACCAGTAAAGACACGCGCGTTTTCGCGCCGCGCCCGAGCGGCCGTGCGTGCCGACCGCCCTCAAACCATTCAACCTTCCAGCCAAAGAAAGACCGATACTATGAACATCAAGCTTGCATTGAAATCGGCAGCCGTCTCCCTGGCTCTCGCGATTGCTTCGATACCCGCTTTCTGCGTGGAACCCGTCACCACCTACGTGCCGTCGGACGCCGCCGGCGCGCTGTACCTGAATTTCGAGGCTCTGTTCGCCTCGCCGGCATTCGGCTCCATCCTGAAATCCTTCGACATCGACGCTGATGAACTGCTCAAGTCCGCCGGGATCGAGGCGGAGGACAAGAACGCCCAGTTCGTTGTCTTCGTGACCCCGGACCACCGCGCCGGACTGATCGCCAACACGAACGGCAAAGCCGGCGAGTTCAAGAAGATCCTGACGGAGAACGAGGCATTTTCCGCCGAGAAGGTCGAGTTCGACGATGCGGAAACCTACGAGATCAAGGATCCGGAAACCGATTCTCACCTCATCCTGATGATCGTCTCCGACGACCAGGTTCAGGCCCTCCTCACGGAGGACATGGATGCGAAACCGGCGCTCTACCCCGAAGTCGAAGCTCCGTCCGCGCTTGTGCGCTCTCTGAAGGCCGAGGACTCCATTTTCGCGCTCGCGATCGACCGCGAAGGATTCATGAGTTTCCTGGACGGCGAGGCCGGCCCGGAAGGGCTGAGCGAACAGCTTGAACAGGTCAAGGCACTCGCGGGGGAAACGGACGACCTGAAGAGCTTCATCTTCCGCATCGCATCCGGCGCGGACAACTCCATCGACCTCTTCCTGACCGCCCGGTTCAATGACGCCAAGGCGCGCGGCGAGTTTGTGGAGCAGTTCGAAACGCTGAAGAAGATGCTGACCCCGGCGGAAGGCCAGGAAGAAGAGGCGAACGAGGCCGCCAAGCTCTTCGAAAAACTGAACGTCGAGACCAAGGGCAACGACGCCGTGATCACCTTCAATATCTCCGAAGACTCCATCCTCGAAGCCGTCCAGGCCGCGACCGCCGCCGCGGCAGGCGCGCTGGAGGAGGGGCTCGGCGGGGAAAATCCCGGCGAGCTGGATGAAGAGGAAATGCCCGATTTCGAGGCCATGGTCCCGCTCGAGGAGACCCCGGACCCGGACGAGGAAGGCATCGACGAAGAGGAGCGCGAGCGCCGCATCCAGATGCGCGATGAGGCCATTAAGGCACGCGAGGCCAAGATCGCCGAGCTCCGCCTCGAATACGAACAGAACGCCGCCGCCCGCGCCGAAGCGAGGCGCATCGCCGCCCTCAACAAGGAGATGTTCGAATTCCTGAAGGAGAAGGACTGGGAACACGCGTTCGCGAAGATCGAAGAGGGCGCCGACGTGAACGGCAAGGACGACAAGGGCCGCACGCCCGCGTTCTACTGCGTCGAAAACGGCAACCTCACCATCCTGAACAACCTCGACAGCGCCGGGAAGAGCAAGGTCGACCCGAACGCCGTGGACAATTCCGGCATGTCTCTGCTCCACTTCGCCGTGCTGAAGAAGCAGGACGGGATCATCACATACCTGCTGAAAGTCCGCGCCTGCACCCCGCGCACCCAGATCGAGAAGACCGGCGCGTCCCCGCTGTTCGACGCCGCCCGCATGGGGACGTACGACATGGTGAAGAGCCTCGTGAACTACGGCGCGGATCCGAACGTCGCCACGAAGACCGGGCTTACCCCGCTGCACCAGGCCGCCGCGCGCGGCAACCTCGACATGGTCAAGGACCTGGTCCAGGCCGGCGCGGAAGTGAACGCCGTCGCGGAGAACGGCCGCACGCCGGTCTTCTACGCCGCCGAACGCGGCAAGGCGTCCACCGTGAACTTCCTGCTTGAGAAGAAGGCGGAGATCAACCTCGCCGACAAGGAGGGGATCACCCCGCTCCACCTCGCCGCCGCCAGCGGAAACGTCGCGCTCGTGAAGTTCCTCGTCTCCAAGAAGGCCAACTTCGCCGCCACCGCGAAGGACGGCACCACCGTCCTCATCTCCGGTGCGAAATACCCCGAGATCGTGAAGTTCCTCGCCGACAAGATGCCGAACGTGAACGGCGTCAATGCAGACGGCAACAGCGTGATGCACCTCTGCGCCGAGACCGCCGACGACGAAACCATCCGCAAGCTCCTGTACTACAGTGCCAAGGAAGACCTGCCGAACAAGAAGGGCGAGACCCCGATCCTGTTCGCCGCGCGCGCCGGAAACGTCGACATGGTCAAGCGCCTGCTCGCCATGAACGTGAAGGTCACGCAGAAGATCGTCAACGAGGCCAAGACGCAGGAGATCAAGGACCTCCTTTCCGCCAAACTGAAAAAGTGAGGAGGCGTCGCCTCCGCTGGGGATATTTCCAACATTCTCCTTATGTGCCGGAGCGTAGCCCCGCACTGCCGCAGTGGAGGCATTGTTTCCCGGGCACACTTGGTTTCGAACCCGCCGCAAGCTGAACAGAGACGGAGTGCTTCCTGAAAACAAAAGATTTGGGCTGTCCGGTTATGCCGGGCAGCCCGTTTTGCATCCGCATGTCCCTTTCCCGTTCAGAACAGGTCGGGCCGATCGGAGGAATCCTGCCCGGAGGAGGCGTATTTTACAAGGAAAGACTTCTGCGCGCCGGGGGTAACGGTGTCGCCGGGCTTGAGATGGCCGAGGAGGAGCGGGGACTTCGGGTCGTGGTATTTGAAGTTTTCGAACGCCTTGCGCGGGTTCCGGTTGGCGTAACAGTATTTGCAGCCGTTGAGGCAGGTGTCGTACGCGCCGATGTCGTGCGTTTCGATGCAGCGGCAGCCCGCGCGGATGCCCTTGTGCTTGAGCTTGCGGAAGGTGATGCCGTTGGCGCGCCCGAGGATGTCGAGCGTCATGCACCCGGAGGAGGCGATGCCAAATCGCGCGTAATCGCCGTCCGTGCCGCAGGTCTGGATCGGGATGCCATAGCGCGCGGCAGTCGCGCCGAGGGATTCCGCGAGCTCGTTCCGGTAGGCGTCGTTCAGCGGGACCAGCTCCGGCATGTTCGCCTCGACCTTCTTGTACATCTCCACGAAACTGAAAACGCAGCGGTCGATGTGCGGCGCGAGGCATTCCGCCATGCGCGCGAACGTCTCCTTGTGGCGTTCGATGGTGTAGGTGCTCGTGAGCAGGACGGGATCGTAGCGCCAGGCGACGCGCCCGCGCCCGACGATCGAGGCGAGCTCGGCAAGCGTCTCCATGCTTTCTTCGATGCCCGGCACGCCCGGCTCCACGTCGCGTCCGTACGCCGTGATCGTATAGAAACAATACGAGCGGAACCGGTCCGTGATCTCGCGGATGCGCGGCAGGATCGGGCGGTAGTTCTTCGAACAGAACACCACGCAGTCGACGACCTCCGGGTCCAGTTCCCAGCGCGTGACCTTGTCCGGGAAAAGCGGATTCCGGGACAGCGCATACCCTTCCGCGAACCGGTTCAGCAGCCAGTCCGTGAAATACTGGACCGTGTCGGTCCGGCCTCCGGTGTTGATAATCAAGCTTCTCCCCCTCCAGACGTGGAGCTCAGATCACTGGTTGTCTTCGAGCTTCTTGTACTCGGCGTACTTCTTCGCGGCGAGCCGGCTGCCGGTCTCGAAGAGCGAGGCGGCGTTCTCGGGGAAGGTGCGTTCGAGCGCGGCGAAGCGGACTTCGCCCTTCAGGAAGCTCCGGTAATCCTTCGTGGGGGCCGGGGAATCGAGCGTGAACGGCTTTTCCTTCGACGGGTTGTAGCGGTAGAGGAACCAGTACCCGGCGTCGACGGCGGCCTTCATCTCCTGCTGGACGTTGCACATGCCGCACTTCAGGCCGTGGGTCATGCAGGGGGCATAGGCGATCACGACGGACGGTCCGGGGAACGCCTCGGCCTCCTGGAGCGCCTTCATGAGCTGGTTCGGGTCCGCGCCCATCGCGACGGACGCGACGTAGACGTTGCCGTAGGTCATGAAGATGCGTCCGAGGTCCTTCTTCGGGCTGCGCTTGCCGGAGCTGGCGAACTGCGCCACGGCGCCGATCTGCGTTGCCTTGGAGGACTGGCCGCCGGTGTTCGAGTAGACTTCCGTGTCCACGATCAGGGCGTTGATGTTCTCGCCGCTGGCGATCACGTGGTCGAGGCCGCCGAACCCGATGTCGTACGCCCAGCCGTCGCCGCCGTACATCCAGAACGTCTTCTTGGCGAGCTGGTCGCGGTGCAGGAGGATGGCGTCGGCGAGTTCCGAGATCTCCTTATCGGACGCGAGCTCGGCGCGCGCGGATTCGAGCGCGGCGCAGAGGGCGTCGGTCGCGGTGCGGGAGGCGTCGAAATCATCGAACGTGTCGAGCCATGCCTGAAGTGCGTTTTTCACGGATTCCGGCACGGATTTTTCGAGCAGAGCCTTCACGCGGATGACCTGCATCTCGCGCTGTTTCTTCGAGGAAAGCAGCATGCCGAGCGCGAACTCGGCGTTGTTCTCGAACAGCGAATTGGTCCACGCCGGGCCGAATCCGCGCTGGTTGACCGTGTACGGGATGCCGGGCATGGGCGAGCCCCACGCCTGCGAACACCCGGTGGCGTTCGCCCAGTACACGCGGTCGCCGAAAAGCTGGGTCAGCAGCTTGGCGTAGGGCGTTTCGCCGCAGCCGGCGCAGGCGGCGGAGAACTCGAGGAGCGGGCGGCGGAACTGGCTGCCCTTGACCGTGTAGGGGTTGAAGACGTCGGACTTGGCCGGGAGCGACAGCAGGTAATTCCAGTTCGCCAGGTCGTGGTCGGTCTCGGCGTTCGGGGTCATGGTGAGAGCCTTCTCCTTTGCCGGGCAGACGGACGCGCAGACGCCGCAACCAGTGCAGTCGGCGGCACTGATCTGGAGCGTGAAGACGTAGCCGGGCTTGCCGCCTTTGGCGGGTTCCGTACGGAGCGGTGCGGGCGCGGCTGCGGCTTCCGCCTCGGTCAGCAGGTACGGGCGCACCACGGCGTGCGGACAGGCGAACGCGCATTTGTTGCACTGGATGCACTTCGCGGGATCCCAGACGGGCACGTGGACCGCAATGTCGCGTTTCTCGTAAGCGGTCAGGCCCATGTCGATCACGCCGTCCTCGTAGCCCTTGAACGCGCTCACGGGCAGGTCGTCGCCCTTCTGGGCGTTGATCGGCTCGAGGAGGTTCGTGACGACAGCGGGGAGGCCGGGACGTGCGGCGGGCGCGGGATCGGCGGCGTTCAGCCAGGATTCCGGCACGAGCGCTTCCACGAGGCTCTTCACGCCCTCGTCGATGGCGGCGAGGTTGCGGTTCACCACGTCGTCGCCCTTGGCGAAATAGGTCTTCTTCGCGGCGGCCTTCATGAACGCGACCGCGTCGTCCACGGGGATGACGTTCGCGAGGCGGAAGAACGCGGCTTGCAGGACCATGTTGATGTGGCTGCCGAGGCCGAGGCGTTCCGCGATGGCGACGGCGTCGATCAGGTAGAGCTTCGCATGGCGTTCGGCGAGCGTGCGCTTGACGTGCGCCGGGAGCTTTTCGTCGAGCTCGGCGGGCGTCCACGGGCAGTTCAGCAGGAGCGTGCCGTTCGGCTTGAGCTCGCCCGCCACATCGTACTTGGAGATGTACGTGGCGTTGTGGCAGCCGATGAAGTCGGCGGCCTTCACGTAGTAGGAGGAACGGATCGGCTTGTCGCCGAAACGGAGGTGCGACTTGGTCACGCCGAACGACTTCTTGGCGTCGTACTCGAAATAAGCCTGGGCGTACTTCGGGGTGTGGGCGTTGATGATGTTCACGGTATTCTTGTTCGCGCCGACCGTGCCGTCGGAGCCGAGGCCCCAGAACTTGCAGCAGACGATGTGCTCGTCGTCGGGATAGAGCGGTGCTTCGACCGGGAGCGAACGGCGCGTCACGTCGTCCACGATGCCGATGGTGAAGCTGTTCATCGGCTTTTCGGCGGCAAGATTACGGAAGACGGCTTCGATCTGCGCCGGGTCGGTGTCCTTCGAGGACAGGCCATAACGGCCGCCGTACACGGAAAGCGCGGCGGGATGCTTCGCCTCGGCCAGCACGGAACGGACGTCCAGATACAGCGGATCGCCTGCCGCGCCCATTTCCTTGCAGCGGTCGAGCACGGCGATGCGCTTGACCGAGGCGGGCAGCGCGGCGAGGAAATGCTTCGCGGAGAACGGGCGGTACAGGTGGACCTGAAGGAACCCGGTTTTCCCGCCGCGGGCGTTCAGCCAGTCGACGGTCTCGCGGATGGTGCCGGAGACGGAGCCCATGGCGACGACGACGTATTCGGCATCAGGCGCGCCGTAGTAGTCGAAGAGGTGGTACCGGCGGCCGGTCACGGACGCGATCTTGTCCATGCAGGACTGCACGATGCCGGGCAGCGCGTCGTAGAACGCGTTGTTCGCCTCGCGCACCTGGAAGAAGATGTCCGGGTTCTGCACGGTCGCGCGGAGCATCGGGTGTTCCGGGTTCAGCGCGTGGGCGCGGAACGCCTCGAGCGCCTTCATGTCGACGAGCGGCTTCAGGTCGGCGTAGTCGATCGGCTCGACCTTGGAGAGCTCGTGCGAGGTGCGGAATCCGTCGAAGAAATGCAGGAACGGGATCAAGCCCTCGATCGCGGCGAGGTGCGCCACGGGCGCCAGGTCCATCACTTCCTGCGCGTTCGCGCTGGAGAGCATCGCGAACCCGGTCTGGCGGCAGTTCATCACGTCCGAATGGTCACCGAAGATCGACAACGCGTGCGTGCCGACCGTGCGGGACGCCACGTGCAGGACGCCGGGGAGGCGTTCGCCGGAAATGCGGTGCATGACCGGGATCATGAGCATGAGCCCCTGCGAGGAGGTAAAGGATGTGGAGAGCGCGCCCGCCTCGAGCGAGCCGTGGATCGCGCCGATTGCGCCCGCCTCGGACTGCATTTCCACCAGGGTCACGGTCTGGCCGAACACGTTTTTGCGGCCTTTCGCCGCCCATTCGTCGGTCTTTCCCGCCATCGGGGAGGACGGAGTGATCGGGTAGATGGCGGCGACTTCGGAAAACGCATATGCGGCGTAGGCGCACGCCTCGTTGCCGTCCATCGTGACAAACTGTTTCGCGGAACTCATCGGATCGGGTCTCCTTGTTCGGTATCAGTTCACTTGCAAATCAAAAACATATTCGGGTGCCGCGCGGAATGCGGAAACCCGGCGGAAGCGAACGGATTCGGCCTCCGCCGGGGAAACGGCCGCGGGCGCGGCGAGGAAGGGTCACTCGGCGACGATGCCGTCGACCTTCTTGATCTTGAGGCGTTTCACGGCGTCCTCGCGCATCTTGTACTTGAGGATCTTGCCGGCGGCGTTCATGGGGAACTCCTTCACGAAGTCGACGTAGCGCGGAACCTTGTACTTCGCCATATGCGAACGTACGAAGTCCTTCATCTCCTCCTCGGTCATGGTCTCGCCTTCCTTCAGGATCACGCATGCCACGATCTCTTCGCCGTACTGCTCGTCAGGGATGCCGATCACCTGCACATCGGAGACTTTCGGATGCGTGTAGATGAACTCCTCGATCTCCTTCGGGTAGATGTTTTCGCCGCCGCGGATGATCATGTCCTTCAGGCGGCCGGTGATGCGGTAGTTGCCTTCGGGCGTGCGGAGCGCCAGGTCGCCGGTGTGAAGCCAGCCGTCCGCGTCGATTGCGGCGGCGGTCTCGAGCGGCATCTTGTAGTAGCCCTTCATGATGTTGTAGCCGCGGGCGAGGAATTCGCCGGGAACGTTGTCCGGGAGGTCCTTTCCGGTCGCGGGGTCCACGATGCGGCATTCGATCTCCGGCATGGCGCAGCCGACTGTCTCCACACGAACCTCCAGCGGGTCGTTGGTGCGGCTCATGGTGCAGCCGGGCGAAGCCTCGGTCTGGCCGTACACGATCACGATCTCGGTCATGTTCATCTTGTTCACGACGTCCTGCATGACGGACACCGGGCATGGCGAACCCGCCATGATGCCGGTGCGCATGTAGGAGAAATTCGTCTTCGGGAAATCGGGGTGCTCCAGCATGGCGATGAACATGGTTGGCACGCCGTGGAACGCGGTGATCTTCTCCTGGTTGATGCAGGCGAGGGCGGATTTCGGGGAGAAATAGGGCAGGGGGCACAGCGTGGTGCCGTGCGTCATGGACGCGGTCATCGCCAACACCATGCCGAAGCAGTGGAACATGGGCACCTGGACCATCATGCGGTCGGCGGTGGAGAGGTCCATGCTGTCGCCGATGCACTTGCCGTTGTTCACCACGTTGTAATGGGTGAGCATGACGCCCTTCGGGAATCCTGTGGTGCCGGAGGTGTACTGCATATTGCAGACGTCATGGATGTCCACGGCGTCGGCGCGGCGGCGGAGCTCCTCCATCGGCACCTTCTGGGCGTATTCCACGGCTTCTTCCCAGGTCAGGCTGCCGGGCTGACGGAACCCGACCGAGATAATGTTGCGGAGGAACGGCAGGCGTTTCGCGTGGAGCGGTTCGCCGGCCTTCGTCTGTGCAAGCTCGGGGCAGAGTTCGTTCATGATGCCCGCGTAATCGGAGTCGCGGTAGCCGTCGATCATCACGAGCGTGTGGGTGTCCGACTGGCGCAGCAGGTATTCGGCCTCCTGGATCTTGTACGCGGTGTTCACCGTGACGAGCGCGGCGCCGATCTTCGTGGTCGCCCAGAACGTGATATACCACTGCGGCACGTTCGTGGCCCAGATCGCGACCTTGGCGCCGGGCTTCACGCCGAGGGCGATCAGCGCGCGGGCGAAGGTGTCCACGTCGTCGCGGAACTCGGAATAGGTCCGCGTGTAGTCGAGCGTAGTGTACTTGAACGCATACTGGTCGGGGAATTCGCGGACCATGGCGTCGAGCACCTGGGAGAACGTCTTTTCGATCAGAATGTCCTTCTTCCAGATGAACTTCCCCGTGTGACGGTTGTTTTCATAGAGGGTGGCCTTGGCGCGCGCCAGCTCGAACCGGCTCATGTAGCTCACGAACTGCGCGAAGATCACGTCGGGCGAGCTGATTTCGGCCTCCCACTTCGGGTCCCATTCGATGGAGATGAACCCGTCGTAGTTCACGGAGCGAAGGGCGTTCATCACGCGGTCGAGCGGGAGCGAACCTTCGCCGACGATCGCGTGGACCTCGGCGCTTTCGGAGTCTTTCAGATGGACGTGCTTGATATAGGCGCCCAGGTTTTTGACCGTGGCTTCGGGCGTTTCGCCGCAGACACGGTAGGGATAATGCAGGTCCCACAGGGCGGCGAGGTTGTCCGTCATGAAGCTCGCGAGCAGGTCGCCGAGCTTCTGCGTGTCGGCGTAGAATCCGACCGTTTCCACGAGCAGGACCACGCGGACCTGTTCCGCAAGCGGAAGCGCGCGGCCGATGAAGGCGCGGGCGGCGGCATCGTCGTCGGGGGTATTTCCGGCGGTTTTCAGGCGGATGTAGGGCACGTGCAGACGGCGCGCGGTCTCCAGGCAGCGTTTGAGCTCGTCAAACGCGGCCTCCGGCTTCGCGGCGATGTCGTTCACGAGGTCGAGGCAGGAGATGCACAGATTGGCGTTGCGGAGTTTGTGCTGGACGCCGGCGAGGCGTTCCGGCCGGAAATCGTTCCGGAGCTTCGGCGTGTCGATATTGTGGACTTCGATCCCGTTGAACCTGTATTCCCGGGCGATCCGGATAAAATCGTCGAAACTGTACGATTCCCAACGATTGGTCGAGAACGACAGTTTCATTTGACACCTGCCTCGTAACAGATCTTGTTCACGGCGGCGAGGTACGCGCGGATGCTGGCGCCGATCACGTCGGTGGAGACGCCTTTGCCCGCGTACACCTTGTTCTCATAGCGGAGCTTCACGGTGGTGGAGCCCATGGCGGACGCGCCGGCGGTCACGGAGTCGATCTTGAAGTCGACCAGCTCGATGTGGCGGCCGAGGATCTCGTCGACGGCCAGGAACGCGGCGTCGATCGGGCCATCGCCCGTGCCGAATCCCTTCACCTCTTCGCCGTTGCGTTCGAGGATGACATGGGCATAGGACGTGATCTCGTTGCCGGAGGTGATGACGAAAGATTTGAGGTTGTAGGTGGACGGCACCTGGAGGGAGACCGTGGCGATGATGGATTCGAGTTCCTGCGGGCCGATCGCCTCCGTCTTCTTCTGCACGATGCGCTGGACGGATTCGTAGACGGAATCCAGAGCGCTGTCGTCGAGGTCGTAGCCCATCTGGCGGACGGCGTCGGCGACGTCTTCGCGGGAATCGGACTTGGAGAGACTGAAGCTGACTTCGCCGGACGCAGGCGCATCCTGTTCGGCGCATTCGTCCTGCTCGGCGCTTCCGTTCAGAATCTGGCGAATCTGCTCGTAGGATTTCTCCAGCACGGTCATGTTGAGGTCGCAGGACACGCCGAGGGCGTCGCCCTTCGCGCGGAAGACATGCGCGATGCTGCGGAGACTGGGTTCATTCATGCCGACGCATGTGGTCTTGATCTGCGCGAAACCGGAGTTCACGCTGGCGAAGATGCACGCCGCGGCCATGTGCAGGGCGTTGGAATACGCGAAGGACAGCGTCACGTTCGCGAGCTCGGGCACGGCTTCGTTCAGCGCGGCGACGAACTTGTTGAACTCGTCGGGCAGCATGACGCCCGCCGTGTCGCACACGGTGATGATGCCCGCGCCGGATTCGATGCCGGCGCGGATGGCCTGCGCGAGGAAATCAAGCTCGGCGCGCGTGGCGTCCTGCAGGGAGAGTTCGACGTCTTCGCAGAGTTCGCGGCAGGCCTTCACCTGCGCGCGGATCATGTCCAGCACGACCGGCGGTTTCTTGTGGAACTGGTACTCCATCTGCACCGTCGAAACCGGCGCGACCACGTTCAGGCGCGGGCGTTTCGCGGCGCGAAGTGCCTCCCAGGTATCCGGAAGAAGCTCCGGATCAAGCCCCACCGGGCAGGCAAGAATGCAGCGAGTCATAAGGGGTGCAAGCGTGTGAAGGAAAACGATGTCGTTTTTCCCGTTCACGATCGGAGCCGTTTCAATGGCATCCACGTTCAGCTTGTCAAGCTGGCGCGCCACCTCGATCTTTTCCTTAAAGCTTAAGGAACTGCCATTGCACGCGGCTTGTTCGCGCAACGACACATCGACGATTTGAATCTTTCTCATGGGGCGTCTCCTTACGACGTTCGCCATCCCTGCCCGGCACCGTGCCGGACAATCGCGGCAGAAAAGATTATAAACAATTAATATACTACGTCTTCACCGAAAATTCAAGCGGAAACCATAACCTCAGGCCTCATCTTTCCGCATTTTGGCGATTGTAAAAGTAAATGCAACGGTCAAAAGGGGGCATGTTGCGTTTAGTCTTACAAAAAGGGGTGTTGCGTTTAGTCTTACAAACTTTATCCTCAGGAGGCCATGGATGGCACATTTGAGCGAAGAAGAACGGAATCGTCTGGAACGTTATCTGAACAAGAATCTCTCGTTCCGCAGCATTGCCGAGAGTATTGGAAA
>JAGCTY010000055.1 GCA_017963105.1 Lentisphaeria bacterium
GCGGCGGAGGGCGGGCTTTCCTTCGACGAGAAGAAGAAGATCTACTGTTCCGCATGGCTCGACCGCGCCGCCGGGGCGTCCGCCGGGCTGACCGGGGACAACGACCGCGCCGCCGCCGGGACGTCCGCCACCGGGAATCGCGCCTCCTCCTCCGGGGCGTCCGCCGCCGGGAATCGCGCCTCCTCCTCCGGGGCGTCCGCCGCCGGGGATCGCGCCTCCTCCTCCGGGGCGTCCGCCGCGTCCCTGTGCGTAAAGTGCCGTCGCGGAAATCATCAATGCCGCAAGAATGAATGCTGAGAAGTTTTTCATGGCCGGGGGTTCCTTTCTGTCGTTCTGACCGTCTTATTTCATGTTCCGGCGTCCGGGATCATAGTTTCGGGATGGGGCCGGACCTCCGCGTGCTATTCAAATAACGTTTCGATGTGACGAAATATTGTATCTTCCGAATAAAATATTTTCTTTTTTTTTTGACGCATGATGCTTCCTGCGTTCAGTCCGCGCCTGTTTTTACACCTTTGTTTTTCTTTTTGACGTACCTTTCCGGGGCTCAAGCTCGTCATACATGGCGAGCAGCAGTTTCCGGAGAAAATCCCCGTTGTCGACGTCCTCGACCAGCAGCATTTCCTTCGCTCCCGGATACGGCAGTTCGCGGGGCGCATCCGGCATGAGGGCGAGCGCGGCGGGGACCTGCTTGACGAGCAGACGGTCGTCGTAGATGCCGCCGACGATCCTGTCCCGGAAATACAGGATGTATTCGCCCATCATCCCGCGGCTGCTGATCCCGTTCAGCCCGGAAAGCTGATCCAGGACAAATGTCAGATACTCCTTGCCGGATGCCATGGTTCCTGTGTTTTTTCTTTCCATTTTTCCATTGTTATAATATGGTTCCGGTTTCCCCTGCGGGAAAAAAGCCTGTCCCGAACAGAGATTCAGCCGGGACAGGCTTTGTGGTCTGGTCCGCTCGGACGGACCGGCGTCCGCTCAGAAGCGGATGACGGTCATGGAGTGGGCGGGGAGGTTCACGATGAACTTTTCGCCGAGCTTGATGTAGCTGTCGGTGAGGTTGTAATCCTTTCCGGTGAAGGCGGGTCCGGTGAGGACGGTACGCTTCGCGGAGGCGGGGATGCCTTTGCCGTTGTCGAGCGTGACGGTGATGGAGACGGCCTGGTCGAGGGTGTTGACATATTTCAGGACCGTGTCACCGTCCTGGGTCTGGACGGCGGAGGCGGCGACTTTCAGCGCCTGACGGCGGTCGAGGGCATTGCCGAAGTCGAGGGTGTTCCTGAGGTAGTTCGTGCCGGCGTTGGCGCCGAAGAGCTTCTGAACTTCATAGGTCGTGGTCTTGTCGACCTTGGTGTTCGAGAAGTAGATCATGTTCGGGGTCCACTGCATGTTGCCGTGCTTGCCGAGGAGCGGCGCGTAGGAGGACATCACGACGACGTCGCCGTTGCGTTCGACGCCGGTCAGGAAGATGGCCTCGTCGAGGGCGGTCTCGATGGTGTTCGGACGCGGATTGCCCTGGGCGTGGGCGGCGTATTCGCCGGCGTAGACTTTCGGGCCGGTGCGGTCGTAGTTGTCGTAGCGGTGCTGGGCGCTGTTCACGAACCAGTTCGGATCCCTGTAGAAATGCTCGTCGACGATGGGGAGCTTCTCCTGGCGGGCGAATCTCCAGCCGCGTTCGTAGTCGCGACCTTCGGCGCTGGGGCCGACTGTGCCGACCACGACGATGTCGGGATACTTGGCGACGAGGGCGTCGTTGACCATTTTGAAGCGCTGTTCGAAGGCGTCGGAGATCTGCTCCTCGTTGCCGAGACCGATATATTTCAGACCGAACGGCTTCGGATGGCCCATCTTCGCGCGGAGGGCGCCCCACCTGGTGTCGGTGGCGCCGTTGGCGAATTCGACGAGATCGAGGGCGTCCTGCACGATGCGGCCCATCTGGTCCATCGGGACGGCCTGCTGGCCGCCTGCGAACTGGCAGTCGACGCCGACGGTGATGATCGGGAGCGCGTAGGCGCCGATGTCTTCGCAGAACTGGAAGTATTCGAAGTAGCCGAGGCCGCGGGTCTGGTGGTAGCCCCAGCGGTTCTTGATCGGCTTGCGTTCCTCAAGCGAGCCCACGGAGTCCTTCCAGTAGTAGCAGTCGTCCTGCCAGCTGTTGCCGTGCGCCACGCAGCCGCCGGGGAAGCGGACGAACTGCGGCTTCAGGTCGGCGAGCGTCTGGGCGAGGTCCTTGCGGAGGCCGTTCTTGCGGCCTTTGAAGGTGTCCTGCGGGAAGAGGGAGACCATGTCGACGGCGGCGGCAGCGCCGGCGGTGAGGGGTTTCAGGTAGAACTTGCCGCAGGCGTCGGCGGTGGAGTTGCCGGCGGAGGCGGTGAGGGTGACGGAGACCTTGTCCCAGGATTTGGACTTCACGTCGACCGTCTTGGAGGCGAGGACCGCGCCGGTGTCGGAGAGGAGGCCGACCTCGATCTTGACGGGCTTGTCGCCCTGCTGGCGCGCGAACATGGAGAAGTCGTATTTCGCGCCCTTTTCGTAGCGGAACCCGCCGAAGCCTTCGTTGAGGAGGCGCGCGCCGACCGCGTCGACGGAGATCACGCCGTAGTGCGGATTGTTCGCGTGGATCGGATCGTCGGTGGCGATGTCGAACTTCATGGAGCCGTCGGGGGCCCAGAATTTCTTCGAGCTCCAGCCGCGCGCGTCGGCCGGGGTGCATTCGAAGTCGCGGTTCGCCACGAGCTCGGCGTAGAGGCCGCCGTCCGCGCCGTAGTTGATATCCTCGAAGAAGATACCGAACATGGTGTCGGAGATTTTGAGCTTGTCGTTCATGTTCACGGTCATGGCGCCCTTGAGGGATGCTTCGGGATCGGCTTCCGGCACGGGGGCGGACTGGCAGGCGGTCGCGCCGATGGTCATGGCGATCAGGGCGAGGAGCATGCTTCCGGTCGTTTTACGGTTCATTTTGTGGTTCCTTGATGGTTGAAGTTGAGCTTAACTCGGGATTATTGTTCCGTCAAAAGCTAAATATACACGGAAAACGGGGAGTGTCAAGCGAAAAAACGTAAAAAGCTTAAATAAAATTCATGATTCTTATTTGCGCGGAATCACGATTGTCCTGTCGCCGATCAATACCGTGTAGGCATCGTCCGAGGTCGTTACGGACGGCGTTGCGCCGCGGTCGCCGCTCCCGCAGAAGAACGCGGAAACGAGCGTGGTCGTGCCCTTCGGGACATTGCCCTGAAGCCCGGGGATCGTGGCGCGCGGCAGGATCAGGTTCGTGTTCGGCTCCGTGCTCTGGTTGACCGCGGTGCGGCCGCCGGAGATATCGACTGCCCCGCAGGACATGCCGCCTGGCTGCGAGGCGAAGACGGATTTGCGGTCGGTCTTCACGGAGACGCCGTCGGCGGGGAACGCGAATCCGCCGTCGAAGGCCTGAAGCGGCCTGTCGGTGGTGATCTCGTGGATGCGGACATGCCAGGGCAGGGCGGGTACGATCCAGGTGCGGACATTGACGCCCATGAGCGGGGACCAGTCGGTGCGGATCCAGTCGTCGGTGACCTCGTAGTCCTTCGTGTCGCGCTTGACTGCGTAGCGGTCGCTGCCGGCGTCGGTGATCGCGAGCATGGAGTCGGGGACGATCTGGGAGAGCCCATAGGGGCCCTTCGGCGTGCCGAATCCGAACAGGTTGGAGTAGGCGAACTTTTCGTATTTCGCCTGGCCGTGCGTGTGCTGCATGCGCGGCTTCTGCCCGGCGGCGAAGAACACGGCGTGCGCGCCGTCGCGCTGGGCGATGAAGTGCGGGCCGTCCATGCGGCGCGAGGCGGGCAGCTCCGGCATCGGGAGTTCCTCGGCGGCCCAGAACGGATGGTCCTCGGGGAGGGCGAGCACGAGGAACGATTTCATGCCCCAGTAGACCGAGCCGAACCCGTTGTAGCTCTCCGCCATGCTCATGTTCGGGTACGCGTAGCCGACCGTCAGGACGCCGCCCGCGTCGAAGATCGGACGGCTGAACCATTTCCGCATGTTCCGCAGGAAGAGGCCCTTCAGCACGCCGGGTTCGATCCCGCCGACGTCCGCGTAGGCGTAGGCCGCCCAGAACGCAGCTTCGGCGAACCGGTAGGCCAGGCTGCGCCCGTACGGGATCGCGGAGCCGTCGCCGCCGAAATAATACATGTAGTCCTGCGCGAAGATGCGTGCGCGCTCCTTGTAGAGTTCGGCGCGGACGGGATCCTCGTCCTTCATGAGCGCGGCGTACAGCAGGCAGTAGAAGTGCATGCCCCAGGAATTGTAGTGGTCGGCGTGGGCGTTTTCGCCGTCGGTGTACCAGCCGTTGCCGAGGTACCACGGCTCCATGGCGTTGAGCGCGGATTCGACCGATTTTTTGTCGTACGGGCGTCCGACGCGGCGGAACCCGATGTTCACGACCACGCGGAACATCTCCCAGTTGCACGGCCAGGCTTTGCGGAGGTTCGCGTTGTTCAGCCAGTTGTACAGATTGTCCTGCTGTTCCGGCGTCAGCGGATCCCAGACTTTTTCCGGCGCGATCGCCAGCGCCAGCCCGATCGCCGCCATCTCGACGATCCTCTGGTCGTAGTCGCCGACGTTCCCCCAGTATTCGGGATTCGCCGGATCGGTGCCCGCGATCAGGCCGCGTACGCACACGTCGCGCAACTCCGGATCGTCTCCGCCGCCGGCCCAGAGCGGACCGAGCGCCCACACCGGTCGGGAGAACGCCTCCATCTCCGCGGTGCTGTCCGGGTAGCTCGCGCCGGTGAATCCCTGATGCAGCCGCGCGCCGTTCTTCGAGTAGTACGGGAGCAGGGGGCGGAGTACATCGACGGCGGCGCGCCGGAGGTCCGACCGCGTTGCGAGCGGATTGCCCTGATAAATATGGCGGATCGTGGTTTCCGGGGACGTCCGCTCAGTCACGTTGATGTTGATGCAGGCGGACAGCGCGGCGGCCGCCGCGAGCGTGATTCCAAGTGTGATCGATCGTATGTTCACGGGGCGAATCCTTTCCCGGCTTATGCCGGAATGAAGTGTTGTCTGGTTTGTCGTTTCGAGGCGTCTTCCGCCGAAGCGCGGCGGTCAGCCGTTTTCGTATAACATACAGCCGATGAAAGAAAAATCAACCGGATGTACGGAAAAAAAAGGAAAAAATCGCTGCATCGTGTCATGGTGTTTTTTCTTAACATTCTGCCGTATGAGATTGGTTTTTTACTTGACATTTTCTTGGACAGGTGATACTGTAAAAGATTATTCTGTTTTTTCATCTTTATTCTAGGGGATGCGCGAAAAAAATGGCCGGGGAACAAATGAACAATGGAAAGATCCGCCTCGCTTCCGGGGCTTTTGATCCTGTATGCCGCCACCTGTCGGACGGTGTGATCGTCCGGGGGCAGGACGGTGTGATCCTGTATGGAAATCCTGTCGCGGAAAAGGCATTCGGACGGAGTTCCGGCAAGCTCGCCGGGCTCAGCCTTGACGACCTGATCCCGGCGGATACCGTGAAGACCGGCGATGACGCGTATCTTGTTTCCCTGCCTGAATCCGAGCTCTCGTTCCATATCTGTACCGAATCCTCCGGCGCGTGGTACGAATCCGTCATGCAGCCCGTGAGCCTTTCCGACGGCACGGAGGCGGGCATCCTCTTCTTCAAAGTCAAATCCTCGCAGGCCGACAATTCCGACTGGAGCGCCCCCGGAACCGGGGAAAATCTTCTCCGGGCCCTCGCGAATAATATTCCGCTCGGCATGTACGTGCAGGAGGTCGACAACGATTTCCGATTCATGCGTGCGAACCGCAGCTTCGCGCATATCTTCCGGGTCGAGCAGAAGGACGTGCCCGGCAAAAAGGCCGCCGACTTCATTCCCGCGTCGGTCGCCGCGAAATGGCGCGGCTTTTCCGAAAAGACCGTGCAGGAACCGGACAAGACCCAGACGTTCCGTCTGGCCATGCTGGACGACAAAGGGTTTCCGCAGTTCCTGCATGTCGTGGAGAACCTGTATGTCGATCCCTCCGGACGACGCCTGATCCTCGGCACGGTCGAGGACGTCACCGCCGAAACGTTCTTCCATAAATACGAGGCGGCGAACGCCGAGATCCTGCGGAAGACGCAGCAGGAAACCGACATGAAAAAGGTGCTTTCGATCATCACCGAGATCATCTTCCGCGAGTTCGGCAGCTGCCGGATGGTGTGGATGGACCGCGATATGAGCGAGCGTATGGTGTTTACGCGGGAGGACATGAAGGATAAGTTGCCGAAACTCACGCCGGAACTCCGCGAAAGAATGGTCGCTTTCATGCGTCCGATTCTTCTGGAAAAACATGCCTGCGAGATCCCGGAGATCGCCCATGTGCCGGAACTGGCCGAAATATCCGAAAAATGCCCGGGCTATCCGCCCTGCCAGCTCGCATTCGAGATCTTCAACCAGAGGCAGTATATCGGCACGATGCTCATTCAGTTCATGGGCCGCATGCCTTTCCCCTCCTACAATCTCGAACCCCGCCTCATGCTGGTGGACACGTTTTCCGCCATCCTCTACCGCATCCGCGAACAGGAGAACCTGGCGGACTCCAAGCGCCTGCTGGAACAGATCATCGATACGCTGCCCATGTCCTTCTTCGTGAAGGATGCCGGCAACGATTTCCGCTATTCCCTGTGCAACCGGAAGTTCTGCCGCATGATCGGCCGCACGCGCGACGAGGTCGTCGGCAGGACGGACTACGACATCTTCCCGAAGGTGATCGCGGACAAGCTGACCTCGGAACACGCCGATGCCATGGAGTCGAAGGATCTGATTCATGCCGAAGTCGAGGAGGTCGTCCCGGGGGTCGGCTGGCACGTTTTCGAGAAATGGCTGTTGCCGTTCCGTACCGACACGGGCGAAAAAATGCTGGTCGGCATCGCGCACGACGTGACAGAGGAACGCAAGCTTCACGGGGTCGAGAAGTTCAAGATGAACATCCTCTCCTATTTCAACGAGAATCCGGACATCCGCGAATTCTGCGATTATCTGGCCGGACAGCTGCTTGATACTCTGCATTGCGACCGGGTCCTCATGCTCCCCCAGAAGCCTTCGGATGGATTCCGCCTCACGAACGAATGGACGCGACCCGGCACCGAACGTCTCGGCAAACACGATCCGAACTGCCCGATCCTGAAGCAGTGCCGTGAAAGGCGCAAGGACCCCGTGCTTGCGTTCGAGGATGCCGAGGCGCTTTATGCGGATTCGCCGGACGTCGGGTGCCGCCCCAAATCCGCCATTGCCGCCCGCGTGACCATCGGCAGACGTTTCTGGGGCGGGCTGGCCATTCATTACGTTAACTTCAGGACGCATTTCAGTCCCGCCGATCTCCAGATGGTGCAGGCCGCCGCGTCGCTGCTCTCCATGGCCGTGGACCGCTGCAACGCCATGCGCGAAATCCATCAGAGAGAACGCGAAAACCAGCTGCTCATCGACAACACCATCATCCCCGTGGCGATGTTCGACGGCTCCGGCCGTCTGCTCCGCTGCAATAAGCCGTACCAGGAGTCGATCGCCTCGGTCGAACGCGACGTGAAGCCGCAGCTTCTCCAGTCGATCATGAACGGTCTGCGCACGTCTTCCCTCCAGCGGAAGATCAACGGCAAGATCTGGCAGATCGACGCCCACGGCGTGACGGATGATTCGAACACGCTTTCCTATATCTTCATGTTTGCCGTGGATATCACCGAATCCGACCGCCGCATCCGCCGCCAGGAAGCAAGCTCGGCCTGCATGGAGGCCATCCTCTCCGAAACGGAAGAGGACAGCCACGCATTCCAGGAGGTCATTCGTGTTGTCGCCGGCTACTTCTCGGCCGACGGCGGCAATTTCATCCACTTCAGACCGGACGGGGTGGAGCTCCTTGCCACATGGGGCTTCGAGGACGGCGACAATCTGTTCTCCCAGGCCATTTCAAAGGTCCGCGAATACACCAGCACAGACGACGAATGGATGACCCGGCTGGACGGACGCGGCATCACGGTCGACAACGACATTCAGAATATCCCTCTTGAGGATCCCAACCTCGCGCAGATGATCCGCGCCACCGGGATGGGGACGCGCTGCTCCTTCAAGCTCTCGCACGGCGACCGCGTCTGGGGCGCCGTTTCTCTCTACTTCAAGGACCCATGGCGTTCGTTCTCGCAGACCGACTACGAGATGCTGGGCAACTTCCAGCACACGGCGAACATGATGCTCCTGAAATACGAGCTTGCGCAGAACCTGAAAAAGGAACGCGACAAGGCCATTTCCGCGGAGAAGGCCAAGAGTTTCTTCTTCAGCTGCGTCAGCCACGACATCCGCACGCCGCTGAACTCCATCATCGGGTTCTCCGAACTGCTCCAGCAGGGCGGACTTCCGCCGGAAAAGGTCACGGAATACCTCGGCAATATCATCTTCAGCGGCAATACCCTGATGCAGCTGATCAACGACGTACTGGACTTCGCCTCGCTCGACGCGGGCAAGCTCAAACTCTACCCTGCAATGTGCGATTTCCGCCGCCTCGCCCAGTCCGTCCTCACCGTTGTCGGCGATGCCGCGCGCAACAAATCCCTGTACCTGAAACTCGACGTCCCCGACGAAATCCCGTGGGTGAAGGTCGACGCCCAGCGCATCAGCCAGATTCTCTTCAACCTCATCGGAAACGCCGTCAAGTTCACCGAAAAGGGCGGCGTCACACTGCATCTCCGGTTCACGCCGGACGACGGCGGAAAGAAGACCGGTCTGCTTGTCTTCACCGTCCAGGATACCGGCATCGGCATCGACAAAAGCCATTTCTCCGAACTCATGCAGCCTTTCGTGCGCATCCGCACGAGGAATCAGGTCGGCGGTACCGGGCTCGGCCTTTCCATCTGCAATCTCATGGCCGCGAAAATGGGCGGCAAGGTCAGGATCGAAAGCGAACCCGGCGCAGGAAGCTCGTTCACGGTCGAAATCCCGCATGTCGAGTACCAGACCGAGGCGCCTGCCGAACTCGTACAGCCGTCCGAAACGCATGAAATTCCTGCGAACACGAATCTTTCGCTGCTGCTGGTCGACGACAACAAGCTGAACCTGAAGGTGCTTGAGGCGCTTTGCAGAAAACTCGGCGTCAAAAATATCGGCGCCGTCACGTCCGGCAAGGAAGCGCTGGAGAAGATGAACGACACCAGGTTCGACGCCGTGCTTACCGACGTGTGGATGCCGAATATGAGCGGGCCGGAGCTGGCCGCGGAGATCCGCCTCAATCCGATGTGGCGCGAACTGCCCGTTTACGCGCTGACCGCCGACGTGGAGATGTGCAAAAGCGAAGCACCCGCGCCGTTCACCGGAATCCTGCTGAAGCCGCTCCGCACGGAAGATATCTCCGAACTTCTGCTCAAAATCGCGGCGGGCAGGAAATAACCTGTCTTCATGGCCGACCCCCGCGCCTCCGCTGACGGATCGCCCGGTCCGGGTACGCTCAGTCGCCGGAGACTTCAGGCAGGGTAATCGTCGGCATAAAAAAACTGTCCCGGCGACTTGAAATTCAGCTCAGGACATGGTATGATATGTACGGTAAAACGAATCGGAGCAGGAAAAACGGATCAGGACGGACAAAATGAGACTGGCGGGACTTGATTTCGAGACGGCGAACGGCAGCGCGGGGAGCATCTGCGCGGCCGGATGCGGAATCCTCCAGGACGGCGAGGAGGCGGAAACGCGCGAATGGCTTGTGCGGCCGCATCCCGACATGGCCTGGGTCGCATCGTTCTGCTACCGCGTGCATGGGATCGGCATGTTCGACCTGGAGGATGCGGAGGAGTTCCCGGCGATCTGGCCGGAACTGCGCGACATGCTGCTGTCGGCGGACTATGTCGTCATCCACAATGCGCCGTTCGACCTGGCGCATCTGCGGGCGGTCCTGGCGCTCTACGGCCTGCCGCCGGTGCGGTTCCCGTATGTGTGCAGCCTGGCCGCCAGCCGGCGCGCCCTGCCGGAACTCGCCTCGCATTCGCTGAACCATGTGGCGGCGTACTTCGACATCCGGTTCCGGCACCATGACGCCCTGGATGACGCGCTGACCTGCGCGAAGATCCTGCATGAGATCGGGCTTACGCCGCGCATTCCGCGGAAGGAATTCGTTTATCCCGAGCCGCAGCCGGACTCCGGGCCACTGGCCACGCCCGGGACGCAAACGCCCGGTCCATGATGGAAACAGGGCATGGGGGCGCCGACGTCCGGTCCATCCCGTTCCACTGCATCGGCGAGGCTCCCGCGGATACGGCAAAATGCGGGCGAAGTCGAAGGCCGGGCGGATCCCGTGTTGCCTGTTTTTTTCAAGCCGGGATCGTCAAACAATAAAAAAAAAGAGGCGGCAGGGACAATGAGGGGGAACCCTGCCGCCTCAAGGAGGGGGCGAATTGGAGGCGTGAGTGGGAGTTGAACCCACCAGAACCGGTTTTGCAAACCGTTGCCTTAGCCGCTCGACCATCACGCCATTGTCAAACAACGTGTTTTACTATATCTCCTTTTTGAAAAAAATCAAGCACGGAACCGTTTTTTTTGCGAAAAAAACTCGTTGCCGCTGATCGTAAAATTGACCGCGGCGGTCAAAAGGGGGCGCGCCGCGCTCCGGTTTTACGATTTCCCGTCCGCCGCTCCTCAACAAAAAGCCGGAACCGTGCTTGAATAATCTCGATTCCGATGCTATTTTATTGTATTTTCTTATTCCGGAGAAAAGACCTGTTCGATCGGAATTCTTATAATCAAACCGACGCGTCCCCTCGAGGGAAGGTTCTGTCTATGAAAATGAATAAAATCTGGCTGTGTTTCCTGTTCGTGCTGATTGTCCTGGCGGTCTGCATCCTCCCGATCGGAGGGCGTCCGATGCTGACGCCGGACGAGACCCGTTATGCGGAAATCCCGCGGGAAATGCTTCTTTCCGGAAACTATATTTCCCCGCGGCTGAACGGCGTGCGCTATTTCGAAAAACCGGCGTTCAGCTACTGGGCGTTTGCCATATCGTTCAAAATCTTCGGCATGAACCGTTTCGCTCTCCGTCTGCCCTGCATGACGGCCATGCTGGCGACCGCATGGATCGTCTACCTGCTGATGGGACGTTTCTATCGAGATCCCCGCATCAGGCTGCTCGGAGCGATGGTTTTCGCGACCATGCCGTTCGTCTATGCATTGTCGACGATTGCCATCACGGACATGTTTCTGACGCTGTTCGTAACGGGAGCTTCCGCCGCATGTTTCCTGGCGGCGCAGGATGACACGGGACGGGGACGACGCGTTCTGCTGCTTCTGCTCTGCGGTGTCTGCTGCGGATTTGCCTTCCTGTCCAAAGGCTTCCTGGCGATCGCGGTCCCCGCGGTGACGCTGCTGCCGTATCTGATCTGGGACCGGAAGTGGAAAAAAATCTTCACGCTGCCGTGGATCCCGCTGGCCGCGATGCTGCTGACCGTGGCGCCGTGGTGTTTCGCGATCCACCGGCAGGAGCCGGACTTCTGGCATTATTTCTTCTTCGAGGAACACATCAACCGGTTCTTCGGACAGGAAAAGGCGCAGCACGCCAGAAGCTTCTTTTATTTCTTCCCGTTCCTGGCGGCCGCGCTCGCGATCTGGCTGCTGATGATTCCGAATCTCTGGCGCGCGTGGCGTGATCAGGTGAAAAGTTCGCCGCTGCTGAAATTCTGCGTCTGCGGAGTCGTTCTGCCGTTCCTGCTGTTTTCCTGTTCGAGCGGGAAACTGCCGACTTACATCCTGCCGTGTCTGCCGCCCGCGGCGATCCTGATTGCGGCCGGAGCGGAAAAGTTCTTCGTGGAGGAGCGACGCGACAGGGCATTCCATCTGACGCTGCTGGTCCTGGCCGTGCTTCTGCCGCTCACTCTGCTGTTCGTTACGATCAATCTGCTGACGGGCTTCCCCGCTGTCCTGTTCATGAAGGAGGACTGGCCGCAGCTTCTTCTGATCGCCGCGGTTTCGGCGATGTGCATGACAGTTTTGTTTCTGTCCTGGAAAGCGGCTGACCGCTATGCGAAACTGTTTCTGCTGCTGATTGCCCTGCTTCCGCCGCTCTTCGCGTCGAATTTTGTTTTTCCCGTCCGGATGAAGGAATGGCAGGCTCCGAATCTGTTCCTGGCGGAGGTCGCCCTGGAACTGCCGAAGGAAAACACCGTCCTCGTGACACACCGCCGCCCGTTCCAGGATGTCTGCTGGGCGTTCCAAACCACGGACGTGCGGATGTTCATAAAACAGAACGAGATTTCCTACGGCATGAGTTATCCCGAGGAGCAATACCGGTTCATTCCGGATTTCCCGGCGTTGCAGGAGCTCTGCCGACGACAGAAGGCGATCAACGGACATGTCGCCGTGATCACCCCGCTGTCGAGGCTAGACGATTTCGAGGATGCCATGCCGGAACCGGAACGGATCTGGAAGAGCTATCCGGGCATGAGAACCGGTTATGCGGTTTTGCTGTACTGAAGCCGCATCCGGGATAATAGGACAGTCAATGTTCAAACCTGTGTTTCGCCGCGGGGGTGTTTCGGAAGGGAATCGATCGCATCCCCGGCGGGCGCTCGCCGGACTGCGGCGATTTGCAAAATAGTGTTATAATTATTAATATAACATACGAAAAAACTCATCTATTTTTTGTTTCGGCGCTTGAAATCCGTTTTTTCGCGTGGTATAGTATGCCGTTGAATCCTTTTTAATTAGTTGTTGGAGGCGGATATGCGCACGGCACACACACGCGAATCTTTCTTCTTGTTATGCGCGCGTGACATTCCCGGTGCGCGCCGGTGCCGTTTCCGTACAGCCCGAAACCATGATGTTTTCCATGCCTTCCATCCTGCATACGCGGTTCCGGGAGGCGTTTTCCTCTTTTCACACGATCACAAATCATCAAATATAGCATAACCACGAGGAGAAACGAGAATGGGATACGTAAAATACCATTACAATCAGACCATGACCGAGTCGATGCTCAACCAGTTCGAAAAGGAACCGGATACTTTTATCACATCGGGCACGACCCACTACCATTACATAACCCCCTACTACGCCGGCGAGTGGCTCGTGTGGCACATCCCCACCCATTACCAGGACGGCTACTACACCTACGCCACCACGTCCCATTCCAAGTCCAACGACGATCCGGAGGATTCCAGCTACGAGGACGGCGACAAGTACGACTACTACTACAACTTCAACGCCATCACGGGCATCAACTTCCTGAACCACTCCGGCTACAACAGCGTCGGGCTGTACGTCGGCGACAAGACGACCGCCAACGACCTCACGTTCGGACGCGGCGACGTCTCGGCCGGCGACAGCGCCACGCTGAGCAATCTCACGTTCACCAGCGGCGGCACCGTCGTGCTGGGTGACACGTTCTCGGATGGAGAGGGGGATAACACCGTCTGGTACGCTACCACGGATGCCAGGCTGACGACCATGAAAGCCAATCAGGACTTCGACTACGTGGTCGCCCTGAACGGGGCCAGTTCCTTCATCAAGGACGTCGAAATCGGGCGGAACATGCGCGACCTGGTCCTCGCCGCTCCGGGCGGTTCCTACGGCTTCTCGGGTTCGAATATCGACGGCAACGGCACGGTGGTCAGTCAGGTCAAGGTCGGCGGCAGGCTCAGCAGCGTGTATGTCGGCAAGGGCGCGGTCCTGGACACCCTGAACGTCGGGTCGCAGCGCAGCTGGGGCGCGGGCGATGTCAGCGCGTTCGGCTATTTCAGCAGCAGTTATGTCGGATCGGGCGGAAGATGGGTCATCTCCTCCGCGACCTACATGACCGTCGGTTCCGGCGGCACCGCCACGAATATTCACCTCGAGAACGGCGGTCAGGTGATCGTCGAGGGGCCGAGCACGCTCGTCACAAGTACGTATAACTCCGCCACGAGCCAGTGGGTGGTCACCTCGTCCGAGGGGAGCGGCGCGGGCGGCACCCTGTCGCATCTTTTCATGGCGACGAGCGGCGGCCTGAAGTTCGACGGGCTCGCAGACCATGAGACCTGGAACTACCCGAGTAACGGCTACAGCAACAGCTCCTCCTACATGAGCGGCTTCCTCGCGACCGCGCCGCAGAGCGCGTATGTCGAGTTCGAATCGAACACCGTCGGCAGCAACATCAACATCGGGAACGGCGGCTCCATGCGGATCAACTCCGGCGCGTCCGTGAACACCATTTCCATGGGGGCGCTGACCACCAGCACCTACTACACGAACAGCAGCGGCACCACGGACATGTGGATCGGCGACCGCGGCGCGAAACTGACCATGAACGGCGGCTTCGCCTCCAATGTGACGGTCGAAGCGGCGCCCATGAGGTTCGAATATTATTCCGCCGCCCATAACCATTTCACGACGCTTTCGTCCAGTATCGGCGAAAGCATGCAGAACGCCTATTACTCCGCGCACGGCGAATACCCCACCTGGAATGATGCGTGGCGGCAGCAGATTTACGATTCCGCCAGCGCGGGCTACCGCGCCTACGTGAGCAGCCGCTA
>JAGCTY010000056.1 GCA_017963105.1 Lentisphaeria bacterium
GGGTCCTCCGCCCATTCCGCCGCCGCGGCCTCCGCGACCGCCGCGACCGCCGGGGGCACTGTCGCCCGCGGCCTGCGCGATCTTCGTGAGCTGGGACGGGATGTCGATCTGCCGCGGACACGCACGGACGCAGCGGCGGCAGCCGATGCAGGCGCTCGGTTTGGCGGCGAGCTGACTGTAGGCTTCTTTGAACGCGGCCTCGTCCTTCTTTTCGCAGAAGGTGTTCCAGAGGGTGAAGACCGCGGGGATGTCGATCCTGACGGGGCAGACGTTGCATCGTCTGCAGTTGATGCACGGGACTATCTCGGCGCTTACGCCCGCAAACGCGGCGCGTGCCTCGTCGAGCGTTTTGCGTTCGGCGTCGGACAGCTCCTTGAAGAGATTGAACGTATTAATGTTTTCTTCCAGCGCCTCCATCGTATCCAGACCGGCAAGGACCGTAAGGACGTTCGGGAGCGAGGCGGCAAAACGGTACGCCCAGGAAGCCGGGGAAGCCTTCGCGTCGGCGTTTTTCAGGATCTGGACCGCCGCCGGATTGAGCGTGGCGAGCGCGCCGCCCTGAAGCGGATCCGCCGCGATGACGGGGATGTCCTTCGAGGTCAGGAACTCGTACATGCGCTTCACGTTCTTCGCGTCCCAGTCGACGTAGTTGAGCGCGATCCGGCAGAAATCCCATTCATGCCCGTTGACAATGGCCTCAAGCGCCTCCGGCGCGCCGTTGAAGGCGAATCCGAGCAGCTTGATCTTTCCGGCGTCTTTCTGTTTCTTGAGGAAGTCGTAGAGCTTGAGGTCCTCGAACGTGCGGAAACTGTTTGCGTCGAGTTCGTCCGCAAGGTAGAAGTCGAAATACTCGGTCTTGGCGGCCTCGAGCTGCGCCTTCAGGAACGATTCGGCGTCGGCGAGGGTCCGGGCGGACGAAAGCGGAAGCCCGGCCGCGAGGAAGTAGGAGCCGCGCGGATAATCCTTCATCGCTTCCCCGATGAACTGTCCGCTTTCCTTGCCGCCGTACGGCAGGATGTCGAAATAGTTCGCGCTGGTTTTCATGGCCAACTTGACGAGTTCTTGCGCCTCTTCACGATCGATCGCGCCGTTTTTCCGGGGCAGTGCCGCCAGGCTGAAGCCGAGAAGCGGGATCCACAGGTCGGTCTTTTTGTACCGGCGACTGCGGACTTTCTGTATTTCTCCGGGCGATTTCGTGGCAGGCGTCAAGCCGGTCTGTGCGGCGAGGCGGGACATCGCGGCAAGCGCGGTGAGCGCGGCGGCGCCTTTGATAAACTCTCTTCGGTTCATGTTGTTACCTCAATTTCTGTTCGGTTGAAAAAACGGCACGATGAACGGGGCGTGAATCCTCTGCCGCGGCAAGTTGTTTCCTGCAATATTATATCACCGTTTCCAAAAATAACAAGGGCTTTTCCGCGTTTTTTTCAAAAACAAAACAGGCGCGGCTGCGGATTATTTTTCCCGGTGGATTGCGATGGCGGCGATCAGGCAGACGCCGAGGAGCATCGGGTAGAAAAGCGATCCGACGAGGCTCAGGGACGACACGTCCAGGTTCGAGGTCTGCGCCACGCCCGCGGCGATCAGGATCTGCGCGCCGTAGGGGATCATGCCCTGCACCACGCAGGACCCGGTGTCCAGGATGCTCGCGATGCGTTTGGCGGAACAGTGGTACTGCTCGGAAAGTTCGCGTGCGATGGGGCCCGCGATCACGATCGCAACTGTGTTGTTCGCCGTGAAGAGGTTGATGACGGCGACGAGGACCAGCACGCCGAACTCGCAGCCGCGCGCGGTCCGCACCGGCTTTTTGATTTTTTCCATCAGGTAGCCGATGCCGCCGTTGCGCCGGATGGTCTGGAGCAGGCCTCCCGCGAGGATCGCCACGATAAGCGTCTCCGACATGCCGAGCGTGCCTTTCCCGATCAGGTCGAGCATGCCCCAGAAATCGAACGCGCCGTTGATGATCCCGGTGATCCCGGCCATGACCGTCCCTGCGAAAAGCAGCAGCATCACGTTCCAGCCCAGCAGCGCGAACACGAGGATCAGCAGGTATGGCAGTACCGCGAACGCGTTTGCCCAGGTCACGGCCTGCGCCGTTTCGTCCGGCTGCGCCGAACCGCCGCAGAAGAGATAGATGACCGACGTGATTGCGACCGCGGGCAGGACCAGCAGGATGTTCTGGCGGAACTTGTCGCGCATGGCGATGTTCTGCGTGCGCGTGGCGGCGATGGTAGTGTCCGAGATCATGGAGAGGTTGTCGCCGAACATGGCTCCGCCTATGATCGCGCCGAGCAGCAGCGCCGGGGAGATGGAGAGGCCGCCGGAAAGTCCGACAGCGATCGGCGTCAGCGCCGCGATGGTACCGCAGCTCGTGCCCACCGCCAGCGAGATGAAGCTCGCCACCAGGAACATCCCGAGCAGCATCAGCGAATCCGGCACGACAGCGCGAGCGATGGCCACCGCGCCGTCGACCGCGCCCATGCCCTTCGCCGTGGCCGCGAACGCACCCGCCAGGATGAAGATCAGGCACATGATCATGATGTTCGGTTCGCCCATGCCCCGGGCATAGACATCCACCTTTTCGGAGAGCGGGCGTTTGTGATCCAGCATCAGCGCTGCGGCTGACGCCACCAGAAATGCGGTCGGCATCGGCACTTTGTAGAAATCGTGCGCCCAGATCGAGAGACCGAGGTAGAACACGACGAAGACAAAAAACGGGATCAATGCGCGGAACCGCGGCGCGCGGCATTCCATCTGCTGTAAATTGCTCATGGCGGGAAATCCTCTGTTGTTTGAAGTTTACTATAGCATGTCTTTCCGCTTTTTTCAACACGCACGACCGTTTTGCTCCCTTTTTCGGCCGCATCGATTCCCGCGCGGTCCCGCGCATCCGGTTTTTCCCGCACAAATCTTTGGATTCGAATTTGTAAACGCAGTGGGAATGCGCTATATTATTGTTTGCCGTTTTCCGTACTTGAACAAGGTCCCTCCCATGCTTCGTTTCGCCTGCCCCTTCTGCCATTTCCAGATATCCGTCTCCGAGTCCGACGCCGGAGGCCGTATCGTATGCCCGGCGTGCGGCAAGACGGTCGCGATCCCGGCCACGCGGTTCGACAACGGCTGCATCATCGGCGATTTCATTATCCAGAGCCGGATCGGGGCGGGGGCCGCCG
This sequence comes from Lentisphaeria bacterium, assembly GCA_017963105.1. Lineage (GTDB taxonomy): Bacteria > Verrucomicrobiota > Lentisphaeria > Victivallales > UBA1829 > UBA1732. Next base: position 3,171 of record JAGCTY010000056.1, read on the forward strand.
GGACCGTGTTCCTGGCGCAGCAGATTTCGCTGGAGCGCGAGGTCGCGCTGAAGGTGCTGTCCCACAAGAATATGACCGAGAAGGGCGTGGCGACGTTCCTGAACGAGGCCCGTGCCGCCGCCAAGCTCAGCCACGTGAATCTGGTGCAGTCCTACGCGGTCGGCGAGGACGACGGCTACAGCTACATGGCCATGACCTACATCCGGGGCGAGACGTTGAAGTCGCGCCTGAAACGCGAGAAGCGCATCCCGATCGACGAGGCGCTGCACATCGTCCAGCAGATCGCCGAGGCGCTCTGCTATGCCTGGAACGAAAGCCGTCTGATCCACCGCGACGTCAAGCCGGACAACATCATGCTCACCGACGACGGCATCGCCAAGCTCACCGACCTCGGCCTCGCCATGAACCAGAAGGACTGGTCCGAGGACATGGATATCTCCGGCAGCCCCTCCTACATGAGCCCGGAGCAGTTCGCCGGAGAACCGCTCGACACCCGCAGCGACATCTACAGCCTCGGCGTCACGCTCTACCAGATGATCACGGGGTCGCTCCCCTTCCGCGCCGTCTCCATCAGTATGCTCGCCAATCAGCATTTCAACCAGAAGCCCGAGCCGCCGGAGCGTTTCGTGCCCGGACTCCCGGCCACCGTCTCCGCGCTCATCAAAAAGATGATGGCCAAGAAGCCGTCGAAGCGATTCGCCGACATGGAGGAGCTGCTGGACGCCATCTGGCGCCTGCGCCAGCTCACCGCGCCGAGCCGCAGTCTCATCCCGGACGTCCATACCATCTCGATCCGCCGTCTGAACTACGGGATCCAGACCGAGTACGTGAACAACAAACGCAGGCAGGAGCGCATCCAGAAAAAACAGCGCGCCGAAGCGAATAAACCTCGGTTCGCCGTTGTCCTTCTCGTCCTGGTCACGCTCGTCCTGCTCGCGGTCGCCGCGGCATGGATATTCACCGATTTCCGGCGCCACTCCTTCGAACGCTCCATGTTCGCGAACGTCGACGCCTTCGAACGCCTTGTCGCCACCCCCGAAATCCCCCTGGAGCGCCTCACCGCGGAATCCGAGGCGCTGGCCGCCGAGTTCGCCGGCAAGAATGACAAGGCCAGCGACGACCGCATCGGCCGGTACGTGTTCTCCCATATCAACTATCTGCTTGTCCAGCGCTCGGACAGGGAAACGCCTTCCGACGGAGGCGCCGCCGTTTCCTCCGAGACCACGACCGTCCTCGAAAACCAGATCAGTCTGCTGAACGACGAGATCGCAAACCTGAAGACCAAGGTCGTCCCGCGCCTCAAGGAGGAGATCGAAGCCGCGGTCAGGGAGGGGGAGGCATACCATTCGGAACTCATCTCCGCACAGCACGACCTCGTGAAAAGCAAGGCGGACTTCAACGCCCTGAACAAGACCCGCGAGGAAGAGCTCGCCGCCTCCGACGAACTGAAGATCAACACCATGCGCCAGCGCCTGTACCAGCTCATCGTTACGCAGCGCTTTTCCCTCGCCAGACAGATGCTCACCACAGAACAGCTCCGTTCGCCGCGGCTCGAATCCTGGTGCCTGGAAATGATGCGCAGGATCAATTTCCTGGACCGCGTCTATGCCGTGTTCTCCGGCGACGACGCCGACCTGGAGACGGTCACGCAGGAGGAAGCGCTTGCCGCCTACGCCGGACTGTACGGCGACGACGGCAGGACCTCCGAAACCATCCTCTGCGCGTTCGAGGCGCTGCGCGGAAACTATGACAAAGCCGCACATCTCCGGCCGGAGGACCCCGAAATCCCCGCCACCGCGAACGCCGTCGCCGAGGAGCTTGTTTCCGCCGCAAGGACGCTTCACACCATGGGCGAAAAGAAGCTTCCCGCCATGTTCGCGAAGACCATGTCGCAGCTGCCCAAGACCGCGCAGACGACCGCAGCCGCCAGCACCATCAACGTGCTCTTCCCCGGTTTCCCCTTGAAAAACTGAACAGGATGGCAAGCTCTTCAGTGACTTTGTTCCTTGCCTCGCAATGGCTCGGGGAGGCGCAAAGAGTGATGCGTTTTTCTTGTTGTTATCTTTGCCGTTCGCGTCTCTGCGGAAAACAAAAAGGATGTCGAGCTCAAGCGAGATTTTTAGGCGCGGAGCGACCTCCCCCAATGGACATCTCCGAGACCTTCTCAGAATAAAACCAAGCCGTGCGCGGCTCGCGTTTCCTGATTGTCGAACTCGTGTGAGTGAGTTCACCGAGGCTTGCGAAAGCAAGCCCCCGGACGCGGAGCGTCCTTTTCCTGCCTGCAAAACGGCAGCCGTCCAAAACCACATAAAAAGTCCCCGCCTCGCGCGCCCCTCCAAAACAGTATGGTATACAAAATAAGAGTAAATTATGTTGCAAATGAAGGCAGACCGTTTGTCAAATAGAGAAGCGTTCGGCGTTTATAATGAATTGTAATTTATCGTATGAAATGTACAACGAACAGAAGGACGCTTTGCGTCCACGCGTTGCTGGGGGGGCGCGTTCGCGGGGCGTGGTGGCCTCGCTGAAGCTCGGCATTTCGTTATGTTTGCCGCGAACCGCGAATGGCAGAGTGAATATTCGAAAAAAAGGGAATGCAAGTTGTGCGACAGCGTGCACCCAAACGTTCAACTGCTATGCCGGGAAAAGAGTTTATGCTGCCCGCCTGTTAAAAAAAGTCTGGCTCCTGCGATCATTACGACCGCAGGAGCCGGTGCAAGCGCTGTTGAAGCAGTGCGCGGCTAACGCTCGCGCCCGGAACTGGTTAAGAGATCGTGACGATGTTCGTCCAGGTAGTGAGCTCCTTGTTGTTGATCTGCCAGTAGCCGGTGAGGCCGGTGTCGGTGTTGCTCCAGGCGATGTCGTCGGTGCCGTCGGCGTTGAAGTCGGCGACGCCCGCGAGCTGCCATTCTCTGGTCACCGCGCTGAGGATGGACCACGAATTGAGGTAGCCGTCGTTCACGCCCCAGATGCCGACCACGCCTTCGTTGTTGATCATGGCGATGTCGTGCGAGCCGTTGCCGTCGAAGTCGCCCGAGCAGAGGAAATTCCATTCCCTCGGGTTCGCGACGCTGACCATGCGCCAGTCGACCGGATCCTCGACGATCCACGTGCAGTACGCGTTGTAGATGCTGCCGTCGTCGCCGGCGAACTGGTTCTTCCACAGCA
>JAGCTY010000057.1 GCA_017963105.1 Lentisphaeria bacterium
CAATTAGCCTTAAATATACCCTCAACTCCAACAAATAGTCCATGCTTTCCGTTTGTAAGACTAAACGCAACACCCCTTTTTGTAAGACTAAACGCAACATGCCCCCTTTTGACCGTTGCATTTACTTTTACAATCGCCAAGAAACCGTCGAAGAACCTCTTTTATGTCATGAAGCCTTGACAAAATGAAGACGAAGGGTTATATTATGGCCGCAAAGGATTGCATCCGGCGCGCTTTTCGCACGCGTCGGCGGTGGGATCTACACGAAGGCTGCGAAACTTAACCGACAACAACGGAACCGCCTGTCAGAAAAAAATACATGAAACCGGCAGTTGTTCCGAACATTGGCACAAAGGAGCAGAGCATGTTGAAGCGATTGAAACAGAAGCTGGTCGAACTTCCGGACATATACGACGGGTTCGTCGCCTCCAGGCCGTGGGACAAATACACCGTATGGATTTTCATCGTCATCGGGATACTGGCTGTCGTCTGCAACATTTATGCTGTGTGGCATCTTCCGATCGGGATGGCGGACGAGTCGTGGATATATTATGTCCTTCACGAACAGGTGGAAACAAAAGCCACGTTTTATCCCCTGTATTACAAGGCATTCAGAGGATGGTCCATCCTGTCTCTGCGTTATCTGGCGCTGGGGTTGATGTTGTCTGTCACCGGAGTCCTTGCCCTGTCGGTATACAGCCTGTTCAGAGACAGTTTTTCCAAACGCGGTCTCGTGTCATTCATGTTCTGCGGGATTTTCTGGTATGCGATTCTGTTTCCGCAGTCCGTTTCGGTTCCAAGTTACATAACCCTGGAGTTTCTCTGGGGGGAACTGGCCGTAGCGGCTCTGTTCTTCGCTTTTTCGGCGAAATCTTCCCTTTGGCAGCGTGTCGCGCTCCTCGCAAGCGGTTTCTGCAGCACGCAACTGTTCCTGGACATGTTCCCGGCGGCACCCATGGTGCTGCTGGTGTTTCTGGCGGCGTGCTGTGTCGGCGTGAAAGGCGCCTGTTTCTGGATCATTGGTGTCCTGGTCGGCTTCGGTTTTTATTTCGTCCTGCTGCAATCTCCCGTGGATTTTCTGCATCAGACGATTGCGGCGTTCACGACTTCCAGCAAGAACCAGCATGACAAAATGCTGTTGGTGAGATGGAGCGCGCAAACCGCATTTTATTTCGTCACGCGCATTCTGGGATATTGCATCGCGGCCTGCGCTCTGGTCGAAATCCCATCCGAAAAGAAGATCGAAAAATTCTATTTCGGGCTGGTCTTTGCCCTGGGGGTGGCATTTGTCGCCGCAGTGGAGATGATTCAGAGTGCGTTTGCTTCGGAACGGACATTCAGCATCGGGGTTCTGTATATCATGTTTGCGCTGGCGGTCATGATGTACGCCCGGGAGAGACGCCTGGAAACCAGAAAGGCTGTTGCTCTTGTTCTGGCGTCGCTCGCGCCGATCCTGCTGTGCCTGGGGACGAATGTGGATTTTTCGGTCAGATCGCTGTTCTATGCCATGATGCTCGCATTCCCGGTTCTGATGGCGTCCAAAGTCATCCGCAACAGGCATTTGGCTTTTTATGTGTTTCTGCTGGTCGCATTGTTCGCCGTCAGATTCTTTATGCAGTTCAATGCCACATCATGGGCGACATGGGAGAAATATTTCACCCCAAGCCACAGTCTGTCCGAATATGGAACGAATGTCACGGCCTCTGCCACACAGCTGCGCAACATAAAGAATATCGAGGAAAAAACACGTGGATCGGCCTATCTGGTCGGGAATACCTTCTGCTGGCAGTATATCGTCGTTCTGAACAAAAAACCGGTGCGGCAGGCTTTTTACCAGTCCAGTTCGGATTTGCGCCCCGACTTTTCCAAATCCAATCTCACGAAATACGATGTGGCGTTTGTCGTAAACCGCAAGGATCCGGAAAAGGACTACTTCCCCGGATGGATCGAGCTTTACCGCGAATATTTTGATGCGAAAACAATCGAACACATTGAATTGAATCGAACGGAAGAGATCCTGTTGTTCCGGTGATGCCGTAATCCGTTTGCGGCAACGACCATGAAATCGAACGCGCCGATGGGCGGCTTCGAGAGGGGGCGGGCGCGTCCGTGCTGAGCTTCCCGGCCATGCACCTGACGCTGCGGTCCGTATGGACAGAAGCAGGATTCGGCGTCGTATTCGATCCTTGTTTTCTGGAGACCGCCGACAGAAAAGGCGGGCCGTCCGGTTGCTGCCGGAGACCCGCCGGAATCGAGCTTGTTTGCCGTTTTGTCTGTTTGCCGGTTTTCCCGGACAGGCGAAACATGTGCCGGAGCGAAAGCCCGGCACTTCCGCAGAGGAGGAGTTGTCCTCCCGCTTACTTGTAGGGGAAGATGGTGATGATCCTGCCGTCGGCGTCGTAGTTCAGCTCGGTGAACTTCACGTTGCGCCGGTGGTTGATGCCTTTGGAGAGTTCGCAGTCGTGGTAGAAGAGATACCACTTGCCGTGATACTGCAGGATGGAGTGGTGCGTAGTCCAGCCGATCACGGGTTCCAGGATGCGCCCCTGGTAGGTGTACGGTCCGTAGGGATTGTCCGCTACGGCGTAGACGATGTAGTGGGTGGTGCCGGTCGAGTAGGTGAAATAATACTTGCCATTGTACTTGTACAGCCACGGATCCTCGAAATAGCGGCGGTCCTCGTCGCCAGCCTTGATCGGCGCGCCGTTCTCGTCCAGGATGACGATGTCGCGGGGCGTCTCGGCGAATTCGAGCATGTTGTCCTTCATGAGGGCGATCTTCGGGCAGACTGCGTTTTCGTCCTTCGCGGGCTCCGTGCCGTTCGGGTCGAACTTGCCGGTCCGGTATTTTTCGAGCTGGCCGCCCCAGAGGCCGCCGAAGCACATGTAGATATTTCCGTCGTCGTCCGGGAACGCGCACGGGTCGATACTGAAGCTGCCCCTGATGCATTCCGGTTCGGGCTTGAACGGGCCTTCCGGCTTGTCGCTGGTCGCGATGCCGAGGCGGAAATTGCCGTCCTTGTCGCGGGCGGGGAACACGAGGTAGTATTTGCCGTTCCTGAACGCCACGTCCGGCGCCCACATCTGCGTGCTGACCCACGGCACGTCGTACTGCGAGAGCGCGAGGCCGCAGTCGACCGGATCGCTGGTTTCATTGTCCATGCGGAAGACGTGGTAGTCCTCCATCTGGTATTCGTCGCCGTTGTCGTTGTCCTCGCCGTCGTGCGGGATGTCGTGCGACGGGTAGATGTAGATCTTGTCGTCGAAGACATGGGCGGACGGGTCCGCGGTGAACATGTGGGTGATGAGCGGCTTTCTCTGCTGGGCCATGATGGATCTCCTTGCCGAATCCCCGCCCGGATGAGCGGAGAAGATTTGTTGGATTGTTGATTCGTGTGAAACGTTACAGGTTACTATAGCAGATTTCAGACGAAAATCAAGCAGGAAAACATGTATTTCTTCGATGGCGGCGCATATGCGGATCGGGAAGCCCTCCGAAAGCGCAAAACCGTGCATTTCCCGGCGGTTTCGGATTGCTTTTTATCGCAAATGGAGATACATTATAGCGTATGACCGAACAGCAAACACAGGAGCCCATGATGCAGGACAGAATGGTGGTGCGCGGAGCGCGTGTTCATAACCTGAAGAACATCGACGTCGAGATCCCTCTTTACCGGATCGTCGGGATCGCGGGTGTATCCGGATCCGGCAAATCGTCGCTCGCGCTGGGCGTGTTGTATGCCGAAGGATCGCGCCGATATCTGGAATCCCTCTCGACCTACACGCGGCGGCGCATGACGCAGGCGGCGAAGGCGCAGGTGGACGACGTGCTGTACGTGCCTGCGGCGCTGGCGCTGCATCAGCGGCCGGGCGTGCCGGGTATCCGGAGTACGTTCGGCACGGGGACGGAGCTGCTCAACAGCCTGCGGCTGATGTTCTCGCGCCTCTCCTGCCACCGCTGCCCGAACGGGCATTACCATCCGCCGACGCTCGCGGTCGCCGCCGAACAGGAGCTGGTCTGCCCGGAGTGCGGCGCGAAATTCTTCCCGCCCGGCGCGGAGGAACTGGCGTTCAACAGCCAGGGCGCGTGCCGGAACTGCGACGGGACGGGCGTCGTGAACGTGGTGGACGAATCCACGCTGGTGCCTGACGAATCGCTCACGATCGACGAGGGCGCGGTGCGGCCGTGGCAGACGCTGATGTGGTCGCTGATGAAGGACATCGCGCGCGAACTCGGCGTACGGACCGACGTGCCGTTCCGCGAGCTGACCGAAAAGGAACGCGACATCGTGTTCCACGGGCCGCCGGTCAAACAGCACATGATCTATCAGAACCGCACCAACGGCGCGGTGGGCGAGATGGATTTCACCTATTTCAACGCGACGTACACGGTGGAGAATGCGCTCGCGAAAGTCAAGGACGAAAACGGCATGAAGCGCGTGGAAAAGTTCCTGCGCCAGAGCATGTGCCCGGAATGCGGCGGATCGAGGCTGTCGGACAAGGCGCGCGCGCCCCGTCTGCGCGGAGTTTCCCTCGCCGACGTGTGCCGGATGACGCTGTCCGACCTGATCAATTGGGTGGAGGGCGTGCCGGAATCACTGCCGGAACCGATGCGCCCGATGGCGGAAAGCATCTGCGAATCATTTTTCTCCGCCGCGAAACGCCTGATCGATCTCGGGCTGGACTACCTCACGCTCGACCGTGCGGCGTCCACGCTTTCCACCGGCGAACGCCAGCGCATGCAGCTGGCGCGGGCGGTCCGCAACCGCACGACGGGTGTGCTGTACGTGCTGGACGAACCGAGCATCGGGCTGCATCCGGCGAACATCGAGGGGCTGAAAGGCGTGATGCGCGACCTCATTGCCGACGGGAACTCCGTGATCCTGGTCGACCATGACACGCAAATCCTGTCCGAGGCGGACTACCTCATCGAAATGGGGCCGGGCGCGGGTGCGGACGGCGGACGCGTGATCGCCGCGGGGCCGCTCGAAACGGTCCTGCGTTCCGAAGAATCCAGGATCGCGCCGTTCCTGACCGGACGCGCGAAGCTGACCCGCCGGAAGGTTGCAGGCGAACTGTTCGGGGACGGCCGGATCCACCTTGAAACGAAGCAAATCCATACCGTGAAGCCGTTGAGTGTGGACATCCCGAAAGGACGCCTTACGATCGTGACCGGGGTGTCCGGTTCCGGCAAGACCACGCTGATCCTGGAGAGCCTGATCCCCGCGCTGGAGGACGCCACGGGGCAGGGGCGGGCGCCGGAGCATATCGTAAGGATCGAACCCGGCGGCATCCGACAGGTCAAACTTATCGACGCGACGCCCATCGGGATCAATGTGCGGTCGACCGTGGCGACCTACGCGAACGTCCACGACGAACTTCGGAAGATCTTCGCCCGGACGCCCGAGGCGAAAGAGCATGGCTTCAAGGCGGGAGATTTCAGCTACAACACCGGGAAACTCCGCTGCCCGGTCTGCGACGGCACGGGAGAGATCAACCTCGATGTGCAGTTCCTGCCGGACGTGGATATCCCGTGTCCCTCGTGCCGCGGTTCGCGCTATGGAAAGGAGGCGGGCGCGGTCCGTCTCGCCGGAAAGAACGGCGAATCCTGCACGATGCCGGAACTGATGGACATGGATATCCGTTCCGCGCTGGAGTTCTGCGGGAACATGAAGCTGGTCCGGGAACGCCTGCAAACGCTCGACGACCTCGGACTGGGGTATCTGACGCTCGGGGAGGAAACGCCGAGCCTGTCCGGCGGAGAAGCGCAGCGACTGAAACTCTCCGGCGAGATCGGACGCGGCCAGGCGGATGCCCTGTTCGTGTTCGACGAACCGACGATCGGACTGCACCCGCTGGATGTTCAGACTCTGCTCAATGTATTCCAGCGGCTGATCGACCGCGGCGCGACGGTCGTCGTGATCGAACATGACCTCGACGTGATCCGAAACGCGGATTATGTGATCGATATGGGGCCGGGCGGCGGCGAGGCGGGCGGCAGGATCGTCGCATGCGGCACGCCGGACGAGATCAGGCGGTGCGGAGAAAGCCGGACCGGCGGATTCCTCTGAAACCTCGGCCCCGTGCGCTCACGGAACCCCGGGAAACGTGTTTCGCCCGAAAGCCGGATCACAGCCCGGCGAGGGTCTCTTCGTAAATGGAGATCAGCTTGGGGTAGGTGAATCCGGCGAGGACTTTTTCGCGTCCTTTCCGCCCCATTCCCGGCAGCTGCGCGCGTTTTTCATAGCTTTCCACGAGGCGTTCCGCCAGTTCGCTGCTCTGCTCCGAACGGAACCGCCAGCCGTTGACGCCCTGGTCGATCAGGTCGGGGTCGACCGCGTCGCTCTGGATGACCGGGGTGCCGGCGGCCCACGCCTCCACGATCACCGCGCCGGAGTTCATGAAGCGGACCGGAGCGAGCATCACGTCCGAGGTCTTCAGGAATCCGATCACGTCGGCGCGCGGGATCATGCCGGTGAAGAGGACGCGGTCTTCGAGCTTTGCCTCGCGGATCGCCGATTTCATGCCCTCGAGGAATTCGGGTTCATAATCGCTGCGTCCGACCACCGCCAGAATGGCGCCGGGCATCTTGTCCGCCGCCTCGATAAACGCCTTCACGGCGATGTCCTGCCCCTTGATCCGGGACACGCGGCCGAGCACAAGGAACACCATCGCGTCCTCGGCGATGCCGTAGCGTTTCCGGAACTCCGCACGGTCGACGTCGGCCTCGTATTCCGAGGTTTCCACGGGGACCGGCGAGAAGGACACGTGCGGATTGTAGCGGCGGAAGACGTCCATTTCCCGGTTCGAGATCGCGAAGATATGACTGCATTGTTTGAACAGACGCTGCCTCGTCCGGCTCGGGGTGTAATGCTCCAGACAGTGCGGATCGATCGTCCCGGTCTTTTTCTGGATTTCTGCGTAGTCCAGCAGGTCGAACGAGCAGAGGATGAACGGGATGCGCCGGATCTTCGCGGCGAGCAGCGCCAGCATGTTGTTGTGGTTCAGGGCGGGGAACGCCATCACCGCGTCGAACTTGCCGAACAGGATGCGGAAGAAGATGCCCGGCATGAACGTGTCGCGCCCGATGTTCGGCAGGCGGTTGCGGACGTCCAGCAGACGGAACACGGAGAACGCCCCGATGGTCTCTTTTTTCGGGGTCTCGGGAAGGCGTCTCGGGGTGAATACGGTCACCTGATGCCGTTTCGAGAGTTCCCGCGCCTGGAAATAGAGGTTTGTTTCCGCGCCTCCCACTTCGGGATAAAAACGGTTGAGAACAAGGGCGATCTTCATGCGTAGCGATCCATGGTTCGGCTGAATTTGATCTTTTTTCATGAATAATATAACGCTTTTGCGCCGAAAAGTCAAGAGGCGGCCCCATGGCTTCCGTTGTGCCGGATGAACATGCCGTTTTTACCTGCATGTTTGTTTTTCGGGCGGAGCGGTGATATATTATAACCGGACAAAAACAAAAAGGAGCGTCGGAGATGCACGATGTCATATTGGGGCTGCTGATCCCGTTCGCCGGGACGGTCGGGGGCGCGGCATGCGTTTTCTTCCTGAGGCGTGCGCTGGGCGACACGCTGCAGCGCGTGATGACCGGATTCGCCGCGGGCGTGATGGTGGCGGCGTCCGTGTGGAGCCTGCTGATCCCCGCCATGGAGCAGTCGGACAAACTGGGGCGGCTGTCGTTTATCCCGGCGGTCATCGGTTTCCTGCTCGGGATCCTGTTCCTGCTGATGCTGGACCATCTGACGCCGCACCTGCACATGAATACGACCCGCGCCGAGGGGCCGGCAAGCCGCCTTTCCCGCACGGCGAAGATGGTGCTGGCGGTGACGCTGCACAATATCCCGGAGGGGATGGCGGTGGGCGTGGTCTATGCCGCCGTCCTGGCGGGATCGGACGACATCACGGCGGGCGGCGCGCTGGCGCTGTCGGTCGGCATCGCCATCCAGAATTTCCCCGAGGGCGCGATCATTTCCATGCCGCTCCATCTCGAGGGGACCAGTCGCGGAAAGGCGTTCTGGTACGGCAGCATGTCCGGGCTCGTGGAGCCTGTCTTCGGCGCACTGACGGTGGCCGCCGTCGCCGTCATTCTCCCCGCGATGCCGTATCTGTTGAGCTTCGCCGCGGGCGCGATGCTGTATGTGGTCGTGGAGGAGCTGATCCCGGAAATGTCCGCGGGCAGGCATTCCGATTGGGGCGTCGTCTCGTTCGCCGCCGGATTCGCCCTGATGATGGCGCTCGACGTGGCGCTGGGATGAGGTGCATCGGGGGAGGGCGGACGTGCCCTCTTCGTGCTTGAGCGCAGCCAAGCACAACGTCATCACAGCTTGCTGTGTGTCCGGAGCATGGAGATCTTGTGCAGGATCAGGGGGTGATCCATGACGTGCAGTTTGGCGTCAGACATTGTCGTTCTTCCTTTCGGGGATGATGAGGTTCATGACCACGCCCGCGACCGTGGCGACCGATATTGATTTCAGACTAATATACCATGTCTTTCTGCATTTGCAATCCCGGACCCCGAAAAAAAGACCGTCGGAAAAAAGTCAGTGGCAGGGGGAGGATTCGCGGATCCAGCGGTCGAGAAACGCCATCTGTTCCGGGGTGTGGAACCAGTGTTCGCCACGGGGCATGACCGTGAGCGGTGCACCGATCCGCACGGCAAATGCGGTCATCGTTTCGGGCGAGGTCAGGAAATCGCGGCCGCCGTACAGGATGCGGGTCGGGACGGTCCACTGAACAGGATGATTGCGCACGTCGCAGAGCCAGTCCCAGGACAACGTCTCGCCGAACCCGATCGGGATCTCTTTTCTGGCGCGGAGTTCGTCTTCCGTGACGTTTGCCCGCTCCATCATGTCCGTGATCAGTTGTTCCATGTCCACGACGGGCGAGATGAACAGCGCGCGGTCGATGTGTCGAGCGGAAAGCGAAGTCATGGAGAAGAACGCGCCGATACTGTTGGCGATTAGGGTCAACGAATCGCAATTCGCATGCTTCTGTTCAAAAAAGCGTGGAAACTCCTCGCGCGCTTCCCACGGCGTCTGCGCCCGGTAGTCGAACCCGACGACCTCGCACTCGTCGAAAAGCGACCGATAGTGTTCCGCCTCATCGGCGCTGCCGCCTTTCCCGTGTACATAAATGACCGGATGTTTCATGCTGCTCCTGTTCTGTTTCCCCGGATCGAACAAAAACCGATCCGGCCGCAAAAATAAAATAGCATGAAAACGGAGCGCTGTCAAGGGCGGGAGCGATTCGTGCGGGGAAAGAGCGTTGAGCCCGTTGTGGTCGCCGGTCCCGAAAAGCGTGGAGCGACCCGTGCGGGGAAAGAACGCTGAGTCCGGTCGGGGAGGGGCTTGTTCCGACGCGGAAAGGATTATTGCGCCGCGGAAAAATCCGTCAGGAGGCGAACGCGTCATCCGGTAAGGATGAAACGATGAAAACAACGGAAGAAAAGCGGATAAAACGACTTGACATTTCCGGCAAAAGGGTTATAGTAGATAAGCAAATTCTTTTCAACCTCATTTTCAGCAAAGGATAACACCATGGTTAATGAATTGGACGAAGTGACCGGTCCCGTCAATGCGGAGGGACGCGACATCAACGTGATCGAGAAGCAGATTCCGGTGAAAGTCGGGATCGGATCGACGATTTTCGAGATCATGCTGTGGGTTCTCGGCATCGTTCCCGGCGTCATCTTCCTGTTCATGAAGATCGGGGCGAAGAATTACTTCCAGCAGCTTCAGCAGAAGATCCAGGCGGATGCGTCGCAGATCGACAACTACCTGGAGCAGCGCGTCCAGATCCTCCAGAACGTCGCGCCGCTGGTCAACAAGGCCATCGACATCGACAAGGATGTGATGAAGTCCATCGCGGCCTTCCGCAGCGGGTTGAACCCGGATGCGGACCGCAACGCCGTGAACAAGTCGCTGGATTCCGCGTTCGGCCGGCTCTTCCCGCAGATCGAGGCGTATCCGGAACTGAAGGCCCACGAAGCCATCGCCGACGCCATGAAGCAGAACAGCTATCTCCAGAAGGAAATCACGGCGGCCCGCACGCTCTACAACGATACCGTCACGCAGTGGAACACCGACCTCTTCATGTGGCCGACCAAGATGATCGTCGCGGCAAGATCCGGTTACACCACGCGCATCCCGTTCACCGCTTCGGCGGAGACGAAGGCGCGTGCCCGCAGTACGTTCTTCTGAGCGGAATAAATCCGTTACCCGCGACCTGATGCGGAGCATTCTTCAGGATGAACTACACTGAGGATATCACAAGTCCCCTGGATGCCTACCGGGATCATTTCCAGCAGGACAACGCCGAAGCGGCGGAGGCGGTCCTGGACGAGCTGATCAAGCTGTCCGGCGTCGACGTCGAAGGGAACAAGTCGCTTTGCGGCGAAATCCACGAGCTGGAGGATCAGCTCAAACACGGCGGGAAGAAATGCCGGAACAAGAAGCTGATCCGCCTGGCCCTCATCCTGCTCTCGATCCTTCTCGCCGCCATTCCCATCCTCCGCATCCTGCACCTCATTTTCCCGGACCTCCCGGACCTCCCGCTGCCGAATCTCGCGCAGATCGTTCCGGCGCTGCTCTCCGCGGCCGGATTCTGGTATGTGTTTTCGAAGCTGAACAAGGCGATCCGCACGCTGGCCGATCTGCTCCGGCGTCTGAGGGAAGAATGCGATAAGAAAATCGCCGCCGCGTATGAGCAGCTGCACGCGCTGAACGAGCTTTTCGACTGGGGAACCGTGGCGGAAGTCGTCCGCAGGACCATCCCGAACCTCGTGCTGGACAATTTCTTCTCGCAGGAACGGCTGGCCGACCTGAAGGATATTTTCGGGTGGACCGACGATTTCAACCGCGACAAGTCGATCCTTTACTGCCACAGCGGCGACCTGCAGGGCAATCCGTTCGTGCTGGCCGAAAGCCTCAACTACAAGATGGGCATGAAGACCTACACCGGCTCGCTGTCCATCTCCTGGCAGGAACAGGAGACCTATACCGACGACAAGGGCCATACGCATACCCGCTGGGTCACGAGGCATGAAACGCTCCATGCTTCGGTCGACAAGCCGTGCCCCGAATACCACAAGGAAAAATTCCTGGTCTACGGGAACGAGGCCGCGCCAGACCTGTCGTTCAGCCGGACACCGACCGGATTGGCGGACGGAAGCCTGTTCGACAAAACGCGGCTCAAATGGCGCATGAGCTCCCAGAAGGAGAAAGCGCGGAAAGACGTCGAATACACCGTGACGGCGAACCGCACGTTCAATGCTCTGTTCAATGCCGACGACCGGGATCATGAAATCCAGTTCCGTCTGCTCTTCACGCCGCTGGCCCAGGAGGAAATGGTCAAACTGCTTCAGGACAACGACGTGGGGTACGGAGACGATTTCATTTTCCGGAAACGCAAAAAGATCAACATGATTCTGCCGGCGCATCTGCGCGACTTCGATATCTCGGCCTCGCCCGACCGGTTCCGCCATTACGACCTGGAACATATCCGCGGAGTCTTTCTGTCCTATAACGCCGAGTTTTTCAAAGCGTTTTATTTTACGATGGCGCCGCTTCTTGTCATCCCGCTGTACCAGCAGACCAAGCCGCCGAAATTCGGCACGGTGTACAACAAGAGGCCGGGATCCGTTTCCTTCTGGGAATGCGAATCCCTCGCGAACAGCTTCGATCCCGAAATGTTCCGGCATCCTCAATCCGTTACGAAGAACATCCTGAAGACCACCTCCGAACCCCAGCCGGACGGCGACACGCTCGTTTCCGTGACTGCCCATGGATTCCGCGGAGTCGAGCACACCGATTACATTTCCAAGCATGGCGGGGACGGACACTGGCACGATGTCCCCGTGCATTGGATCGAGTATATCCCCGTTCAGAAGACCTCGCCGTTCTTTGTCCGGGAAACGCCCGAGGCAAGCCGCCGGGAGTTCGATCAGCAGAAGTCGGGCTCTGAGGAATGGCGCGGTTTCTTCAAACGCTGGGGAATGGCTCCCGCGGAG
Source organism: Lentisphaeria bacterium (assembly GCA_017963105.1). Taxonomy (GTDB): domain Bacteria; phylum Verrucomicrobiota; class Lentisphaeria; order Victivallales; family UBA1829; genus UBA1732. The sequence continues at coordinate 12,019 of JAGCTY010000057.1, forward strand.
GCTGCATTCCGCCGCGGCATGGTCTACGGAAGGAAAGAGAAAGAGACAGAGAAATAACCTCTCTTCTTTCCCGCATCGTTTTGCGTTTTTCGCGCTTTTCACGCTTGACTTCAGGCGTTTGCCGGTGTATATTCAACTCGCATTCTCCGTCGCGGGCACGCCCCTGCATGATCTCTGATCCCGGCGGACGTCCGCGGATTCCGATCACGCGGGTCAACCACGTCCGCGACAGGCGACCCCGCCCCGACGGAAAAGCATCGAAGAGCCGCCCACTTCACTCCACAACCCATGCCCGAAGGAGACAGGCATTATGAGCACCCCCCATGGAACCATCTATCATGTAAGCCCGTCGGGATCGGACCGTAATCCCGGATCGAAAACGAAACCGTTCAAGACGATCCAGCGCGCGGCGGATCTGGCGATGCCCGGCGACACGGTCGTCGTTCATGCCGGCGTGTACCGCGAATGGGTCGACCCGAAAACGGGCGGAACCGGAAACGGGAAACGCATTACCTATCTTGCCGCAAAAAACGAGCATGTCGTGATAAAGGGCTCGGAACGGATCACCGGATGGGTGCGTGAGCGCAGAAGCACGGTCTGGAAGGCCGTTGTCCCCAACACGCTGTTCGGGGATTTCAATCCGTTCGACACATGGCTTTACGGTGACTGGATGGTGTCGCCCATGTACCCCACGCTTCGCCTGGGCAATGTCTACCTGAACGGGAAATCCTTCTTCGAAGCCGGCTCCAGAGATGAGGTCGGAAAGGCGAAAAAACGCCTGACCGGACACAATTATCCCTGGAAAACCTACCGCGAGCCGATCCCGAACCCGGAGGACACGGTCTACCAGTGGTACGCCGAGGTCGATGCGGACAACACGTATATCTGGGCGAATTTCCACGGCGCGGACCCCAACAGGGAACTTGTCGAGATCAACGTCAGGAAATGCGTGTTTTATCCGAGGGAGACCGGGAAGGACTACATCACGGTTTCGGGGTTCGAACTGGCGCACGCCGCGACGCCGTTCGCTCCGCCGACCGGCGACCAGCCCGGACTGATCGGGCCTCACTGGAGCAAGGGCTGGATCATCGAAAACAACCACATCCACGATGCGAAATGCGCTGCCGTAAGTCTGGGAAAAGACGGGACGACGGGCGACAATTATTTCACGAAGACCAGACGGAAGCCGGGCTACACCTGCCAGTTCGAATCCGTCGTGAAGGCCCTGCAGCTGGGGTGGAGCAGGGACACGGTCGGTTCGCACATCGTTCGGAACAATGTGATCCACGACTGCGGCCAGAACGGCATCGTGGGACACATGGGCTGCGCATTCAGCGAAATCTCCGGCAATGAAATCTTCAATATCGCGACCAAGCACGAGTTCTTCGGCTGGGAGATCGGCGGGATCAAGCTGCACGCCCCGATCGACGTGCGGATTCTGGGGAACTTTATCCATGACTGCTCCCTGGGCACCTGGCTGGACTGGGAGACGCAGGGGACCAGGATCAGCGGAAACCTTTACCTGGAAAATGTCCGCGACCTCATGGTCGAGGTGTCGCACGGACCCTATCTCGTCGACAACAACGTTTTCGCGTCCCCGTACAGTTTCGAAAACATGTCCCAGGGCGGCGCGTATGTTCACAACCTGGTCCTCGGCAATACGATGCGCAGGCAGGTCCTCAACCGGTCCACGCCGTACCATTTCCCCCATAGCACCGCGCTCATGGGGACCTCGTTCGTCTACGGCGGCGACGACCGGTTCTATCAGAACATCTTCGTCGGCGGGGCGGACGACTACGGACAGCGGGATTGCGTTTTCACCGGGACGGAGTCTTATGACGGCCATCCCGATTCCTATGAAAAGTACATCCGCGGGATCAGAAAGGCTTTCCCGCAGAAGGGCATCCCCGGTGACGAAAACCTCTACATCCAGGTGCCTCAGCCCGTCTATATCGCCCGGAACATCTACGGCAACGGCGCGAAGCACTACGACGGCGAAAAGGATTTCAGCGTCAAGGAGAGCGGCTGGAAAATCCGCATCGAGGTGTTTGAGCCGGAGCCGTTCGGAGAGGATGTGTCCGCCGCGGAATTCATCAGGGCAAGACACGGATTCGTCTATCTCGAACTGGAAGCCGATGACGTCATCCTCGATCAGAAAACGAAGATCGTCACGACCTCGGATCTGGGAGAAACAAGGGTGACGGAGGCTTTTTTCGAGAACCCGGACGGCTCGGAAATCACCATCGACCGGGACTATCGCGGCGAACTCCGCGAGGACGGAAACAATCCGGCCGGACCTTTCGCCGGCCTGCAGCCTGGCCTCAACCGGCTGTGCGTCTGGTAATACTGAATTGACCAGGGAAAAAGCGGGTCTGAAGGAACGCCCGCGCCAAAAGAAAAGCCCCCGGATCTCACGCGGATCCGGGGGCTCGATCTTTCCGATCGGTTGAGCTTTATTTGCTCTTGACCATCTTCTTGAAGGCTTCGCTGAACAGCAGATAATTGCTGTTGCCGGCGACGGTGCCTTCGTTTTCACCCCAGAAGAACGGCCAGTCGTCGACGTTCTCGAAGTGGTCGGGTCTGCGGAAGAGCAGGCCGGGGGCCAGGTTGCCCGGGATGAACGAGAGGTCGGCGCGGTTGTTGCCGTAGAACATCGCTTTCGGACGCGCGGCTCCGACTGCGGCCACCAGCGAGTAGTTGTGGTACGGATGGCAGCCGAACAGGAACGCCGCGGCCTTGTAGGCGTAGCTCTTGTCGATGATCTCGGGGAAGTAGAGGTTCGCGAGGGTCGCCGTGAGGCCCATTTCCGTGACGGAGCCGCTGCCCGCCCAGTTGCCTTCGGGGATCGGCACGCCGTACGGGTTCAGATCCTCGTAGCTGTCCAGGTACTCCTTGTAGTCTTCCACATAGGGGGCGAGTTTCTTCTTGAAGTCGTCGCTCAGGTAAGGAAGCGCCTCAAGCGCGGGACGGATGCTGTTCGAGCCGCGGCCCAGAGACTGCAGCAGTTCCTGTTCGAGGCGTTCCTTGTAGGATTCTTCGCCGGTCGTGCGGTACATCTGGAGGTTGAAGTTGTTGCCGACGCTGAAGCCCGGGCCGCCGATGCCCATGCCGCCGCTCGTCGCGCTGTTGCTGCTGCCGGGCACCAGGGCTGTCAGTTTATACTTGCGCACGAGACGGTAGAAGCCGCGCATCGCGGAAGCGGAGTCGGTCTTGTCGACTTCGAGGAGCTTCGCGATGGTGTCGGCTTCGACGTCGAAGAACTCAAGCAAATCGGCTTTCTGCTGTTCTGCCGTGTCGGGGAGGGTGACGTCTGCTTCCTTCGCAAGAGCGCGGAGCTTGACGTTTGCATCGTTGATGCTCTGCTGGATTTTGGCGTAGGCGTCTTTGTCCTTTGCTTCGATCTGGCTCAGAGCCTCTTCGCGCGGAGTCCCGGCTTTCAGACGATCGATGGTCTGCTGGAGCTGGCCGCTGGTGGCTGCACCTGCGCCGCCGGCCATGCCGCCGCGACCGCCGCCGAAGCCGCCCATGGCACC
>JAGCTY010000058.1 GCA_017963105.1 Lentisphaeria bacterium
ATCATTGAAAATTACAAAAACAGGATGTATATTCTTGACCAACTCGTGAACTACGAAGTCAATGTCGAATCAGTCATGGAACGGAATTCCCATTCCATGACTCGTTGACAAATGCCAGCTCCGGACAGATGGCCTTATTTTTCCTCAACACCCTTTGTGCCACTACCTAAAAATGGCTTCATGACTTACTTAAAACACGCGTTTCTCGACAAAAAAGAGTTGAAGTTCTGCATGCTAAAACTTATTGTCTTTCCCACGCTGGAACAAGAGCCCACATTCCTGACTTTGAGTAAGGATGATCCATTCTCCCAATTTTCAACTCATTAAGAATAGCTATGGCAACAAAAGCATTATATGATCCCATTGGAAAATCCGAAGGAAAGCTGATTTGCAAATTGCGTTCAGATACGATTTCCTGTTGCCGGAACAGTTCTACCGCTTTCATAATAGAATCTATTTCAATACAGTACCGTTCTCTTTGACATGTATAATAAATCTTATTGGTTTCATGTCCTTTTATGTAAATGTGTTCTTCAGCAGAATAAGGAAACATATAATGCGATGACATATAAACAACAATCATCCTACGCAATTCCTTATTAGATGGAAGAACTGTCAGAACTTTGGTTGAGGAGAGATGCTCTTCTTCAGAGAAAAGATACTCTGTATCCGCTACTTCATAGGGTATACCCGCAAAAGTCTTTAAGATATGCTCAAAAATTATTTTTGCTCCCAACGTCGGAACAGCCATTCCTATTTGTTTCCGGACCTTTTCCGTAGTGCCTTTGAAAACGAAATCGTCTGGGAACGTCTGTATTCTCGCTTTTTCTCTATTTGTTAAAGATCTGTGTTCACACCAGTGATAAACATGTGTCCCGCCGCCGCCACTCCCAGTAATCGTGTATGCTGGGCGGTTCGCTTGGAGACGCTTATAAATGTGGCTCATTTTCGCACGTTTGCAATGTAACATGGAGTTTTCAATCATCTCTTTAATCTCAACATCAGATTTGTTGGAAAACTCGGATTCATACCATGATACTTTTTGGAGAACACTACGGCGATCTTGTTCAGACATAGCCAGCAATTCTTCTAAAAACCAAGCATTTTTCCATGGAGGAGTCAGCTTCAGACGATTAACGACTGTTGCATCCATGCGCTGATGCTCCATATTTGCAGCGTTCTCTGGAATATTACGCAAAGCTTCTTCCGCGGTTTTATACTGGCTGGGATCCGGTGTTGTCTGACGGGGAACTTGAAATTTTAAGCCTAAATCTGATCTGATTCCGACAATAATAAATCTGTGGCGATACTGTGGTACGCCATATTCCTCAAAACGATACAAATTAGCTGTGATAGTATAGCCCATACCTGCATGCTTCAGATCTTTCAGTATTTTCTGAAAAGCTTTTCCTCCATCTGCAGAATTGATTCCACTAACGTTTTCTGCAACAAACCAAAGAGGATTTGTCTGTTCTATGACACGGACTCCGGCCCGATACAAAGACCCATATTTCCCCCCCAATCCGGTTTGGTCTCCAACGAGACTGAAATCATTGCAGGGAAACCCGAAAGCTAAAGCATTGATATCCTTTTGTTCGGGAGTCATATTCTCTACGAACTCCGTAGCATCGACACAAATACCTTCGCCGCCGAAACGTGCGGCTACATTGTCCTGGTATGTTCTAATCGCATCCGGATCCTTGTCAACTCCCCAAACATGTCTTATGTTGTAAACTGTGCCGTCAACCCCTCTGATCGGATGTTCCCCGGCCAGTCCTGCCCCAAGCGCCATTCCTCCGGGACCGCAAAAAAGCTCTCCAAGCCGGAACATATTATCCTCGCAACATGCTTCTTATGAAAGCATCTATTTTATTTCTCAGAACAGTCTTATCCATCGTATCCAGAAAATATGTTCCGCCAAGACGATTGATATACTTTCCAAGTTCTTGAATGACCTTGCGTCCGCCGTGTTCCCGAATTTCTGACATATAAACAGCCAACACTTCAAGACAAATTCTTAACATTTGCGAGCTCTTTCCAAAAGTGCGTTCCAGCAAAGCTGCCTGTGTGTCCTGATACTCCAAAAGCGTTTTGGTTAAAGCAAAGGGATCCTGCGTATTGTGTGGATCATACGTCAAGTTACCAAACCACCACAGTCTCGCAATTCCGTTTCGGATTAAGGATCGGCTGTTTCCATCAGAAGATAAAAAATAGCGGTCTTTTATTTGATTAATCCTTTTTTGAAGATTGCTACTCAACTCGTCAGAAGCCTCGTCAGTATAGTCTTTTTCCCAGCGGACACGCATATAGTTCCAATACTCTATATGTGTTAAATGAGTCCAAAGCCTTTGGTCCATTGCCTGTTGCGGAGTTAAAACCATTAAGGCCGGGTACAATAATTTAACATTTTCAAAATCGTTTTCCGCCTTAGGTGATTCGATCAGTTTCGGGAGAGAAACATCTATTCCAGTTTCCGCATCAAAGGGTTCGTCGAAAAACTCATCAAGCCATGAGGCTTCGTTGGTATAGCGCTGGATGTTTTCCCCGATCTTGCTCTGAAGACGTTCACAAGGGGTTGTTAAAAGATATTTTAATTTCATTCTTCTTCTCCTTCGCCAGGACGATTCCATTTGTTCATAACTTCGTCAACACACCGGGTTATTGGCGCGTCAAGCAATCTCTGAGCAAGTGCAAATGGCGACTGTTTTCTTTCACGAATATCATTTGCAAGGTCTAAGCTATCCGCTTTGGCTTTAATTGCCCCGAACCATTTATAAAGCCCGTATTCCTCCTCATAATCTTGCCACTCGCTTATGATAGAGACCAAAATCGGAAGAAAGATAACATTCTCGAGCGTTGTTGTTGGGGTATTCTTTTTTGCTTTTTGGAGTATCATATATTTGTCATAAACAACTCTTGAAATTTTAACTTGAATTTTGTCGCTATGCCAATTAATGACCGTCAGCGGTTCATTTTGCTTCATATCATCATCCGCGACGATTGAAATAAAAGAATCGATTTTTTGGAGAGAGTCATACTCTTTCTCCGCAATAAAACTATAAGTGTCAGAGACAGCTAAGATGTCTCCACATTCAATGTCAAAAGCGGCGTTACCGTAATCTGAATGCTGAGAAGTATTTTGATAATGCAACTGTTGTGTGGCAGAAACAATGAGAGTTAGATCTACATGCCCGGACAATTCCTCGGTCGGAATCTCAATTGTTTCATCGAAAGATGCAATCTCTTTTGCCTTGCGATAAAAGTTTGCTGTACAGCAAACAAAAACAAATATTTTGGCTTTTCCGTCTTTAATTAGACTTTCAATTGTCTCATTTTTGAATGTGGCATGGATGTCTATCACATACTTGTTTGCTTCAGGTCTGATATTACCATCAGAACAAACAAAATCGAAAACACCCTCAACATCGTCATATCCAGGACGAAGAACCGGATGAAGATAGGATTTGTCAATTAAGTTCATAACCGATCACCTCTACTGAAAAATGTTCACTGTCTCGTGTTTTTGCATATATTTTGGACGTTGTGTCGGGACTTATCGAAATATGAACAATCTTTCCATTCTGCACAGAAAGCTCACAGGCATCGGTCCTCGCCGCAGTTATTTCAAGTTCTTCCGAGTCCTCTTCTCCCGAGGCCAGGAGCAATAGATCCCCATGGAACTCTTTGTGTGTTTTCAAGATCAGGACATACTCATCTTTCTGTACAAAGCCCCTTGTAACGAACTTGATTTTTCTTGCACTGCCGATTTTTCTGCTTCCGGGAGCGCCGCCGTCTTCTCCGTTTGGAACGGGATCTATACTTTTTTCTCCATTATGCCCATGACCTTGAGGCGGGTTGACAACACTGTTCCCCTCGCCGTTTTCTCCATTCTCTTCGGTTTCTCCGTCATATGATGCTGGCGGTGGAACATCGGTAAATCGTTTTTGTTTTGTAGCAACGATCTTGGAGACTTTTATTTTTTTGATCGAAGACGTAAATCCATTGTGGTTCTTTTCCGTGTCTTCCTCTTGTGCCTCGTTTCCCGAAGGTGTGCTATCTTTGGGAGGATCAGGATTATTAAAAAGTCTTCCGACATCCTCCAGGTCGGTTTCACCCGTATAAATCTTCCCTGCTTGTTCAAGGATTTTATTCTTAACCCACCTTTTGAATGCACTAAGGACTTCTTTCCGTCCGCGCTCAGACAATGTGTTGTCATCACCATTCGATCTTCCTGAATCCCATCTGTTATGTTCCGGTGGCTCCATGTTTTTCAGAATCCTGTTTCCTTCTGGAGAAAGACAAGAAAAAAGACCAACAAAACCAATCCCCTCCAGCCCCCATTTGCTGGAAATAGATTGTATTTTCATTCTGCTCGCCCGCGTACATACGAGTTCCGGTCTGGCATCGTCTGTCAATAAAAAGTAGAGTTCACACTCCCCCAGTCTACCGACTTTTTCCTTCGCATATACTTTATCAGAACTTTCCATACACTGCATAAACATTTTCAGGCCTTCATCTTTCGCCATATATTCCGCCAAGTTATCTTTCGTAATATCTTCATTGCCAATAATAAAACAAATCTTCCCGAAATAAATAGCTGGCCAGAAGTTTTCCAAAACTGCATGTTTTAATTTTGCCTGCATCGTTATCAGGTCATAGCCTTCCATATAACTGAAAGCCAACACAAAAATAGATGTTCCGGATTTTTCCTTTTCCCGGCAAAACAATTTAGGAATTCTTTCATGGTCACGGATGCTCAGAATTTCAGTTCCGTCTTCCTCTATATCTCCATAATATCCGATTCCCTGAGTCTCTTTCCCCTCTTGGTCCAGGTGAGTCATATTATAACAAACACCGCGGAAAGCATAATCTCCTTCTGGTGTAAGCGAAGAATAAAACACCGTTCGCCACGCAGAAACTGCAAATGGTGCACTTTTCCCAATACCAAATCCTCCAGCATTTTCAACACTTTTATTGCATTCCCCAGCTGACATCACCAGCGCATGCCACGCGCTTCCTCGTTCTTTATCCTCTCCGTGAAGTCCAGTGGTATTGTAGTCGGAAATCTCAAGAACTGGAATTTTCTCCTGATCAAAAAACTCAAGTGCTTTGTTACTGAATTTGTACTCCTGTGAGTCTTCGTGATTCCAATACTCTTTGCAATGGATAAACGCCTCCCGAAGGTCATTAATTCCCGGGATATTATCTTTGGGAATCTCGTGAAACCTGAAAACCAGTTTAGCCGGAGCCTCTCCAATTCTAGCATCCAAGGAATTCTGAGCACATTCCCTTGCCAGTTTGCCCCATGGATCAGATTTGAATGTTTCGATCCCGGCATTATTTAAGCCGGAACTGCAACCGCCATTGAGACGAGGAAATTTAAAACAAGCATTACCCATAATCAAGTCCCTTTCAATGTTCTGTCCTCTAGAAATGGACTGCTTTCCAGTTGTATTAATTGTTTTTATGAATACTATAGCAGGCTTTATCTAGTTGTCAAGTCAGATTCCAAGAAAAAGATTTAGAAGGATGTCTGTTCGGGATATATAAGTGAGATAAATAAGATTGAAAAGATGACCGATGAATGTCCCTTCGGGGGTCGCTACGCTCCTCGGTGGCCTCGCTTGCGCTCGGCGACAAATTAACTGACCGCGAGACGCGGAAGGACAAGTCCTTCACTGCGGTTGTGCTTGGCTCCGCTCAAGCACGTAGGACGCGTCCGGGGCGCGAACAGAGGAGTCTTTTTTTGATGTGGAGACTTGTTTCCCTCATTGTCCCCTGTCATGCGCTGGGCGGAAAGGAATCAGGGTTCGCTTTCGCTCAGGATGCAGATGTCGGGGAGGTTGCGGTAGAGTTCGTCGGAGTCCATGCCGCAGCCGACGAGGTATTGCGGCGGGGCGCGGAATCCGAACCAGTCGGGCTTCGCTTTCTTCTGTTCGGGCGGGATGTCCTTGTCGATCAGGACGCAGGTTCGGCAGGAGGCGGCGCCGTCCGCCAGGATCATTTTCCGGAGTTCGGCGAGCGTAAACCCTGTGTCGAGAATGTCGTCGATCAGGAGGACATGGCGGTCCTTCACGTCGAGTTTCAGGCGGCCTCGCATCGTAAGCTGTCCGGTCGAAGCATGGTGCACGTAGGAGCCGGCGGGGAGGGAATCCACGCGCACGGGCAGATCGACATGGCGCAACAGGTCGGCGGCGAAGAAGAATCCGCCGTTCATGATGATGACGGCGGTGAGTTCCTTCCCGGCGTAGGCGCGGAAGATGTCGGCGGCAAGTTCCTCGACGCGGCGGAGGATCGTCTGCGCGTCGTAAAGAGTGGTGAGTTTGACGGGCATCGGGGGGATCAGGCTCCTTTTTCGGCGGCTTTTTTGAGGGTTCCCGTGGTGGAATAGCCGGGGACAAACGAAATGAAACGGATTTCGGATTTGGCGTCGAGCAGCGCGGCGCGTTCGGAGGGGTCGAGGGATTCGACCGTGTAGTCGCCGCCCTTCGCATAAACGTCGGGTTTCAGCGCGGCGAGCTCGCGGTCGCAGCGGGACGAACGGAAAATGACCACGCCGTCGACGAACTCCAGGCACGCCAGCAGGAACGCGCGGTCGGATTCCTGATTGACGGGGCGCGTCGAGCCCTTCAGCGCGCGGACGGAATCGTCGCTGTTGATGAGTACGAAAAGCGCGTCAGCAAGGGAGCGCGCCTGCATGAGGTATTCGGCGTGTCCGCGGTGGAGCAGGTCGAAACAGCCGTTCGTGACGGCGAGTCTGCGGCCTTCGGCGGCGAGCTTATTGCGGGCCTCGACGGCCTGTTCCAGCGTCATGACTTTGGCATGGGGATCGTTCAAATCATTCACCTCTTTCATCGGAAAGGTCCTTGTGGGCCGGCATGAAAACGGTATCCTCGACCCGGGTATTCCCGACGCCGAAGAGCCAGCGGACGGCGGATTCGAGCGAGCCGATGTTGTGGTCGCGGAGCGAATTCGTGGTTCGGGTGTCGCCGGAGGCCAGGCTCGCGGCGTTCACGAACATGTTGGCGTCCTGGAGCGAGGCGAAATCGCTGCCGAGGGTCGAGGAGGACGGCGGATTCGTGAGGACCACCTCGCCGGAGTTGTCGGTCAGCTGGCCTTTGAACAGCGCGCCGTCGCCCGCGGAACCGAGCACGGGATGGTCGTCCGTCGTGAACGGGATCTCGTCCGTGCCGTAGTCCCAGTAGCGGATGCTTTCGCCGCCCTGCGAGGAAACGCCGCTCGAACTCTTCCGGTCGGCCTCCTCGCGGGCGCGTATGAGCATCGTCACGCGGTCCGAGCTGAGCGCGGCGACCAGCAGGAAGCCGATGAACGCGGCCAGGATCGCGACGAGCGAGACCGTGAGCTCGGCGAAAGCCTGACCGGATTCGCCGCGCCGCAGTCCGCGCCTCATGGTCCCGACCGTACGGAAGCTCATTTTCTGTCTTCCTTGTCCGTGGTTTTATCCTTGCCGGCATCCGCGTCCGCCGCCGGTGCGGAAGCCGCGGGCGTTTCGTCGTCCTTCGAGAGGAAGAGGTCGAGGGGAGCCTTCGCCTCCTCCACGCGTCCGGCGTCGCGCTTGTCGAACTCGACGCGGGTGCGCCAATCCTGGCCGAACAGGAAAAGCTCCTGCACGACGTAGAAATCGTTTTCCTTCTTGACGCCGCCGAGCTCAAGCTCGCGGTACGGCTTCGTCCTGTCGTCCGGGAGCGTGCGGAACCAGTGCGCTTTCAGCGGGAAGAAGTATTCCGTGCTCAGCCAGACGCGCACATAGTCGTTCTCGCCGCCCTTCAGCACGAACACGCGGCAGTCGATCATCTTCACGCTCTCCGGCTTCTCCTCGCGCACCAGGTCGCGGTAAAGGAACCCGAGCGTGAGGTCGGACGGCATGATGCCGTACAGGGAAAGGCGCGTCCTGTCCTTGTCCGGGACGTCGGTCTCCTGCGTGAAGACGGGCGGCGTGTCGAACGTCTGCCCCAGCTCGTAGTATTCGTTTCCGGCGAACACGAGCTGCGCGATCACGCGTTTCGGGGTGAAACGGATGCCGACGCGGATCGTGTCCTTGACCGCGCTGGACCCGCTGCGGCGGTGCGTGGCGGTCCCCTCCATCTTCGCCCAGGATTCGCCGGCGGGGGCGCGGCGCGCCATGCGGAGGAAGGCTTCGGCGGAAATTTTCGCGGGGTCCTGCTCCGCGGCCTCGGGGAAGAGCGCCTGAAGGACCTCGGCGGGAAGCTCCTTCTGCGGTTCGGACTGCTTCGGCGCGGATTCGTCTGCGGCGCACGCGAACGACGCGGCCGCCAGACACAGCAGGGAACAAAGGATCAAACGGGGAGAAATATGGATCATGGTCATTTTCCTTTCTTTGCCGGGGGCGCGGCGTTTTTGCGCGGCGTCTTCTTCTCCGGGACACCGGCCTCCGTCCGCACGGCGGACGAGACTCTGACCCGGAGTTTCGGCGTTTTCGCGGGGCGGAAGTTCTTCGGGGCGGCCTTGCGTGCGAGCTTTTTACGGGCCGGGGCCGCGACGGACGGTTCCGTCTTCACGGGGGAGTTCAGGGAGATCACCGGAACGTCGTCGTTTTCGTTCGCGGTAACGATTTTCACATCGAGATGAAGCTTCTCCGATGCCCTGAACGACTTTGCGGGAGCGGGTTTCTGAGGTTCGGGCAGGGAATGCTGTTCGGGCGCCTTGAGCGGGAGCTGGCCGACCGTGAACGAGGCGTTCGGGGTTTTCCCGTAATTCACGACCAGTGTCGGCATCCTGAACTCGAACTGCGGCACGGGATGCGGTTCCGGCCTCTTTTCCTCCGGCTTCTTCTCTGCGGCGGGCGCGGATTCCGGCTTCTTCTCCGCGGCGGGCGCGGATTCCGGCTTCTTCGCCTCAGGGGCGGCCGTTTTTTCATCCGGCTTTGCCTCGGGCTGAGCGGGCTTCGCTGGTTCCGCGGACTGGGCGGCCGGTTTTTCCTCCGGCTTTGCCTCGGGCTGAGCGGGCTTCGAGGGTTCCGCGGGCCGGGCGGTCGGTTTTTCCTCTCCGGGCTTCCGTCCTTCGGACTTTTCCGCCTCAGGGGCAATCGGTTTTTCCTCCGGTTTGGATTCGGACCCGGAATCCGCATCCTTCGCCGTTTTCTTCTCCTCGGGTTCGACCTTCTGGAAAAGATAGTCGTCGTACTCGTAAAATTCGTCTCTGGTTTTCTCGGCGCGCTTCGGGACGTACGGTTTGACGTTCTTCGGCATCGCGATCTTCAGCACCTCGTCGATGGTGCGGACGAAGTGGAACGTGATCCTGCTGCGGACCTCCTGCGGGACGTCCTCCATGTCCTTCTCGTTGTCAGCCGGCAGCACGACATCGCGGATCCCGGCCCGAAGCGCGGCGATCACCTTCTCGCGGACGCCTCCGATGGGCGTGACCTTGCCGCTGAGCGTGATCTCGCCGGTCATGGAGAGGCGCGGACGGACGGGCTTGCCGGTGAGGAGCGAAACGAGGGCGGTGGTGAGCGTGACGCCCGCGGAGGGGCCGTCCTTCGGCGTGGCGCCGTCCGGCACATGGATATGGAAATCGTTTTCCTTGAAAAGCTTCTGATTGATGCCGAGCTCTTTTGCGTGTCCGCGCACATAGCTGAACGCCGCGAGCGCGCTTTCCTTCATGACGTCGCCGAGCGAACCGGTGAGCTTCAGATCGCCGCGGCCGGGCATTTTTGCGGCCTCGACCTCCAGCGTGGTGCCGCCGTAGCTGGTCCAGGCCATGCCGGTCACGATGCCGACGCGCGGGATGTTCTCGCTCTCGTCGCTGGTGAACTTGCGCGGGCCGAGCAGCTCGCGGACCAGCGCGTCGTCCACGACGACCGGTTTCTCAGGCGGCTGCCCGCCGTTCTTCTCCACGAACCTGCGGACGAGTTTGCGGCAGACCGAGGCGATCGTGCGTTCCAGGTTGCGCACGCCGGCCTCCATGGTGTAGTGCTCGATGATCTCGAAGGCGGCGCTATGCTTGAAGCGGACGAACGAGTTGTCGAGTCCGTTTTCCACCATCTGGCGCGGGATGAGGTAGCGTTTCGCGATCTGCTCCTTTTCGAGCGCGGTGTAGCCGGGCAGGCGGATGATCTCCATGCGGTCGAGCAGCGGACGCGGGATGGTCTCCAGCACGTTCGCGGTCGCGATGAACATGACTTTGCTGAGGTCATAGTCCACCTCGAGGTAATGGTCGTTGAACGCCTTGTTCTGCTCCGGGTCGAGCACCTCGAGCAGGGCGGACGCCGGATCGCCCTTGTAGTCGCTGCCGAGCTTGTCGAGTTCATCCAGCATGAACACCGGGTTGACCGTCCCGGCGCGTTTCATACCCTGGATGATGCGTCCGGGGAGCGCGCCGATGTACGTGCGGCGGTGTCCGCGGATCTCGGCCTCGTCGCGGATGCCGCCGAGCGACATGCGGACGAACTTGCGGTTGAGGGAGACGGCGATGGAGCGTCCGAGCGAGGTCTTGCCGACGCCGGGCGGCCCGATGAAGCAGATGATCGGCGACTTGCTGTTCTTCTTGAGCTGGTGGACGGCGAGGAATTCGAGGATACGCTCCTTCACGTCCTTCAGGCCGTAGTGGTCGGCGTCGAGCACCGAGGCCGCCACTTGCACGTCGGCGCGCTCCTCGGTCGCCTGCGTCCAGGGGACGCTGAGCAGCCAGTCGATGTAGGTGTAGGAGATATTGTACTCCGGCGAGGAGGACGGCACCATATTGAGGCGTTCGAGTTCCTTCGTGACGACCTTGTACGGGGCCTCCGGGAGGTTCAGTTTTTCGATGCGTTCCGAGATCGCGACCACGTCGGGGTTGCGGTTGTCCTCGCCGAGCTCCTCGCGGATCTGCCTGAGCTGTTCGCGCAGGAAGAACTCGCGCTGCTGCTTCGACATGGCGTCGTGGACCTGCCGCTGGATTTCGGAGCCGAGGCGCAGGACCTCGAGCTCGCGGTTGAGCAGGATCGTCAGGAAATGCAGGCGGTCCTGGAGCTTCAGCGAAGTGAGCAGGACGACCTTCTCCGCGAACGTGATGTTGAGCGTGTCGGCGATCACGTCCGCGATACGCGAATTATCCGTCATGTTGAGCACGGCGATCTTCAGCTCCTCCGGGAAATTCGGCGCGAACGAGATGACCTCCTGGAACTGCTTGGTCGCATTGCGGACCATCGCGGCCGTCTCCACGGAGGAATCCGGGGCGTCGGAAAGCCGGTGCACCTTCATGACCATGTACGGCTTGCCCGGCACAAGCGCCATGAAGCGGCAACGCGCGATGCCGCGCACGAGCACGCGCACCGTGCCGTCCGGGAATTTCAACGTCTTCACAATGCGCGCGAGCGCACCGACGGAGGCGATCCTGCGGTTGTTGAGCAGGAACGAATTGGTGTTCGGATCGAACGCCTTGCCCTTGATCAGGCCGCGCATGGATTCGTCGTCCGGCACCTCGGGGAACAGCGCGATCATGCGGTCGCCGGACGATGCGGCGTCCATCATCGAAATCATGCCGGGATCGTTCAGGACGAGGGGCGTGAGGGCATGCGGGAACACCACGATCCCGCCCAGGATGAGGGCGGGCGCGTCCACGATGCGCTCGACGGGGGAATCGTTCCTTGACTGATCATTTCCGTTTTCTCCTGAAACCGTAATGCTGAGCGGAGCAAAGGCCCCTTGGTCCTTCGCATCCTTGAATTCCATGTTCTGATTGTCTTTGTCGTCTTTCATTGGGTCCCTTCCTGGCGGGCTTTGATGCCCCGCCGATACATAATGTAACGCGTCAACGCGCGTTTCGCAAGTGGAAAAAGCTTTTTTGTGCCCGCTTTCGCATATTTTTCGGGAAAGACGCTGACATGCGGTGCGGTCCGGCGGAAAAAACGCGCACAGCCGCCGCGGATACCTTGAAAAAACGGATTCCGCATGTACAGTATTAGATTGCCATTTTTCAGTGATTCCGGAGAGTATTTCGCCATGCCGAACGAGGAGACAACCACACGCAGCGCCATGACCGCCGCCGCGTTTTTTTTCCTGGCCGTCCTGATGGTCTGCCCGGGGATGCTCCTCTGCGTGCCCTCCTGGTCGTTCCGGTTCTTCGAAACGGGGACGATCGTGCTCGCCGCGGCAGGCGCTGCCCTGCTCTTTCCGCAGCGGGTCATGGCGGCTTACGACCATCTTCCGCGCGGTCTGCTCATCGCCGCGGGCGTCCTGCTCGGCATTGGGGTATGGCACGGGGTCCGTCACGCGGGCCAGTACAACGCGGCGGAAATGGGCGAGCTTTTCCTCTCGGTCGCCGTGCCGTTCTGCGTGTGCGTATTCGCCCGCGAGCTCAAACGGCTTCTTCCGTGGTATCTGACGCTCCTCTGGCTGATCGACGTCGTGCTCGGGTTCGTCCAGTATTACGGGTTGCACTGGTTCCTTTTCGGACTGCCGGGGAACATCAACTGGAACGCCGCGCTCCTCGCCGTCACCGCACCGTTCGCGATCCTGACGGCATGGAAATGGTGTCCATCCGAGGATAATTGGAATGCGAACGCCCTCTGGCGCAACGGGTCTCTCCTCCTCGTCGCAGGCTTGACGGTCTGGCAGATCGCGCTGACGGACTCGCGCGGCACGATCCTGGGCATCGCGACCGCCGGAGCGCTGTGGGTGTTTCTGAAGCTGGGACACCGGGGACGCCGCCTGACGCTCTTCGCCGTGCTGACGGCAGCCATCGTCGGATCGCTGTGGTTCGCATTCTTCATTCCGCATGATCGCATCCTCAACGAGCTCGCGCGCGACGAACGCGTCTTCTTGGCCAACACGACCATGAGCATGATCGCGGAGCAGCCGGAAATCGGGTTCGGCGCACCTTCGTTCGAGCAGGAATATCTTGCCTTCCGCCGCCCGGAGTTCTTTTCCATGCGCCACTCCGCCGTACGCATCGACCATCCGCACAACCATCTGCTGTACATTGCGGCGGGATCCGGCATCCTCGGGCTGCTCTGCTGGCTTTATCTTGTGCTGGAGCCCATGTATTTCGCTGCGAAACGCATCGCCGGCGAAACCTATGTCTGCACGGGTGAAAACATCGAGTTGAAGTTGGAGTTCTGGGAATTTCAGAACTGCGGAATGGACGACGAAACGAGGCTTTCGCTGCTGTGCCTCGCCGGACTGCTCGTCCACGCGCAGTTCGACCTTGTGCTCTTCCGCTGGCCGACCAACCTCATCGCGATGATCTTCCTTGGATTGCTCATCCACGAACGTGAAGGCGCTCCCGCCCCCTTCTGGCGGCCGCCCGCGTTCCTGAGGCGCTTCCGCTGGGAATTCCTGAAGCAGCTTGAACGGAGCCGTTCCCCCGAACACCGCCGCACGGGACGCCTGATCCGCCCCGCCCTCTTTTCGCTCGGAGTCGTCCTGCTCGGCACGGCTCTTTTCTTCGCATTCGCGAACCTGGCGGCGGAATCGCTCGC
The DNA here is from genome assembly GCA_017963105.1 of Lentisphaeria bacterium. GTDB lineage: Bacteria > Verrucomicrobiota > Lentisphaeria > Victivallales > UBA1829 > UBA1732. Next base: position 13,439 of record JAGCTY010000058.1, read on the forward strand.
CTGGCATGCGGACAACGTCGCGCTGGAAGGCAGGCACGACGACGCGTCCCGGCTCTACTTCATGGCGGCATCCATGCCCGGCTCAAGCTTGCCGCTCATGTCCCGCGCGCTCAACCACGCCTCGATTCACGATACGGTGCACGCCCCTCGCTATTACGCCATGTTCGCCGCCAGCAGCACGCCCGACTTCGGCTACGTCAACGACTATCTCGCGCGGGCCTGCGTGCTCGGCGGGCATCCGGCTGACGCCATTCCCTTCCTCAAACGCGCCATGGCCCTCCGCCCGCGGTCCGTCCTGCCGCTCCTTATGCTCATGGACGTCTACGAACGCCTCGGCAGCCGTGGCGCGGTCGACGCCGTGCGGGAACGCCTCGCCCGGCTCATGGAGTACCGGCGTCTTGAGCCGGAAGACCTCGACACCATTTACAACGATCAGGAACTGGATCTGCATACGTGGTTCAGGCGCGACCCGGTTCTTATGAAGGAGAACAACCTATGACCAGTGAATTCGGCGGAATGACCCTCGTCGCCGGGTGCGGCGTCAGCGGTCGAGCCGCCGCCAGGCTCGCCGCCCGCCTCGGCATCCCGTTCGCCCTGCTCGACGAGCAGGACAACGACTCCCTGCGGGCGTTCGCCGCCTCCCTCCCCCAACCGCCCGGGGCCGTCTACTTCGGATTCCGCGCGCAGGACGCCCTGCCCCGCTTCGACCGTATCGTCCTGAGCCCGGGATTCCGCGCCGGGAACCCCGTCCGCGCGAAACTCGCGGAAAGCTCCGGCCGCCTCGTCGGCGAACTGGAATTCGCGCTCGGATCCTGCGGGAAACCGTTCGTCGGCATCACCGGGACCAACGGGAAAACGACTACGACCGAACTGACCGCCGAGCTGTTCCGCGCAGCCGGAGTCCGGGCGTGCGCCTGTGGCAACAACGGCTACGCCATGAGCGACGCCGCAATCGACTGCCTCGACGGCAAGCTCGACCTCCCCGTCGTCGAGATCAGCTCGTTCCAGCTTGAGACCATGCCCGTGCCGCATCCGGCGGCCGCCGCGGTCCTGAACCTGGCGTCGGACCACATCGACCGGCACGGCAGCATGGAGGCGTACGCCGCCGCGAAGTTCAAACTGCTCGGCGACCCCGCCGCCGTCTGCGTGGTGAACTCGCTTATCCTCGACCGATTCAAGCCCGCGGCCGAACAAAAGTTCTACACGTTTTCGGCAAACCTGCCCGCCGACTTCACAGTGCGGGATGGCGTTCTGGTTTTTCGCGGGAAGGGCATTATCCCCGTTGATAAACTCGTTCTGCAAGGCATCCACAATTTGGAGAACGCGCTCGCGGCGCTCGCGCTCCTGACCTCAGTGCAGGGCGAGGACGCCGTGTTCGATCCCGCCGTCATCGATTCCCTCGCGAAATTCGAGTCCGGCCCGCACAGGCTGGAGCGGTTCCTGACCGCGGGCGGCGTGCAGTACATCAACGATTCGAAGGCGACGAATCCGCACGCGGTGAACGCCGCGCTGGCGGCCGTCGGAGGGGACCGCAACGTGGTCATCCTGCTCGGCGGACTGGACAAGGACATGGATTTCGAGGAGCTTGCGCCGAGCCTGAAGCATCTCAAACACGCCATCGTCTTCGGTTCGTGCGGACAGAAGATCGCCGCATACCTCGAAAAAAATGCCGTGCCGTTCTCCCTGTGCACGACGTTCCCGGAAGCCGTCGAAAAGGCGGTCGCCGCCGCGTCGTCCGGCGACGTGGTGCTGCTGTCGCCCGCAACCGCCAGCATGGACATGTTCCGCGACTACCGGGACCGCGGCGACCAGTTCAAGGCTTTCTGCCGGAAATTTGCGGCGCAGGGGGATACCGGCATGGAACAAACCGCGAAACCGCGTGTCTAAAGGGGTTGACGCCGGACGTCTTTGCGGCCGCCGGCCGGGTCCGGTCCCCAGTCCGGGACGGATGAAAGCCGGCCGCACGAAGGATTGTCCGGGCGTCGAATCATCTGAAAACAACAATGGAACGGCGGCGGGAACCGCCTGAAGGAAGCACTGCGTCATGTCATTTCTCAGCGGCAGCATATTGTGGAATTTACTTTGGATCATACCATTGATCCTCGTTCTGGCCATCGCGGGCGGCGTCCGCCGGAACAAACTCCTGCGCAAGATGTTCGGCACGGACGAACGCGCCGCCCGGTTCTCCAACGCCTCGCCCGGCAAACGCGTCTTCCGCGTCATCCTGCTCACGCTCGTCGTGCTGCTCCTGGCCGTCGCCGCCGCCCGTCCGTCCTGGGGCAAACAGCTCATGCACGACACCAGCACCGGACGCGACCTGCTCATCTTGTTCGACGTCTCGAAAAGCATGCTCTCGGACGACGTGAAGCCGAGCCGCATGGACCATGCGAAATGGCTCGTGCGCGAAATCGTGAAGAAGAATCCGGGCGACAGGTTCGGCCTGATCGCGTTCGCGGGCGAGTCCTTCCTGGTCTGCCCGCTGACCGTGGACCGGGCGAGCTTCATCCAGCTCGTGGACGACCTCGACGTCGACACGATCCCGGTCGGCGGCACCAACGTCCAGCTCGCGCTTGAGGAAGCCGTCAAGGCGTTCGAAGGCGCGCAGGGCACACACAAGGCCGTCGTCCTCGTGACCGACGGCGATGAGCTTACCGGACGCGGCGCATCCGTCGTCGGCGACCTCGCCAAGGCGGAAATCCCGGTCTTCGCGGTCGGCGTCGGCGATCCGTCGAACCCGGCGGTCATCCGCGTGAAGGACGAGGACGGCAAGTTCCGAATCCTCACGGACCGCGACGGCAATCCGGTCAAAAGCCCGCTCAACGAACCGCAGCTGACCGAACTCGCCCGCCGCACCGGCGGCATCTACGTCCGCTCCACCGCCGCGTATAGCGGCATCGACGAGCTCGAAACACGTATCAGAATGCTCGACCGCAAGGAAAGCGAAAACGCCGTTTCCTCGTTCCGCCCCATCGAACGCCCCGCCTACCCGCTCACCGCCGCGATCATCCTGCTCGCGCTCTTCTTCTGCGTTTCCGAAACGCGCCCGCGCTCTGTTCAGATGATCTTCGCCCTCGCCGCGCTTCTGCTTTTTGCCGCGCCGATCGAAACCCGCGCGCAGACCGCGGCGGCTCCCGCCCGAATTCCGCAGACGCAGGCCGCCGAGCCCGCGGACGGCGAAACAGCCGAAGAGGAGCCCGCGGCGGAGCCCGTCAGATCGGCCTCCGAGCTTTTCAACAGCGGCCTGGATCAGCAGCAGATCGAGCACGACGATGAAAAGGCCCGTACGTTCTATGAACGTGCCATCGCCGCGTCCGAAAAGGAACCGCTCGTGCGCGCTTCGTCGTACCAGAACATCGGCGTGATCTCACATATCGAGGCGCGTTCCAGCTTGGAGGGTGCGATCGGGAAGCTTCAGGCGCAGGACCTCAATTCCGCCGAAAAAGCCGTAGAAGAGGCCATGACCAGGCTGAACCGGGCAGAGGAGCTTTACCGCGAAAGCATGCGTTCCTCCGCGGGCGACGCGTCCGTCGTCCGCAACCAGCAGATCCTTCTCGCCGACCGCAAACAGGCCGAGGAGATGAAGAAACAGATCGAAGACCTGAAGAAACTCATGGAGCAGGCGCGCCAGCAGACGCAGGACGCGCACGACCAGCAGCAGCAGGAAAATCAGCAGGACCAGCAGCAGGACCAGCAGCAGGATCAGCAGCAGGATCAGCAGCAGTCCGATGGACAGCAGGATCAGCAGAACCAGCAGCTGGACCAGCAGCAGGATCAACAGCAGGACCAGCAGCAGTCCGATGGACAGCAGGATCAGCAGCAGTCCGCGCAGGATATGACCAGGCAGGCCGAAGAAACCGTCTCCGAGCTGGAACAGAAGGCGTCCGAAATGAATCAGGAACGTCAGCGGCAGGCCGCGCAGCAGGCGCGCGAAGAGCTTCAGAAAGCCCGCGAGGAACAGGATCAGGGCAACGGCGAAAAAGCCGAGGAGCACCTGAAGAACGCGCTCGACACTCTGAACCGGAATCAGCAGGACCAGCAGAACGACCAGGGCGACCGGGATCAGCAGGACCAGCAGAACGAACAGGGCGGCGAGGACCAGGAACAGGGCGAACCGGAAGAACGGCAACAGCAGCAGGGCGAACAGGGCCAGTCGAGCGAACAGGAACCTCAGGGCGACCTGGGCGACATGGAGAAACAACAGGCGGAAGCCATTCTCGATATGATGTCGAAAGACGAGCTTGACTACAAGGACGCCAACCAGACGCGGCGTCCGGCCCGCATGAACAACCGTGTGGAAAAGGACTGGTAACACCATGCTGAACAGAACGATAATCCCCCGACTCGCCGCATTTTTCCTCTTTCTTTTGACGTTCGCCGCCACGGCCGCAGACCTGAAAGTATCCGTCCAGCCGCGGAACATCACTGTCGGCATGCGCGGATACGTCGAGATTTCCGCCGAGAACGTGAGCCGGCTCCAGATCAACCGGACGCCGGGCCGCGTTTCCGGGCTGGAATGGAACAGCGGCATCTCCAGCGGCTCCAGCATGTCCATCGTCAACGGCGTGACCTCGTCGAAGTACACGCTCCGCATCCCGTTCACGGCCCGGGAGGAAGGCGAATTCACGATCCCGTCGTTCGAGGTAATCGTGAACGGCAACGCGCGCCAGCCGGAGAAGACCGACCCGGTCAAAATCAGGATTTCCGCCATGCCGAAAATCGACCCGGCGCAGGCGAACTCCAACGAGCCGGTCTACGCCCGCATGACGTTCCCCGGCGTCGCGGAGGACAGTACGCCGTCGTTCTGGGTCGGCGAGGAGATTCCGCTCCAGCTGTCCATTTTCGTACGCACACCCTACGAGCTCCGCCTCGCGAACTACCCGGAGATCAAGTCGGTCAACGGCAAGATGTCGATCCGGTTCCACGATTTCCGCAAGATCAATCCGGAAGCGCCGAATTTCGAGTCCGTCTCCAGCCACAACCAGCGCCTCGGGAACATCCCGTACACCGTGTACGACTTCGACACGAAATTCCGTGCGCTCGCTCCCGGCGAACTCCAGCTCGTCGCCGACACCGCCGCCGTCCTGCTCGATGAACGTGATTTCTTCTCCGCGTTCACCTCGACCCGGCAGACCATCCGCGGCGCATCCCCGACCATCACGATCAAGCCGCTCCCGGCAGCGCCCGCCGACGCCCCGTTCGTCGGCCTCATCGGCAAATGGGCCCCGGAAGCGTCGCTTTCGCCCGGCCCGTACCGCATCGGGGAGCCTCTGAGCCTGAAGGTCAATTTCACGGGAGAGGACCAGACCGAAATGCTGAACATGCCGAGGATCGAGCCGGAGCATTTCCGCGCATATCCGCCGGAGACCACGGAAACGGCGTCCGGCGTCTCCGTAAGCTGCATCCTCATCCCGCTTGAGGCGGGCGAACAGACCATTTCCTTCAACTGCTCCACGTTCGATCCCGCGTCCGGCCAGTACGTGCCCTTCCGCTTCCATGAGACTGTCAAGGTGGACAAGGCCGCGTCCGGCGGCATGGCGGCGATCCCGGCGGGCGCGGCGGTCGTGAACGCCGATCCCGACCTGACCGCGCACGGTGCGGCGCCCGCACCGGAAAGCATCCTGTATCTGCACGACGAGGACGACGGCGGACGCGTGGCGATCCCGCTGGCCGTGAACGCGCTCTGGATTTCGCTCGGCCTGCTCCTCGCCGGACTCACATACGCCGGCGGAAGCGCGACCGCGGCCGCGCGGAAACGTTCCCTCGAATCCGACCCGTCCGCCCGCCGTCGCATCGACGCCCGGGCCCGCAGAGGCAAACTGGCCGCCGCCATCGAGAAGACGCCGCCGCAGGACCTGCCGGACAAAGTCGGCGCCGACCTGACCGCATTCTTCAACGACATGCTGGACCTGCCGCCCGGCACCGCGCTGGGCGAGACCGCGTCCCGCGTGAAGGAAACCGCGCCGGAACTCGGCCGCCAGCTCGAAGACCTGGCGAACATCGCGTGGATGCCTTCGCTCCGCGACCAGCTCAACGAAAAGTTCCGCAAACAGCTCGCGTCCGCCGTCCGGAAGTTCGGCGCGATCGCAGTCGCGCTCATCCTGGGTGCGTTCTGCCTCGCGCTGCCCGCGTCCGCCGCCGAGGGGGAATCCGTTCCCGCGGAGCCGCCCGCCGTCGAAGAAACGTCCGCGGCGCTCCCGAAGACGTCGGACGAGGCGAAGACCGCCTACGACGCCGGCCAGTTCCGGCAGGCGCTGGACTACTACGCATCGAAGATCGACCCGCGGGACGTCTCGCCCGCGCTGCTCTACAACATGGGCAACTGCTTCTACCAGCTCGGAGACTACCCGCGCGCCCTGGTCTGCTACGAACGCGCCCACTACCTCCAGCCGCGCGATTCGGACATCACCGGCAACCTGGAGCTGACGCGCCGGAAACTGCTTCTGCCGCCGAAATACCGCGTGGAATCGCCCGCGGACTTCATGCTCGCCGCACGCGACTTCCTGCGCATGGACGAATGGCTCGTGGCCTGCGCCTGCGGCCTCACGCTCCTGATGATCTCGCTCGGGATGTTCTTCCAGCGCCACTCGAACCTGTGGCAATGGCCGTTCTACGTCGGAATCGTGGTCGTCGTGATCTGCGCGGCCGCGCTCATCGCGAAGGTAGCCGCCGACGATCCGGCGCGCGAGGCCGTCGTGATCGTCCGCAATACGCCCCTGTACAGCCTGCCGTCCGCCGAGTCCGGGCGCGTGGAGCAGTACCTGAAACCCGGCACGGAGGTCTCCATCGAGGAAAACCGTATGGACTGGGTGCGCGTGCGGCTGGAAAACAACGATGAAGGCTGGGTGCGCGGTGCGAACCTGGCGCTTCTGTGGAGCAATTCGCCCGGCGACCTGGCGGCGCACACCGACGCCGCGCCGTAAGCCCGGCCGGGCTGTCAATAATGCCCAAAAAAGGAGGGGGTATATGAAACGCATCTTGTTGTCCGTCGTGCTGACGCTTGTCTGCACCGTCCTGGCCGCCGCGCCGGCGTCCGATTTCGTGATCCGGCTGCTCAACGGCGTCACGCTCGAAAACGCCACCGTCGAAAACATGTCCGGGTCCCGTTTCATCGTGACCGGACGCCTGCCGGACGGAAGCACCACCACGAAGACCGTCAGCTTTTCCGACCTCACTCCGGAATCGCGCGACGCCCTGATGTGGCAGATGCGCGACCGCCTGATGCTCGATTCGAAGCCCGGCTGGTTCTTCTCCGGTCCCGCGGTCGCGGGCAACGACCTCCCGCCTGCCCAAAGCTCCGGCGGCGGCATCCTCGTGCCCGCCGACTCCCCGATCGTGCTCCCGGGGTCTCCCGGACGCATCTCCCTCACGTCCATCACGGAGCTGACCAACGGCACGCTCGGCTGGGCGGCTTCATGGGACGGCGGATTCGTGGCGCAGCCGCAGCAGTTCGGGCGCATCTATGTGTACGGGGTGATGCTGCTCCAGGGGGCCACGTGGTTCGGGAATGTCTATCCCACGGTCCGGACCATCTGGTGGAAAGGAAACTATTTCCCGTGTTTCGCTACCACGCCCGAGTTCGCGAAACGCATCAACGCCATGACGAAGGAAAGCGGCGCCGAAATGATGCAATGAGTTTTTCTGCGTGAATTCACGTTCAGAAGCGATTTTTAACGTTACAAACGTTTCTTTCTCGAAAAAAGGCTTGATTTTCATTTAAAAGAGAGGAAAGTATCTTGAAAACGGCTTGATTTTATGCTATATTCCCCTTGAAACCCAAACACAACCTCATGTTTCAAGGAGAATCATTATGAAACGCTTCCTGCTCTGTTCGGCTATGATGGCCTTCGCCGCGCTCTCGTCCGTCGCGGCGGAACCCTCGCTGCCCCTTTCCACGCCCGTCGGACGTCTGCTCTCGACTCCGCACGAAATGACCATCGCCATCACGGCCGAAAGCGCCGACTGGACCGGCACCCTGCTGCATCAGCAGGGCGGAAACTGCGGATTCTCCGTTGCCGCAGGCGGTGGCGGACGCGGCGGATTCGGAGGTGGATTCGGAGGCGGTCGTCCCGGTGGCGGCGGCCCCGGCGGAGGCTGGGGCCAGCAGCCCGCACAGCAGGGCGGCATCCGTGTGAACGGCGTGCAGGGCGCGGCGCAGATCGACACCTCGAACCTGCCGAAGGACAAGCCCGTGAAGCTCGTCATCGTGGCGAGCCAGAAGGAACACCGTTTCGAGGCGTACGCGAACGGCGAACGCATCGCGCAGGGCCGTGCGAACAACGTGATCGGTGAACCCACGTGGCGCGCAATGACCATCGGCGCGGACGGCAACGGCAACAGCAAGTTCAACGGCCGGATCGACTACGTGGCCCTGTGGGACCGCGCGCTCTCCGCCGACGAAATTGCGAAACTCTACGCCTCTTCCGACGATGCCGCCGGGTTCACCGACGCCAAGGCCAGCTATTCATGGGACCTCAAGGCCGCCAAGCCCATCACCGGCGGCGTACCCCTCTTTCCCGTCCGCGGCGTGAACGTCTCCAGCGACGCCACCGCCCCCGCCGAACCGCTTACCCTCTGGTACAAGCGCGTGCCCGGCCAGTGGACCGACATGCTCCCGATCGGCAACGGTCACATGGGCGCCATGATCGCCGGACGCCCCGAACACGAATACCTCATCCTGAACGAGGACACGATCTGGGCGGGCGGCCCGTACGACCACCTGAACCCGGACGCCACCCCGGAAAAGCTCGCGCAGATGCGCCAGCTCATTTTCGACGGCAGGGCCGACCAGGCAGGAAACATCGCGAACAGCAGCTTCATCTCCCGTCCCAGCGCCGAAATGGCGTACTCAGTGGCGGGCGCCCTCGGGCTTGAGCAGAACACCGGCGACGGCGACGTGACCGGCTACATCCACAGCTTGAACATCCGCGAGGCCGTCGCGCAGACCAAGTTCACCCGCAACGGCGTGACCTACACCCGCGAATACTTCGCCAGCTATCCGGACCGCGTGCTAGCCGTCCGCCTGACTGCCGACAAGCCCGCCAGCATCACGGTTTCCACGTTCCTCGGCACCGCGCAGGACCTCCAGGCCGTGAAGACCGACGGCAACACCATGACCCTCACCGGCCGCGCCATCGACTACAACGGCATCCCGGGCGCGACGAAATTCCAGATGACCGGCCGCGTGTTCAACAAGGGCGGCAAGCTCTCCGCGAACGCGCGCGGCATCGACGTGGAAAAGGCCGACTCCGTGGTCATCCTGGTCGACATCGAGTCCGCGTTCAAGGCGTACAACGATGTTTCCGGCGACCCCGCGAAGCGCATCGACGACGTCTTCAAGAAGTTCGCCTCCGTCGACTACGAGGCCCTGAAAAAGGCCCACATTGCAGACTACCGCAAGCTCTTCGACCGCGTGACCTTCGACCTCGGCGGCTCCCCGTCCGACCTCCCGACCGACCAGCGCCTCGCCGCCCGCAACCAGCGCGGCAACCAGCTCGACCCCGACCTGGCGTCCCTCTACTTCCAGTTCGGCCGCTACCTGCTGATCGCCAGCTCGCGCCCCGGCAGCCAGCCCGCCAACCTCCAGGGCATCTGGAGCGAAGAGGTGAACGTGCCGTGGCAGAGCAAGTACACGATCAACATCAACGCGGAAATGAACTACTGGCCCGCCGAGACCGCGAACCTCTCCGAATGCCATGAGCCGCTCTTCGACATGATCCACGAGATGGTCCCGAACGGCAAGAAGGCCGCGAAGAAGCTCTACAACGTCGACAACGGCTGGGTGGCGCACCACAACACCGACCTCTGGCGCCAGTGCGGCCCGATCGACTTCTCGCCCACCGGCATGTGGCCCATGGGCGGCGCCTGGCTCTGCCTCCACTTCTGGGACCACTACGAGTTCACGCGCAACCTCGACGACCTCCGCAAGCACTACCCGGTCATGAAGGAATCCGTGAAGTTCTACCTCGACTTCCTCCAGCCCGATCCCAAGCACGGCGGCGTCCTCGTCACCATCCCGTCCTACTCGCCCGAACAGGGCGGCCTCTGCGCCTCCCCGACCATGGACACCGGCATCCTGACCGCGCTCTTCAAGGCGACCATCGAGAGCTCGAAGCTCCTCGATGACGACCCCGAATTCCGCGCGAAGATGGAAGCCGCCATGAAGAAGTTCCCGCCGTTCACCATCGGCACCTGGGGACAGCTCCGCGAGTGGCAGGACGACATGCCGGACGACAACCCGAACAACAAGCACCGCCACGTTTCCCACCTCTTCACCGTGTTCCCCGGCAACGTGATCCGCGCCAGCGACACCGATCTCTTCAACGCGGCGAAAGTTTCCCTGAACGCCCGTGGCGACGACGCCACCGGCTGGAGCATGGGCTGGAAGATCAACCTGTGGGCGCGCCTCCTCGACGGCGACCGCGCCTGGCGGCTGGTCGGCAACCTCATCAGCCCCTCGCGCACCTACAACAACCTCTTCGACGCGCATCCGCCGTTCCAGATCGACGGCAACTTCGGCGGTGCAGCCGGCATGATCGAGATCCTGCTCCAGTCGCAGGAGACCACCGCCGACGGCAAGACCATCATCGACATCCTGCCCTGCCTCCCGAAGGCGCTCCCGAAAGGCAACATCTCCGGCCTGAAGGCCCGCGGCAACGCCACGGTCGCCATCCAGTGGGACAACGGCACGCTCGGCAAGGCCGTGATCTCCGACCTCACCGGAATCCCGCTCGCCGCCCGCTACAACGGCAAGATCGTCGACCTCACCGGCAAGAAGGGCTCGGTCGAACTGACCGCCGCCAGCTTCAAGTAAGCCTGTACGGACATCCGGCTGTCTCCCTCAACGGGGCAGCCGGTTTTTCATCCGACTGAAATCCTCCATGATCAACCCCCTTTTCCAATGGAAGGAACCAATATGAAATTCCACATCCCGTTCCTCAGGCTCAAGGCAGTCGCCGGCGCCTCATGCGCCGCAGCAGCCGCTTTGATCTCCGTCCAGGCGTTCGCCGCCGTGAACCCCGCCGTGCAGCAGTACGCACGCCGCGCCGCCGCGGAGGGTATCGTACTGCTCAAGAACGACAACAACGCGCTCCCGCTCGGGCAGAACGGACCCCAGCCCGTCGCGTTCTTCGGCGTCACGCAGATCCAGACCTTCCTGGTCGGCTACGGCTCCGGCGGCGACGTGAAGCCGCCGTACCGCGTCACGCTCGCCGACGCCCTTGCGAAGACCGACAAGATCGTGCCGGACAAGGAACTCTTCGACACCTACACGGCGTGGGCGAAGGCGAATCCGCTCCGCGCGGGCGGCTGGGGCAACTGGCCGTTCTACGCACCCGAAATGCCCATCACCGCCGAACAGATCCAGGCTGCGGCCAAGCGCACAGACACCGCCGTGCTCATGATCGGGCGCGCCGCGGGCGAGGACCGCGAATGCAGGCTCGAACCCGGCAGCTACTACCTCACCGACGCAGAGAAGTTCCTCCTCAAGGAAGTCACCGGCGCGTTCAAGAAGACCGTCGTGCTACTGAACGTGGGCAACGTGATCGACATGGCCTGGGTCAAGGACTACAAGATCGACGCCCTGATGTACGTCTGGCAGGGCGGCATGGAGACCGGCGACGCCATCGTGTCCGTGCTGACCGGCGAGGAAACGCCCTCCGGAAAGCTCGCGTCCGCCATCGCGGAAACCTACCAGGACTACCCGTCGTCATCGAGCTTCGGCAACCGCGAATTCAACAACTACACCGAGGATATCTACGTCGGCTACCGCTACTTCGAGACGTTCGCCCCGGAAAAGGTCCTGTATCCCTTCGGATTCGGCCTCAGCTACACCATGTTCGATATCTCCGGCGTGACCGCGAACTCCGCCAACCTCGCGAAGGACGGCGTGACCGTCAAGGCCACCGTGAAGAACACCGGCAACAAATACTCCGGCCGTGAAGTCGTGCAGGTCTACTGCGGCGCGCCGCAGGGCAAGCTCGGCAAGCCCGCGAAAGTCCTCGTGGCATACGCGAAGACGAATTTGCTCGCTCCCGGCGAATCCCAGACGTTCACGTTCACGATCCCGGCAAAGGATTTCGCCTCGTTCGACGACGGCGGCGCGACCGGGCATCAGGCCGCTTGGGTCCTCGAACCCGGCAAATACACGTTCTATGTCGGGAACAGCAGCCGCATGGCGAAGGATTCCGGCAGCATCGAGCTCGGCGAACTCGCCGTGATCGAACAGCTCGAGCCCGCCCTCGCCATCGCCTCGGAAAGCGTCGCGTTCGACCGCATGAAGGCCGTCGAACAGGGCGGCAAGCTCGTCGCCGGCACGGAACGCGTCCCGGTCTCGAACGTCGACCTCCCCGCCCGCGTGAAGGAACGCCTCCCGAAGGCCGTGCCGGAAACCGGCGACAAGGGCATCAAGCTCATCGACGTGAAGCTGGGCAAAAATACGCTCGACGAGTTCGTCGCCCAGCTCACGCCGACCGAGATCGAAACGCTCCTCCGCGGCGACGGCGGCATGGGCAGCCCGCTCGGACCCGCCGGCAACGCCTCCGTCTTCGGCGGCACGCTCCAGAGCGTCCGCGACAAGGGCGTCCCGCCCATCGCGACCTGCGACGGCCCCTCCGGCCTGCGCCTCTCCGCGAATGCCTCGCTCCTGCCCATCGGCTCCCTGCTCGCCTGCACCTGGAACAACGACCTGATCGAGGCGATGTACTACCAGGTCGGCCTGGAGATGGAAATGAGCGGCGTCGACTGCATCCTCGGCCCCGGCATGAACATCCACCGCAACCCGCTCTGCGGCCGCAACTTCGAGTATTACTCCGAAGACCCGCTCCTCACCGGCCTCATGGCCGCCTACATGACGCGCGGCATCCAGAAGGCCGGCGCGTCCACCGTGCCGAAGCACTTCGCCCTGAACAACCAGGAGACCAACCGCAACGCCAACGACTCGCGCTGCTCCGAGCGCGCTCTCCGCGAGATCTATCTCCGGGCGTTCGAAATCTGCGTGAAGGCCGGCAAGCCCTACAACATCATGGGCAGCTACAACAAGGTCAACAGCTTCTGGAACTACTACAACTACGACCTCGACACCACCATCCTGCGCGGCCAGTGGGGCTGGACCGGCTCCCTCATGACCGACTGGTGGGCGCGCGAAGGCGCGTCCGACGCGCTCCACGTCCGCAACAACGCGTGGCGCGTGCGCTCGCAGATGGACGTGCTCATGCCCGGCGACGGCCCCGCCCGCGGCAAGGACAACTCCCTGCTCGAATCCTACAACCAGTGGGTCGCTGCGGGCCGTCCGGACGACATTACGGCGGGCATCACGCTCGGCGAAATGCAGCGCAGCACGAAGAACGTGCTGAACTTCGTGATGAACTCGCGCACGTTCCGCAAGGAGCACAATCTGCCGAACACCTACCAGCCCGGCGAAGACTGGTTTGCAGTGAGCTCGGACGCCAAATCCGACGTTCCGCAGGCCGCGGACGTCGCCGTGAACAGCGGAAAGTCCGGCGCTGAACTCAAGAACGCCCCGACCGACATCACGGTCAACGGCGAGAAGATCGGGTTCAATCCCGCCGTGACGGCGTACTATCTCCCCGGCGTCGACTTCGCGACCGCGAAGATCGAGGTCGTGACACCCGCCGGAGTCGAAAAGAAGATCACCGGCGACAACACCGTGAAGGTCGCGACCATCCGCACGGGCTCCGGCGCTGACGCCCGCGAATACACGATCGACTTCAATGCGGTCAGCAACGGACGCCCCGTCGGCGTCATCGAACTCGACAAGATCGAGATCCCGACTATGGGGTTCATGTCGCTCATGGCGGCCGAAAGCACAATATTCCTCTCGCAGGGACTCCGCACGAAAGACTCGCAGGGGCTCCGCACGGAAGACTCGCAGAGAGAACTTAGCGGCAGTCAAAACGGTGTGCCGATAAAGGACTCGGACCATGCCATTTTCAATGCCACGGTCGGCAGTGTGGCGCGTTATGCGGTCCATTGCACTAAGGACGGCAAGTACGCGGTTTCCCTGCGCGTGGCGAGCGGCCAGGCGAACACGCTGGCGCAGCTCGCAATCGAGCTGTACCTCGACGGCGAGATCGCGGCGACGTTCAACGCGACTTCCACCGGCGGCGATCAGAACTGGATCGACACGAAGTCCTATCCGGTCGAGTTCAAGCAGGGCTTCCACACGCTCGAACTCCGCTGGAAATCCGACGGGCTCAACGTGAGCCGCATCAACCTGACATCGGTGAAGTGATCCAAATTCAAATCAAGCTCAAATCCGGGCGCGCCTTCCATGAAAAGAAGGCGCGCCCGTTTTGTACGTTCATTTTGAGCTTACAGGAATCCGCAGGACAGCACACACGTCTCGTCGTCGACGTTCCCGGTCACGAGGCGGAACAGCATGTCCTGTTCGACCTCGTCCCCGTCCGTGGTGTCGCGTTCGAACTCCACACGCCAGATCAGGTTCCGCACCGCGGGCGTGTCCAGTTCAAGGACGTAATCATAGTCCCTGATCTTTCCGAGCGTGTCGCGCCAGTTGCCGCATGAGGTCCTGAAGTCCTTCTCGGTCATCTTCGACTGAAGCGGGCCGGGGATATTCTTCCTCAGCTTCGCGAAATCCTCGTCGCGGAACGATGCGAGGATGTTGTTCCCCAGCTCCACGGACCGCGCCAGTTCGGCATCGTCCGGGTCGACCAGGTTGAACTCGTCCTTTTCGACGACCACGCACGCGGCGAGGGAAAGCGAGCAGAAAAGCCCCAATACGGCACAAACGATCTGTTTCATACGTCAAACCCTTTCCGCGTTCAGATTTGAGGTTGCGGTACATCCGCCGGGATGTTCTGCGCGGGCATGACGGGGACCGCCATCGGCGCACCGCGCGTCTCTGCCTTCGAGGTGTTCCTGAGGTCGGGCTTGTCGGCGGGCGAATCCCATTCGCACTGCGCCATCACGACCAGCTCCGTGTGCTTGACCGAATTGGAAACCGAGCTGAAGAGATAGCCGAGCACGGGGATGTCCATGAGCCACGGCACGCCCGTGCGCGACTCGACTTCCTCCTGCTTCGTGAGGCCGCCGATCACGAACGTGTCCTTGCCGTGCGGCAGGCTGACGACCTGCTTCACCACGCCGCCGTTCGAAACGCGCGGCGCGCCGTTGGACTGGAATCCGAGCAGGCTGGTGTTGGAGAGCGTGATGTCGAAGCGCGTTTCCTCGAGGTTGACGGAGACGTTGTTCACGGTCATGGTGAATCCGAAACCGGTGAACGCCTTGATCTCCTGCGCCTCGCCCTTGCCGACCGGGAGCGGGTCGCCCTTGTCGAACACCTTGTTGATGATCTGCGAAAGCAGCTGGTACGGGCCGACGCCCATGTCCGGCGTGGCCTGCGCCTTCGAAACGGCGGCGGAATCGTCGGAGTAGAGCAGCTGCGTGGTGCGCGCGAACGTGGCGCCCTCGGCGGCGTTGCGGATGCAGAGTTCGCCGGTGTGCAGGACCTTCGCCTTGCCGCGCGATTCCAGGAAGTCGATGTAGCGCGTGTTCCACTTCGGGTTGAAGTTGAAGTAGCTGGTGCGCTCGGAGCCATAGGCGGCGACCGGACCGACGCCGCCGCTGTACACGGACGACCAGTTGTTGCGGTAGCGCCCGCCGACGGAGAAGAAGTCCGCGCCCTCGTTGTTCTTCCAGCCCTGGAAGTCGATGCCGATGCGGTCGTCGTTTTCGGTGTCGAGCTCGTAGACCTTGATCTTCAGGCGGACCTGCGGGACCGGGACATCGAACTTGGAGAGCATGTGCGCGATGTTGTCGCAGGAGTAGTTGCAGACGTCGAAGATGAGCCAGTTCAGGTCCGGATCGTACGCGACCAGGTCCATGCCCTGCCACACCTCCGACGCGTCGTTGATGTTCATGCCGACGTTTTCGATGAGCGGCATCAGGTTGCGCGCGGGCACGAATTTCGGCATGTAGATGTACATCTGGTAGCCGTAGTTCAGCGCGCCGAGCGTGGGGTCGTCGAGCGTGGCGACCAGCGTGTCGATGCCGATGCCGTTCTCGTTGTCGCTGAAGCGGTACTCCTCGGCGCTCACGATGAGCAGCCCGGTGCCGTCGGCGTACTTCAGGCATTCGACGGCGGTGTTGCTGCCGAGCTGGACGGGCGGCGTGTAGCCGGGCTGGGCGTTTGCGGAGCCGAGCTCGACGGAACTTTCCGTGGCGAGGAACGGCGGCGCGGCGGTGTTCGACGGGTACTGCTGCTGGAGCATGGTGTTGCCGACGCGCTTGGTCTGGACCATCTGGCGCAGATAGTCGCGAAACTCATACGGGTCGACGTGCTGGAGCAGATAGGTCTTCGTGACCACGCGCGGGTCGTTGTTGTCGCGGATGAAATGCACGACCTTCGTGCCGGAATCCACGTTCACGTTCAGGCGGGCGACGATCCGCGTGGCGTCGTATCCGCCGGTGTTGTTGAAGTTGGAGTCGCGCGGGACGCCGGGCAGATCGGCGGCGTGCATGTTCAAATTCAGCAGGAACGCTGAGGCTGTCGCGAGAAAAGCAATGAGTTTGAATTGTTTCATTGTACGGCTCCTTCCGCTTTTTCGACTTTCTTCAGTTCGCCGGTCTCGAAATCCAGCGTCTCGGGATGCGCGGTATCCAGCATCTTCGCCGTCACGGTGAGGTACACGCGGGTCGTCTCGCGGTTGGTCGTGACGGTGCCGAAGACGTATTTGAGGATCGGAATGCGGCAGAGCCACGGGATGCCGATGGTCTGTTCCACCTCCTGCTCCTTGTCCCACTGGCCGAGCACGATCTCCTCGTTCAGCGGGATCAGGGCGTCGCTCGCGATCTCGCTGGTCTCGATCAGCTCCGTGCCGTCGCCCGCGCGCTCGACCGCGTTCGCGGCCTGCACGGCGTAGCCGAAGAACAGCGTGCCGTTCATGTCCGTGTACGTCCCCGGTTCATAGTTGTTCACGGAAAACGCCTCGCTCGCGGGGTATCCCGCCTGGGATTCGCCGTAGTGGAGGTTGACGAGCGGGCTGTTCACCTGCAGGAAGACCTGCGAGAATCCGGGCGGCAGGTTGAGCTGGTCGCCGACCACGCTCATGGCGTCGTTGTCGCTCTTCACGATGTTCTGAAGCTGCGGATTGAACTGGAGCGAATAGCTCTCCGTGTCGGAGTTCGCCACGGTCAGAGACGCGGTGTCCGTGACCTTCGCGTCGCCGCGCTGCGCGAGAAGCCGGATGAAGCTCGCGTCGAACTGGGGCGCGGCGAGGAATCCGCCGACCGGCCCGGTGATGGTGTTCAGCGCGGCGGTCCCGGCGGACGTCACGTTGATGACGTCGAATCCGACCTGAAAAATGTTCATGCCGGGCCCGTTTTTCCACGCCAGGTACTCGATCCCGAGGTCGCGGAACGTGCTTTCGCGGACCTCGTAGAGCTGGAAGGTGAGCGTGATCTGCGGCGCTGGGCGGTCGAGATAGCCGAGGAACTGGTACACGTACTGCGTGTTCGAGCTGTTGTCCTTCCAGTAGATCTGGTTGGAGTTGCGGTCCCAGGCGTACACGCTGCTGTACACGCCTTCGCCGATCTGCGAGTCGACCAGCACGTTCAGCAGCGCCTGCCCGGAACGGTATTTCGGGCGGTAGACGGCGCGCGTGATGCCGGTCCCCTTCACGATGTCGCCGGGGACTTTGCCGTCGATAAGGACATTTCGGTCAGCCTTCGCGATGAAGTCGTCCACGTACGGCATCATCTCGACGGGGCACGTCACGGTGAGCATTTGGGCGTTGTCCGCGCCGTACTCCACGCAGTTCACGGTGGAGTTCATGTTGTAGCGCATCACGATGCCCATCACGAACGGCGTGATGTCGTTGGCCTGGATATATTTCAGGCGGTAGATCTTCGACACCATGTAGTCCTGGGCGTCGTCCTGCACGAATCGCAGGGTCTGGGTCGTGGCGTCGTCCGTGTTGCCGGCCGCGGTCTGTCCGGACAAAGCCGGAGACAGAACGGCGAGCGCGAGCAGCGGAATCAGCCGGGCTGTTTTGAGCATGGTTCCCTCCTTCTGGTTTTTGGGCATCCCTTTTCGTTTCTTGTCATGCGGGTGGTTCCGATGAAAAACCGCACACCGTTAATATACCGCGGATCCCGCCATTTTCAACGCGCGAAACTATTTGCGCGCGAAAGGATAACAGCGGAAAATCACGACAATCGGAGTGCGAGGGGGGCGAAGTGGACACCTCTGGCCCGTTTCTGTCCCGGGCAACCTGAAAAAAAATCAAAAACACATCGGTTCCTGCAATCATCGCCACGGCGCGATCTTTTTTCTTTTTTTTCGGTTCGCGGTCTTTAAAAAGACCGTTTGGAATGCTATATTGATTCACAGGAAAGCCGTTGATGCGAAAAACGGCCCGGAACATACGATCCCGACCTCAAAATGAGCAAACAAACAACCCCGTCGTGAGGAACCTATGAAAATTGCTGTCTGTGGAGCCGGAGCCGCCGGCGCCTACGCCGCAAAACGCCTTCGCCTCAATCTTCCCGAAGCCGAAATCCTGCTCTTCGACGCCGCGCCCGTCGGGTTCTACGCAAAAATGCGCCTCCCCGAATACCTGGCCGGCACACTCCCCCGTGAAAAGCTCATCCTCTCCTCGCCCGAACAAATGGCGGACTGGGGCGTGGAGCTTCACCTCGGAGAACCGGTGACGACCGTTTCCCCCGCCTCGCACACGCTCACAACCGTCGCCGGGGAATATGCCTGGGACGTGCTCGTCCTGGCCATCGGCGCGCACGCGTTCGTGCCGCCCATCCCCGGACTGGCAGCGAGTTCGCGCGTACATGTCCTCCGCGAACTCCCGGACGCCGATGCCCTGGTCTCGCTGTGCGAACCGGGAAAAAGCGCCGCAGTCATCGGCGGCGGTCTGCTCGGACTGGAAGCCGCCTGGTCGCTCCACAAGCGCGGGCTCGCGGTGTCCGTCATCGAGACCGCGCCGCGTCTGCTCCCGCTCCAAATGAACGAAGAGGAATCCGCCGTCCTGCTGTCCAACTTCACGAACGCCGGGTTCAATGTTTACACCGGGGCCGCGGTCGAAAGTTTCGACGATGCTTCCGCCCAGCTCTTCCTCAAGGACGGCACTGCCGTCCCCGCCTCGCTCGTGCTTGTCTCCGCCGGGATCCGTGCAAACCTCGAACTCGCGAAGAATGCCGGGTTGACCTGCAACCGGGGGATCGTCGTGGACGCCGCTCTCCGGACGTCCGCGCCGGACGTGTACGCAGTCGGGGACTGCGCCGAGCTGAACGGCGTGATCACCGGGCTCTGGCTCGCCTCGAAAGACCAGGGTGAAGCCGTCGCCGACATCATCGCGGGAAAGATCGCCTCCATGCCCCCGAAAACCTACCGCCCCAAACCAAAACTCCCGGCTTTTTGAGTTCAAATCCGTTTTCGTTTCATTCTCCCGTCCCCAGCAGAAAAGACTCCCCCATGCATCTTGAAATCGAACGTAAATTCCTCGTCAAAGACCTTTCCTGGAAAGAATCCGCAACCTCGTCCAAAGACTTTCAGCAGGGTTATTTTCCCACGGGCGACGGCGTGACGGTCCGCGCCCGCATCGCGGGCGACAAGGCCCGGCTTACGATCAAAGGCCCGATCAACGACATTTCCCGCGCCGAATTCGAATACCCCGTCCCGCTCGCAGACGCAATCGCATTCCTCACCGATTTCTGCATCAAACCCGTCATCCTGAAACGCCGCTGGTATGTGCCGTTCGGCGAGTTCACCTGGGAAATCGACGAGTTCGCCGGAAAAAACGAAGGCCTGATCGTCGCGGAAGTCGAGCTTGACGCCCCCGACCGCGAGTTCCCCGTCCCCCCCTGGCTCGGACGCGAGGTCACCCACGAGTCCAGGTTCCGCAACTCCCGCCTCGTCCGGCATCCGTTCTGCGAATGGACCGACGAGGAAAAACGTTGAGAGTTTACGTTTTGAGGAGACGGAAATCCTGATGCCGCGTTTTCCCACGCCGGCACGGGATACCACACAGGACAAATTCAGCGGCCATTCCCGCGGGGGATGCGGTGTGCGCCCGGCGCGACCGGGATCGAATCGTTTTTCGACGGGGAGGTGATTTGCCTCGCGGCGGCGCCGGGGATGCGGTGCTGACTCGCCGAAACCGGAATCTGCGCATTGCTTCCCGGAAACTCGATTTGCCTCGCGGCGGCGCCGGGGATGCGGTGCTGGTCCGGCACCACGGGAATCGTATTGTCCGAGGATTTCGGGCGGACGGTCTTCTGTGTGCGGGAGCCGCCGCGCTCGCCACCGCCGTCAACGACGATCCCGCCGCCCGGCCGCGGTCCGGGCCCCGGACGGAACGGGCCGTCGGGAGGAGGCGGAGGGGGAATCCATCCGGGCGGTTCAGGCGGACGCGGACCGCGCCGCCCCCAGAACCATGCGTCGGAATAATAGAACCATCCTTTGTAATACGGCACATAGTCGCCGAAAAAGAACGCGTAGTAGAACGGGGGATGCGAGTCGTCATCCTCCGCAATCGTCGCGGGAACGGCTGCGGCCACGGCCGGTTCGGCCTCTTTCTGTACGTTTTCCGCAACGGCAGCTTCCGGCGCATCGGTGTCCGCATCGGGGACGACAACGTCCGGCAGGGTGACGGTCGGCCTGACCGTAACGACCCGGGGTCCGGAGGAATTCGCGGCCGACGGCACGGCCTTGCCTGAAACGGCGCGTTCCACGGGCGAGGAAAGGACCGGAGATGGGGACGGGTCCACGACTGTCCGCAGCAGATTCACGAGGTCCGCAACGCCAAGCAGGTCGACTTCTTCCTCCTCCGGGGACAGGCTCGTCTGCGAAAATGCCGCCGGGGCGAGAAAAACGGCGGCGAACAGGAAGGCGGCAACGCCGCGGACGCGCACAAACGCCGATAAACCGTCGAGTATTCTCATGCCTGACTCCGCCTCCTTCCGTATGCAAATTCCGATTCCGGTCGCAACCAACAGTTATAATAGCATAAAAAAAGCGTTTGTCAAGCGGAATGCGCTGCTATAATCGTTGACAATGATGGAATTGAGAGCGGCCCGGCGACGGGAAACGCGTATATCGGAAGCATGGCGCGGGGCCGCCCCGCCCGCGGGAAGCACGTCGCCGCGGGCAGGAGTCCGGCACGATCTTACTTTTTCTTTTTCCCGGCTTTTTGTTTTTTCGCGGCTTCCTCGGCCTCGACCGCCTCTTTGCGCGGCTCGGGGAAGGTCTTCTCGTCCAGTACGCGCTTGTAGTAGAACTTCGCGGTGTAGAGCGCGGCGGCTGGGTTATGCCCGAGCACGCGGTCTTTCACGATGAACGTGGTGACCGGGGCCTTGCTGTGGCGCGTGAAGATCGCGTCGTGTCCGACGCACAGCCCGACCAGCACGTTGAGCTCCGCGCCCCACTCGTTGAGGATCTGCGCCTGAAGCGCCGGGTTGCAGCAGGATTCGTTGCAGCCGGGGCAGACCTTCAGGCCGTCGGGCAGCCCGATGTCACACTTGTCGACCGCTCCGACCTTGCAGATCACGGTCTTCGTCTCGATCCCGGCGGTGCGGACGATCTGAGCATAAAGAGAGGCTTCGTCGAGCAGGCCGATGCAGCTGGCGATGCCGAGCTTCTTCACGCCGAGCTTCTTGGCAAACCGGATGGTCTCTTCCAAACGGGTCAGGCGTCCGTAGTATTCGCCCTCGATCTCGGCGGCGGCGCGTGCGATGCGTCCATCCAGCGAATTGGAGCTGTACAGCTTTTTCGTCTGCTCGACGGCGCCCTTGTACTGTTCCGTGAGGCAGAAAGAGGGATATTGTTTTTCTTTGCGGTAGCAGTTCCGCACGGAACATTCGGAGCAGCTGAGGCTGCATGGTTGTTTCTTGGTCTTGGGCATGATCAGGGTCTCCTGAATTGAATGTGTTCAAGATTTAAGCGGGACGAAGGGGGGTCAGATGCCGTTTCCGGAGTGGAACGAGTCTTTCAAGTTCAGTTTTTCGTTCATGTCGGCGCGGTAGATGTCCATGATCCTCCGCTGGAGCGAAATGACGGATTCGTTTTCGAAGAGCTTTTCCCTGGGAAGCTGGCGGGAGACGGGGTTCTGTTCCAGCGCGATGACGCGTCCGGGCGAACTGCCGAGCACGGCGATCTCCGTCCCGAGGTACAGCGCCTCGTCGACGTCGTGCGTGACGAATACCACGGTACGGGCTCCGCGCGAATCCCGGTGAAGCTCCCGGACCAGGTCCTGGAGCATCGCCCGGTTCACGGGGTCGAGCGCGCCGAACGGCTCGTCCATGAGCAGGATTCTGCTCGGGACAGCAATGGCGCGGGCGATGGCGGCGCGCTGGCGCATGCCGCCGGAAAGCGCCGCCGGGTACTGGTTGAACACGCTGCCGAGCCCGACCATTTCCAGGTAGGATTCCGCCAGGTTGCGGATTTCCGCCTTGCTCTTCTGCGGGAAGGATGCCGACAGCGCGAGAATCAGGTTCTTCCCTGTGGTCATCCAGGGGAAAAGCGAGTAGTCCTGAAACACCACGGAGCACGCCGGTTCCGGGCCGTCGACCGCTTTGCCGTCCACGAGGACGTCCCCGGAGGTCGGTTTCAGCAACCCGGCGATCGTCCGCAGGAGCGTGGACTTGCCGCAGCCGGACTGTCCGAGCAGGCAGAGGAACGCGCCGTCATGGACGGTGAGGTTGATCCGGTCCAGAATGGTTTTGCCGTGGAACGCCACGGATAAATCCTTGCACGCAATCATTCTCTGACCTCCTTGTAGCGCAGGATGCGCTTTTCGATCCGCTTGAACCCGGCGGAGATCGCCGTGATCACAAGCCCGATGAAGATGATGCCGACGATGACTCTGGCGTAGTCGCCGAAGTCGGCGCGGTCCTTCACGTACCACCCGAGCCCTTCCGTCGCGCCGATCAGCTCGGCGGCGGTCAGCAGCAGGAAGCTGAAAACGAGGCTCAGGGACGCCCCGGTCAGGATCGACGGCATGGCGCCCGGAAGAAGCACGCGGAAGATGAACGTGCGGCGCTTCAGGTGGAGCATCCGGGCGGAGTCCAGCATGGTCTCCGGGATGTTCACGACGCCGGCGACGGTGTTCGCGAAGACCGGCCAGAACGCGCCGGACCAGATCACGAAGATCGAGGCGGCGCTGAAGCTCGGCAGCAGCCGGATGGCGTACGGGATGTACACGATCGGAGGAATCACGCTCAGGACCTTGCTGAACGGTTCCACGGCGTTGCGGAGGCGCGTGGAGCTGCCGACCAGCAGGCCGCCGGGGATCGCAGTCCCCAGCGACAGAAGGTACGCGGTCCCCAGCAGGTAGAGCGAGGAGAGCAGGCCGTGCGCCATGTCCTTCAGTTCGCCGAAGAACTGCCGCAGGACGGTTTCCGGGGCGGGGAAGTACACGGGATCAAGCAGCGGCCAGTCGGACGTGACCAGCTGCCACGCCAGCAAGAATCCTTCCAGGACAGCGGCCACGTCAATGATCGCGGTGCGGCGGGACTTGTCCCACACGAGGAGCGTCCGGACCAGGGCGGCGGCGGGGATCAGGACGCCCGCAGCGGCGATGAACCAGTCGTGTTTCCACACCGCCGCGGCGGCCAGGAGAATGAATTCGATGACGAGCAGTATCTTCACGATTCCACCTGAATTCGGATTTTTCGGTAATGATTCGAGGCTGAAAATACGTTCCTCAGTTGTTCGCCTTGAAGAAGGCGTCCATTTCTTTGTAGATGGGGTCGTCGGGATAGCGTTTCAGGACCTCGTCGAGGGCTTCCCGGTAGATCGTGGGGTCGATATGGTCGTCGATATGCACGTCGTTCTCCGGGAGGTAATCGATCTCCTTCATGGTCTCCCAGAAGTCGACCGTGCCCTTCTTCAGCGGGTCGGGGTTGGACGTGAAGGTCCTGTTCGTGTAGGTGTCGGCCTTCAGCAGTTCAGGGTCCAGCTTGAACGCCTTCGCGAAGATCTGAATGGTCTCCGCCTCGTTCTCGCGGTAGAACTTGTATGCGCGGATCTCGGCGATGAGGTAGCGGCGGTAGATGTCGCGTTTCTTCTGAAGGTCCGGGGTATTGGCGATCAGGCGGCAGCAGGTATAGTCCGGCTGGAAGTCGGCGATATAGTTCGAGACTTCGAGGCCGAAGTTCTTCTTCGCGAGGGAGAAATGGGGACTGAATACGATGCCTGCGTCCACGGCGCCCTTGTTCACGGCCTCCACGACGGCGCTCTGACCGCCGAATTCGATGATCTCCAGGTCCTTGTTCGGGTCGATCCCGGCCTTCTTCAGCGCGCCGCGGAAGATCACGTCGCCGGTGGAGAGTTTGCCGAGGCCGACCTTCTTGCCCTTGAAGTTGCTCAGGTCTTTGAACTTGTCGAGGTTCTCCGGCTTCACGATGATGGCCTGGCCGCCGATCATCATGCCGCCGAAAATCGTGAAGTCGACGCCGCGGGCGATGAACAGCAGCGGAGCCGCCGTGCCGAACGTGCCGACGTCAAGTTTCTGCGCCTGGACCGCAGAGCAGCCCTCGGCGGTCGTGTTGAACTGGAAGAGGTCGACGTCGAGGTTTTCCTCGTCGAAATAGCCCAGGTCCTTCGCGATGAAGTGAAGGCCGTGCGCGGGTTCGGCGAGGTAGCCGACGCGGACCTTGTCCTTGCCTGCTGCGTTTTCCTTGCCGCAGCCGGCGAGGAAGAAGGTCGAAAGGATCCCTGCGGCAAGCAGGGGGATGAGCGTATGTTTGATGTCCATGATCAATGTCTCCTTACATGGTAGTGATTTTAGATTGAAAGAAAGCCGCGGATGTTTGTCGCATCCGCGGCAGATGTGTTTGAATTACGCGGGATTATTCGATCTTGCCGGAGTCGAGGCCGAACTGTTCGAACCCGAGGTTGGTGATCGGGTGTTCGATGCCGTGCGTCAGGCCGTCGTCGACCTCCTTCAGCTCGTCTTTGAGTTCCGCGGTGATGTTGTCGAACGGGGTGGCGAGTTCGGCGTGCACCGTGAGCACAAGCTCTGTCTCGCGGGCGGATTCGGATTCGGAGGAGAACGCCCAGCCGAGGATCGGGATGTCCTTCAGGATCGGGAGGCCGGACACGCTGCGGACGATCTGCTTGCGCTTGATGCCGCCGATCACGAAGTCGCGGGCTTCGTAGCCGAGGTGGATTTCCGTCTCGAAACTGGACTCGCTGAGGCGCGGGGTGCCGTCGCTGTTCCAGCCGAGCAGGCTCACGCCGGAGACCTTCACGGGGAGGACGGACGCCTTGCCGGTCACGATCGGAGTGACTTCGAAGTTGAACTTGAAGCCCTGGGATGCCTTCGTGTTCTGGGCATTGCCGTGTTCGAGCGGGACATCGGCGCGGGCGGGCAGTTTCGGCTTGCCGTCGATCACGACGTCGCTGTTGATGGAGGTGTCCTTGATCGGATCCTCTTCCTCATAGAACAGGCCCGAGCCGACCGAAATTTCCGATTTGCGGCGGTTTTTCGCCGTGATGGTGCCCTGCGTGACGACTTTCGCACGTCCGGTGGAGGTCAGGAAATCGAAGTACTTGGTGTTCCACTTCGGGTTGAAGTTGAAGAAGTCGGTGCGGCTGCTGTGGGAGCCGTTGATGCCGCCCGCGAAGGTGGTCGCCCAGTTGTTGCGGTAGCGGCCGCCGGCGGAGAAGAAGTCGACGCCGTCGTTGTTCTTCCAGCTCTGGAAGTCGACGCCGAGCTTGTCGTCATTCTCGGAGCTGATCTCGAGGAGCTGGTAGGACAGGCGGATTTCGGGCATCGGCTTGTCATACTGTTCGAGCTGTTCCTTGATGGCGTTCCAGCTCCAGAAGGGAGCTGCGACGAACAACGCGTTCAGGCCGCCGTCGACGATCAGGTTATCCACGCCGTGCGTGAACTCGACGTCATTGCCGGACGCGCCGACGTTCTTCACCATTTCGCGGAGATTGGCGGCGGCATTCACCTTCGGGAAGTAGATGAACCGCGCCTTGCCGCTGGTGTAGAGCATGCCGGGCTGGTCGAGCTCGGCGATGATCTCGTCGATGCTGTCGCCCTTGCCGTTGTTCTCGAACCGGTAGTCTTCGGCGGAGACCAGCACCACGCCGCGGCCGTCGTTGAACTTGACGGCGTCGACCTGGACCGGGCTTTGGTTGATCTGCACGCCCTTCACGACGTTCAGCAAATAGCCGCGGATCGCATAGGGACTGGCGTGTTTGAGCTCATAGAGCTTCGTGACGACGAAGGGGTCGGTGTTGCCGCGAACGAAATGGACCGCCTCGTCGGTGTCCTTCAGGTCCACGCGGATCTGCGTCTGGACCGTGCTGCTGCCGTAGCCCTCGGTCGGATTGTTGTTGCCGGCGTTCGTGCCGCCGGGGATGCCGCGCGGGATAACCTCAATGGTCTGGTCCTGGGCGGATATTGCGAGTGCCGAGGCGGAGATGGCGGCGGCGAGGAAGGATTTCAGAAAGATGTTCATGGTTCACGTTCCTTTCTGCTCAGATGGTGCTGACGTTTGCATTTTTGCCGGGTTCGGCTTTTTCTTCCGCCGCGGCTTCTTCATCGGGATCGGGCACGGGGGCGGATTCGGTTTCAACAGGCACGATGTGGCCGTCCGGGTGGATGAGCGACGCTTCGGCGGTCACGACGATGTAGGTGCGCTCCTTGATGCTGGTGGTGGTGCCGAAGAGGTATTTCAGCACGGGGATCTTCACCAGGAACGGGATGCCGATGGTCTGCTCGACGTCGTTTTCCTTGATGTAGGAGGCGAGGAGCTTTTCGGTCTTGAACCCGAGGGTGAGCTCGCCGCCGACGGAACTGGAGTCGCCCAGTTCGTCGCCGCGGTTGCTGCGTTCCGTCACGCTCTTCGACGCGAGCTTGTACGCGAACACCACGCCGCCGTTATTCTTCTCGTAGAACTCCTGCGAGGACGGGATTTCGCCCTTCGATTCGATCTCGTCCTCGGAGGCGCCGAAGCAGATGACCGGGTTGATGACGGAGAGCGTGAGGCTGCTGTCGCCGCCGGTGACCACACTCGAACGGTCATCGTCGTCCTTCGTGATGTTTTCGTAGCCCGGGGTGAGCTGGGCGGTGTAAACTTTCGGGAGGTGCGTGTTCAGCGCGGGCAGTTCGTAGACCGGCGTGTTGATGAACGTCAGGTTCGCCTGCGCCGCCAACTTGGCGTTGCCGGACTGCTGGAGCACGCGGATGAAGCTCAGGTCGAACTTCGGCGCAGTGAAGAACCCGCCGTAGCCCCAGCCCGTAGAAAAGTCCTTCGTGAGGTCGACCAGCTGGGACACGCCGCCGATCACGTCGAAGACCGCCTCGGTAGAGAAGATCTTGCCGGTATCGAATCCGGCGCTGAAGATGTCGAGGCCGGGGCCGTTCTTCCATGCCAGGTAGTCCAGCCCGATGTCGCGCAGCTTGCTTTCGCGGATTTCATAGTATTTGAGGTGGAGCTCCACCTGGGGGAGCGGACGGTCCAGGTACTTGACCCAGGAGAGTGCCGCCAGCGCGGCGCCTTTGTCGTCTTTCCAGTAGATGGTGTTCGTGTCCTCGTTCAGGTACATCATCCCTTCGGGGGTCTTCAGCCCTTCGTTGATGATGCGGACGATGTCGGCGGCGGCGCGGTAGTTCGGGGTGTACGTGATGCGCGTGATGCCCGTGCCTTCGATGATGGAGCCGTTGGCGTCTTCCTTGCCCGGCTTGTCAAGCCCGGCGATCAGTTCGTCCACGTAGGGCAGGAAATCTTCGCCCGTCGAGACCAGAAGGTACTTCTTGTTGGTCTCGTAGTTGTTCACGCGTTCCACCTGCGAACGGTCGCTGTAGCGCTTGACCGCGGCGAGGATGAACGGGCGGATGTCCGTCGGCTTCGTGTATTTCAGCTCGTAGAGCTTGCTGGCGAAACGGACCTGCGCATCGTCCTGAAGCAGCTTGATGGTCCGGACTTCCTTCTCCGGTTCCTTTGCCGGTTCCTGCGCGGGCAGCAGCGACGCGCCCGCGATGCTTGCGCCCAGAAGGCGCGCGATCAGATGTTTATAGTTGGTCATGGATGGGGTTCCTGTGTTAGAGTGTTGGGGGGTTGTGTTTGTGGGGGGATGGTGCGTTATTCCGCGGCGAAACACGTGCAACATCGCATTCGGAGGACCATGAAGTCATAGAACACGGAGGGACGGGTTCTTTCGGGGAAGACGGGGGAGGGTGTGATTTCTTTGGTGAATTCTCCTTGGGCCTTGTGTTGTTGGGGGTGGATAAGTATGTGAAAGGCTACTGTTGTTTTCAAGATTCTGGCTTATATGCTACCAAATCGGTCGTATATAGTTTTCCAACACAAAAAAGAGTCGATATCTCTTCACGATGCAATTAATATACCACCGAACTGATCGTTTGTCAAGCAATTCACGACACAAAAGGTAGATTTTTATGAAAAAAGTTTCGTTTTGAGGGTATTCCGCGTGTGAATCACCGCCGGGTCACTACAATTATGACACCTCACAAACACGCGCGGATGCGGGAGGGGACGAACTCCGGTTGGGGACATATTGAGGTAAAGCCCGAGGCAATCGAACGGCCGAATCTTTCACAGAGGGAAACGGAGCGACGGCACGCAGTCCGAAAGAAAAAGGTACGAACGCGGATCGCGGAAACAACGGATCGGAACCTGCCCGGCCGCGCGGGCACAAAAAAAGTGAGCTGGCAGGGACTCGAACCCTGGACCACCGCCTTAAAAGGGCGATGCTCTACCGACTGAGCTACCAGCCCACGACAAAAAAACGTGAAACGATATAAAATACCACGTTTTTCCGAAAAAGCAAATGCAAAGAGAAAAAAAGCGGAAAAATCGCCGTTGTCCGTCTGCACGCGGAAGGGCTTATTCCGACCACGATCAAAGCAAAGCATCTTCCCATTGTCCGTCTGTGCGCGGAAAGGGCGGTTGCCCCCCCCCGCGACTTGCCCGCGATGCCGGGAATCCGCCGTTACGGAGACGATGATCCGGTTTTTCGGGAACGGCGGCGTTTTTTTATGAAAAAAACGTGCGTCGGAGCGGTTTGGATTTGTAAAAAGAGAAAATCGCAGTATATTATAATGGCAAATGGTATTGAAAAAACAGCCGTTGCCAAGTGCTGACGCGGCCCGGCGCAAATGATCGGAGCAGCTTATGAGCAATCAAAACATCGACGCCTTCATGGCGAACTTCAAGTTCGAAAGCCTCACTTTCGACGACATCTCCCTCCTGACCCAGTATGCCG
>JAGCTY010000059.1 GCA_017963105.1 Lentisphaeria bacterium
ATCATTGAAAATTACAAAAACAGGATGTATATTCTTGACCAACTCGTGAACTACGAAGTCAATGTCGAATCAGTCATGGAACGGAATTCCCATTCCATGACTCGTTGACAAATGCCAGCTCCGGACAGATGGCCTTATTTTCAATTCACTCCCGCCACATGCATGATCAGAAAAAGTGCCTCACCACCCGTGTCCGGGAGATGAGGCGCGAATTGTGCTGTGAGCTTTAGCTTACAGACTTGCGAGAACACCCTTGCCTGTCTCCTCGAAAAAAAGTTCCGAGGTGGCATCGAAGAATGCTCCCCCTGCCGGACAGCGTGGCGAACTGCTCGAATCCGCCGCCACCGAAACGGAGTTCATGCAGAGAGAATTCCGGCAGGATGAAGCCCCGGCGCACTGTTGTGTGGGCCGGGGCTGGTTTTGAGTTTAAGGTATTGTTTGCTGTTCGGTTTACGAGATCGTGGCGATGTTCTGCCAGGAGGCGAGGTTCTTGTCCTTGATCTGCCAGTAGCCCGCCATGCCGGAGGCGTTGTTGACCCACGCAATATCGTCCATGCCGTCGGCATTGAAATCGCCGACGCCCGCGAGCGTCCACGCCGAGGTGTCGACCGCGCTGAGGATGGACCACGAGCTGAGCCAGCCGTCTTCCACGCCCCAGATGCCGACCACGCCGACGTCGTTGATCATGGCGATGTCGTTCGCTCCGTCTGCATTGAAGTCACCAGCACAGAGGAAGTTCCATTCCGTCGGATTCGCGACGCTAACCATGCGCCAGTCGACCGGATCCTCTACGATCCATGTGCAGTAGGCATTGTAGACCAGGTCGCCCGCGCCGACAAAGCTGTTTTTCCACAGCATGTCGCACTTACCGTCGGCGTTGAAGTCGTCGGTCGCGATCATTTCCCACTCGGCGGAGTAGCCGTTGATGAGCGTCCAGGTCACGCCGCTTTCCCAGTAACCGAGAAGACCGACCGTGTCGGACGCGGCGGTCGGATTCGCGATCAGCACGTCGTCAGATCCGTTGCCGTTGAAGTCGCCCGTCCCGAGGATGCTCCAGCCCGCGTTCAGGAAATTCAGCACCTGCGGCGAGAATTTGCCGTTAAGCTTCGTCATTTCGCCGACCACGTAGCCCTCGTCATTGATCCGCAGGAAATCGTCGAGTCCATCGGCGTTGAAGTCGCCGACGCCCGCGTTCTCCCAGCCGTCCTCCAGCGTGAGGCCGGTTCCCCACGGTTCGCCGTTCATGCAAACCGTGACCTTTTTGCCGGACTGAACGGCGAGCATGTCTTTGCCGTCGCCGTTGAAGTCGCCCGTGAAGAACAGCGTTTTTTCCGGCTCCGGCTCGGGTTCCGGCACAGCCGTCTGTCCCACTGTGAACGCGTTGCCTGCGACGGCTTCGGAGAGATTGCCGACGTTATCAATCGCCTGTACACTCCAATTCCAGGTGCCGGATGCAATGCCGGTCAGCACATAGTTCGTGTTATTTACCATTACCGTGAACTCCTGCCCGTTACGGGTATACTTCACGACATACTCCTTGATTCCGGAAGCATCGTCCGTGCATGGACTCCATATAAGCACAACGGTCGGATCGGAAACAACGGCCATAAGCCCGGAAGGAGCGGACGGAGCCACCTTGTCGATGTTGCCGACTGTATAGGGGACGACCTCGGATTCATTTCCGGCGGCATCGACCGCCTTGAAGAAGACCGTCGCATTCTCGCTCAAGATCACGCCATCTGTGTAATCCTTCCATTCATCGGCTTCCCCGATACGGTACAGCGACTTTGCAAGTTCAACATCATCCGCGAATTCCGCCGTAACTGTCACGTTCTGATTGGTCGCCACGGTAATGTCGGCTTTGGCGTTTGTAATGGTCGGCTTTGTGGTATCCGGGATAACGGTTTCGATGTTCGCTACCTCGTAGCTTGTGACTTCGGACACATTGTCCGCCGCATCAATTCCCCGGAAAAGCACTGTACCGTTCGCCGTGAACTCGATAGGCGCAGTGTAGTCCAGCCATGTGTCGCCGTTGTCAAGCGAGTATTCCTTCTTGACCGAATCCCCGCTGAACACGGCAGATACTTTCACTCTTCCATAGGTAGTCTCGGTGACGTCCGCTGAAACAGTCGGCTTGAAAGGCGGTTCCTTGTCAATGTTGCTGACAGTATATGTCGCCTGTTCGGACGTGTTCCCTGCGGCGTCGGTCCCTCGGAAATAGACCACACCATTCTGCGAGAAGCGGATGGGGGCGGTATAAGGTTTCCATGTTGTTCCGTCAAGACTGTACTCATGAAGCACGGAATCTGCGCTGAATGTGGCAGATACCATGACATCGGTATTCGTCATCGTGGTGATGTCGGCGGATGCAATCGGCACGTCGGGAGCAATCGTGTCGATGTTGCTGACCAGGAAGTCGGTGACGTCGGACACGTTTCCGGCTTCATCTGTACCACGGAAATACAACGTGCCGTTATCCTCCATCGTCACGTCCGCGGAATACGTCATCCAGAGTTTTCCGTCCAGCGAGTATTCCTTCTTGTACGAATCATCACTGAACGTCGCAATCACGGTGACGTTCTGATTGGTCGGCGCGGTGATGTCCGCCGAAGCTACGGGTTTTTCAGGCGGAATGAGATCAATGTTGGAAACCGTAAAAACGGTTGCCTCGGACACATTTTCCACCGCGTCCGTGCCGCGGAAGAAGACCGTACCGTTCATGTCGAACACAATGGGCTCCGTGTATTCAGCCCATGTCTGTCCGTCCGTCGAATACTCCTGTATCACGGAATCATCACTGAACATAGCAGTGACGATCACACTGCCCCTTGTCGGGGTCGTGATATCAGCAGTGGACGTCGGCTTTTCCGGCGGGGTCTTGTCAATGTTGGAAACCACGAACGGGACTTCCACGGTAGCGTTCCCGGAGGTATCGACTGCACGGAAATACACCGTCGTGTTTTCTGTCACGGTCACACCGTATTTGTAATCCGTCCAAACGCCGTTTTTCCCGATCCTGTATTGTGCGGATTCCATCGCCACGTTGTCGGCGAATGTCGCCGTCACCATGACATCCTGATTGGTGGGTTCGGTGATGCTGGCCTGAACGTTTGTGATGGTCGGGGGCGTGGTGTCGATGTCGATTATGAATGTCTCAGTGGGAGTCCATGCGGACTTGTTGCCGACGTTATCGACTGCACAGACGCGCATGAAATAGTCGCCCTTCGCGAGTTCTTCGATGGTAATCTCTGGGACAGTCACCGAAAAACTCTTTACGATGGTGGCAAAATCGGCTTCGTTTGCCAGTTGGATTTCGTATCGGTTCAGTCCGCTTCCGAGGGAATCATCGGTCACTGCATCCCAGATTACGATGAGAGTAGAACCGTCTTCTATTCCGTAATCAAGGTTTGCCGGGATGCCGGGAGCTACCGTGTCGGCGGTTGAGAAGCTCTTGCTCAAACTCCAGTCGCACTCGTTCCCCGCTACGTCTATCGCTCTGACCTGCCAGTAATACGTTCCGTACTTCAGACTGTCGACCGTGATGGAACACGTTTCCGTCGTCCCGTCCGTCACGATCACTCCGTAGTCGCTGTCCGATGCGATGCGGTATTCGTACCGCGCCACGCCGCTTCCCGTGTCGGATGCGGCGGACCAGCTCAGATTCACCGAATACCCGTCGACTGTCGACTTGCCGCCGGTCGGACGGGCGGGCGGCGTGTTGTCGAACATGCCCGTCACGGTTTCGCTCCATGCGCCGATGTTGTTCGTATAGTCTTCGGCGCTGACACGGAAATACAGCGTGGATTCCGCCAGCGTCGCCGGCGCATACTGCGTACCGGTCACGATCTCGCTCGCTATCAGGTTCGTGAACGAGGCATCGGTCGCGACTTCCACATGGTATTGCTTGACACCGTTGCCGCCGAGGTTGTCATGGGTGGCATCCCAGCTCAGGGCCGCGCCATTGAATTGTACGCCCGTAACCTGATTCGGGGCGACGGTATCGTCCAAAAGCCGCTGTTTCCAGCCGTCCTCGTCCTGCGCCTGGAACTGGATGAAGTATCCCTGTTCCAGATTCAACGTGAACGATTTGCTCTGGTTGTACAACTCCACGGAAAATTCGTAGCTCTGGAACGTGGCGTCCTTCGATACGAGGATACGCACCTTGTCCAAATCCGTCTGTGCGCTCCAGTTCAGCGTGATCGTGTCCCTCGCAGATTCCTCATCGCCGTAAACCGTCAGCGTATTGTCGATCAGTGTCGTGCCGTAATAAACGTAGATGGTCGTCTCTCCGCCTTCCGTGATGCGAACTTTATCTGCCGTGAGATTCTTTCGGATATATATGGAATTAATCCCGCTACCGAGATCTATTTCCCCGTAAATCGTGCTCGTTTCGTTCAAAGAGATCGTGTCGGTTCCGCTTCCTCCAGAGATCCCCTGCATTTTCAACGTCCCTGTCGCCGTCAGTGAATTGTTTCCGTCGCCAAGAGAGACCGAATCTTCAAATGTCACGTCTGCGAAACTCAGGGTGTCAGCTCCTGTTCCGGTCGCGAGAGTCTTCGTAAATTTCGACCGGTCCGTTGCCGTCAGGGAATTGTCCCCGTCGCCAAGATCGACATAGTCTTCGAACGTTACATCGGCAAAACTTAATGTGTCGGCTCCTGTTCCGGTCGCAATTCCTTTCAGTTTCGCCGTCCCAGTTGCCGTTAGGGAATTGTCTCCGTCGCCAAGGTCTGTGTTTTCCAGAAATGTTACTTCCGCAAAACCAAGCGTATCCGCTCCCCTGCCGGCATTCAGCGTACCAGAAAACACTGCCGGGCCCGTTGCAGTCAGACTGTTGTCGCCATTGCCTAGCTCAATTGTATCCTCAAACGTCACAGCGGTAAAACTCAACTCGTCGTTCCCGGCCCCCATCTTCAACGTACTGCCGAACCGGGCCAATGCGGATGCCTGGATTACATTGTTCCCGTTCTTCAGGTCGATCGCACCGTTCAAGGTCGATTCCTGATTGATCAGGATCGTGTCCGTATAGTCATTCCCCGTGAACTCGCTATCCAGATAAATGTCGTTCAACCGGAGTGTACTCCCCTCCGTTATCGAACGGTTCCGCAACTGTACGCTGATGCGGCCTCCTCCCCCAAGCGTCAGGTCGCTCAGCAGTACTGTCCCGTCCGTCAGGTCGTACCCACTCGTATTGATCGTATCCGCGCCGCCACCCATATCGATGATCCCGACCTTCTTGTTCATCGACATGTTGATCGTGTCGTTCTTTTCGCTCAAGACCAGCGTCGCGTCCGTTCCGATCGTCCATTCGTCCAGGTGGATGGTC
>JAGCTY010000060.1 GCA_017963105.1 Lentisphaeria bacterium
CCCAATTAGCCTTAAATATACCCTCAACTCCAACAAATAGTCCATGCTTTCCGTTTGTAAGACTAAACGCAACACCCCTTTTTGTAAGACTAAACGCAACATGCCCCCTTTTGACCGTTGCATTTACTTTTACAATCGCCACGTTTACTTTTTCAAATGCCACTTTTTCCGTCAATGCCATAAATACTGAAAGCTTTTCGGGAAATTGACTTGATTTTTTAGTTTCCCGTGGTATATTTGTATAAATATCTATAGACGCGCCCGAGAACCGGCGGACGGCCGTTTCTCCCGTTCGCGGCGGAGCATCCTCCGAAATCGAAAACGACAACCAACCATCCATGAGGTGAAAAAATGATGTTCAATGTATATGACCGTGTTGTGTCGAATATAGAAATAGACTGGCTTGATGACTTCAGCAAGATATATGTCGGGCATAGCGGCGTGGTGGTGAACACCGATGTCGGAGCCGGGTCCATGACTCTCATATCCGGTGGAATGGCGAGTGATACGTTTTGCTGGGCCAGAGGACATATCTATGTCTCCAACGGAGGTCTTCTGGTTTCGACTGAAGTAGGTTGGGCGATTGCATTCTATGAGGAAGGCAGACAGGAAATTTCCCGCGGCGGCATCTATCTCTACAGCGGCGGCACAGCAAGCAGCTCCCTCGTAAAGAACAGGATACGCGTCTCCGGCGGCCGTGCGTTCGACACGACTTTGCAGGAAAGCGGCACCCTGTACATCTACGACGGCGGCGTGGCAACCCGCAATATCGTCAACGGCTACGGTTGGTTATACGTATCCAGCGGCGGCACGGCGGTTCACAACAGCGTGTATTATCACTACGCAACGAATTCCGACGGCGATCAGGCAATGACCGTCGAAAGCGGCGGTTATGCGCTTTTCAACAGCATATTCGGAACTATGGACGTCCGCGGCGGCACGGCGGTCTCCAACTACGCGAGCAAAGGCACGATCAACGTCTATGACGGCGGCACGACAACCCAGACCGTCCTGGACAGTGGCAGATTGAATCTTTCCAGCGGCGGCACTGCGAGCAACACCACACTCAAAGGAGAGAGTTACCTCACCGTCGCGGAGGGCGGCTATGCGTTCAAGCCCACCGTGTATGACGGAGGCTTCCTGCTGGTCAATGGCGGCGAGATGCAGAGTGCGGTGCTGTCGTCCGGCGCAAGGGCAACCGTCATGAGCAGCTCCGTCAGCATGTACGACAGTGCCCTTACCTCCGGCTACGCGGTTTCGACGATCGTAAGTTCGGGTGCGTCTATGCGGGTCCTTGACGGCGGGGTGGCTAGCAAGTCTGTTCTGAACGGCGGCAACATGATTGTTTCCGGCGGCCAGGTGAAAGATACCGTCATGAACAACGCCACAATGAATGTCGACTTCAACGGCGAGGTGAACAACACCACAGTCGACGATTTCAGCCAGCTGTTCGTTTCCAATTGCGGTGCGGTGGACAGCACCTACCTCACGAACGGCGGCAGCCTGGTCGTTTCCTCCGGCGGCACGGCGAACCGGACCAGCACGAACGTCGGCGCGCTGCGGATCGACGCCGGCGCCCGTGCATGGATCACGGAGCTGTTCGTGGCCAGCATGTATGTCGGCGGCACGGCCAGCATGACCACGTTAGAGGCCGAAGGAAGCATGTATGTCTCCAGCGGCGGAACGGCGGAACGGAACTTCGTCAGCAGCGGCGGCAGACTGTACGTTTCCGACGGCGGCACGGCGAACAGCACCACCTTGTACGATAACGGCATGGCGTTCCTCGCTTCCGGCGCTCTGGCAAACTACACCGGCGTGTCCAGCGGCGGCTGGCTGTACGTCTATTCCGGAGCATCCGCGAAAACCGTCTGGGTGGAAGACCAGGGAACCGCCAACGTCTCCGGCGGCACGGTCCGCTCCGCCTTCGTGTACAGCGGCGGCAGGCTGAACGTCTCCAGCGGCGGATCGGTGGCGGACATCACCCTCTTCGGCGCGCGGGACGGTTCCGGCAGCCAGGGCGGAGCATTGTTCCTGGACGGCGGCAGCGGGGAATCCGCCACGGTGAACCCGGGCGGCCGTCTGATCGTCAGTTCCGGCGGCGTGCAAAACGGGGTGACCGTAATCTCCGGCGGCAGGCTGAGCGTGCGGTCCGGCGGAAAGATCACCGGCATGATTTCGCTGAACAACGGCGCCGACGTCACGGTGTCGTCGGGCGGCATCGTCGATTTCGACCTCACATGGCTCTACGGGCCGACAACTCCGCGGGTAAACGACCTGTCCCTGGTCAAGGGGGCGCCCTCCTTCACCATCACGGCGAGCCTGTCCCTGGGGGCGGGGACGTACACGCTCGCCGGCGGTGCGGCGGGCTTCAACAAGACCATCACGGTGAAGGACGCCGAGGGAACCACGTTCGGCACGCTCACGGTCGGCGGCGAAGAGCTGGACCTCCGCGGCCAAATATACAATCTGAACCTGTCCGAAGACGGGGTCCTCTCCGTCAAGGTCGACGGCCTCGCCGACCCCACGCTATTCTCCGGAGACCTGACCGATACGAAATACATTTCCTCAGGATCTTCCGCGGTCGAGGTCAACGTCAACGAATCGGGCAATCTCATCATCCTCTTCGGGGGCCTGGCGAGCCAGACCACAGTCAATTCCGGCGGCGGACTCCAGGTTTCCTCCGGCGGCACGGCTGGCTTGATTACCGTCAACGCAGGCGGTATCGCGGACGTCTTCGACCAGGGATTGGAGGAGCACACCGAAGTCAATTCCGGCGGCAGCGTAAGGATTTCCGGCGGCGGCAGCGGGAACACGATCAAGGTCAATAATGCCGGCCAGTTCCAGCTTTTCTCCGGAGGCAAGGCAAACAACACCGATGTCAGTTCCGCGGGAACATTCATCGTCGAAGCCGGCGGCACGGCACATCATACCGTGATCGAGGGGAAAGGTCAACTCCTGCTGGACGGAGAAGGCGGTGTTCTGGACGGCCTGACCATCAGTTCCGGCGGCAAGCTATGGATCGCGGCGGACAGCGGGACCGTCCGGGGAAAAATCAGATTCGAATCCGGAGCGATCGTGGAGGATTACTTCTTCAAGGCAAACACCGGGATTCTGGATTTCTCCCTGGAATATGTGTCCCCGGACGATGAGGTGCTTGTGAACGACTTGTCGTTCGTTCTGGACAAGTCTTTCGACTATACGCTCACGATCAAGGGAAGCGACGCGAGAGGCATCTACAACCTGGCAACGGGCGCGGCGGGATTCAACAAGACCGTCACGGTCAGGAACGTTTTCGGCATTAAACTCGGCACGCTCACGGTCGACGCATTAACGGTCATCGACCGCAAGACCTACCTCCTGAACCTGAGCGAGGACGGACTCCTGACCCTCACGATCGGAAAAAGCGATGAAGCCGATCTGAGCGGAGAACTGACCAGCGCCTTCGACCTCACATCCGACATGAGCGCATCGTATGTCGCCATCAGTTCCGGCGGCTTCCTCAACGTCCTGTCCGGCGGAACGGCGTGCAACACGACGGTCAACGCCGGAGGCTCCATGAATGTATCCAACGGCGGCGAGGCAGACAAAACCATCCTCAAAGGAGGGAAGCTGAACATCCGTTCCGGCGGCGTTGCGTACGAAACCGAAATCCAGTCCGCCCTGGCCTATGTGTCCTCCGGGGGAATCGCGAACCTGACCACGGTCAATCAGGACGGCGACCTTATCCTGCACCACAGAGGCAAGGCGTATGACACCACAGTCAACGCAAACGGCCATTTCGAGGTCTCCTACGGCGGCATGGCAGCCGATACGACCGTCAGCAAGGACGGCAATTTCTACATTTACTCCGGCGGGACCGCCACAGGGCGGATGAACTTCGCCGACGGCGCGTTCGTCTCCGTGGAAAATGGCGGCATCATCGACTTCGACATTTCCAGGCTCAGCCCGGGCAATGAGGCGCTCGTGAACGATCTTTCCCCGATTCATGGAACGCCGATCTACACGCTCACGGTTGACGGCTCGCAGGCAAATGGCACATACAACCTGGCCGGCGGCGCGGCAGCCTTCGACGGGACCATCTCCGTGGTGACCTGGTCCGACGAATGGCAAGGGACCGTCACGATCGGCACGCTCAAGCTCGGCGAGACCGTCAAGTTCAACGAAGCGGACTATACGCTGAATCTCGGCGGCGACAATGTCCTGACCGTCACGATCGGCGCCGAACAGCCCGAACCGGTTTCGAACCGGATGTTCTTCACGGGCGACTTCAACGGCGACCTCTTCGACACGCTCGCGGTGCAGTCCGGCAGCACGGTCACGATCTACCAGAACGGCGAACCGTGGGGGCTCGGCGTCACGCTGGATCCCGGCTGGAACGTCGTCGGCACCGGCGACTTCGATGGCAACCACCTGGACGACTTCCTGCGCGTCAGTGAGTCAGGCTATGTGGTCGGCGAGCTGTCGAACGGAAACGGGACGTTCTCGCCGCAGGTGCTGAACCTGAAGAGCGCGGGCTGGGGCATCATCGGCATCGGCGATTTCAACGGCAACGGCACGTCCGACGTGCTGATCGCGAATCCAACGGGCGCATCCGAGACCATCGGCCACCTCGGCTATTGGGAAAGCGGCGTGACATGGACGATCATCAACGGATATTCCGACGAATGGGAGTGCGTCTCCACCGGCGATTTCAACGGCGACGGCAAGTGCGACATGCTATGGCGGAACAACTTCATCAGCGAGGAGGACAACCTCCTTTACAACGCATATTGCACATGGATCATGGAGAACGAGGTCGACTGGCGCATGGTCAGCGTGTCGAACCAGGCGGAATGGGATTTCCTCTGCTCCGGAGATTTCGACGGCAACGGCTCGCACGACATCGCCATGATCAATGGCGAAGGCATCGTGGGCATCTGGGGTATCGAAGACGGTTATCTGAG
The DNA here is from genome assembly GCA_017963105.1 of Lentisphaeria bacterium. GTDB lineage: Bacteria > Verrucomicrobiota > Lentisphaeria > Victivallales > UBA1829 > UBA1732. The sequence continues at coordinate 4,944 of JAGCTY010000060.1, forward strand.
CTCGTGGTCGATCCTCAGCGCCGTGAACACCGCCGAATGGATGCTCGCGGGCGTCGCCGACTTCAACGCCGACGGCACGGACGACATCGCCTGGGCCAACACCGACACCGGACTGGTCGGCTACTGGCAGATCAACAACAAGGAACTCACCACCTGGACAAATATCGTGACGATAGGCTAAAACTGATCCCGTGCCGGAACGTAAGCCCGGCACTACTACAGCACAGCTTGCTGTGTGCGCAAGCGAAAAGCCGCGCACTGCCGCAGTGGAGGACTTGTCCTCCCAGTGGAGGGCTTGCCCTCCTTTTTTGACGGAATCTGACGTTTCCGACTGGATTTTTTACCGTTTCGGTAGCATATTATATGATTCATTTTTTTCGGATCACATGGAAGAAACACTATGAATCATCCTGAAACCATTCTCGTGCTGGATTTCGGTTCCCAGTACAGCCAGCTTATCGCACGGCGCGTCCGCGAGCTCCATGTCTACAGCAGGATCGTGTCCTGGAAGACCCCGGCGGAGGAAATCCGCGCCGCCGCGCCCGCGGGCATCATCCTGAGCGGCGGCCCCGCGAGCGTGTACCAGGCCAACGCCCCGAAATGCGACCCGGCCATCTTCGAACTCGGCATCCCGGTGCTCGGCATCTGTTACGGGCTTCAGCTCATGGTCGAGACGCTCGGCGGCGAAGTCGCACACGGCGACGCCCGCGAATACGGCAAGGCCATCGTCGCCACGACCGCGGCGTCCCCGCTCTTCGAGGACCTGCCCGCCGAAACGCAGATGTGGATGTCCCACGGCGACAAGGTGACGCGCCTGCCCGAAGGATTCAAGACCTGCGCGAAGACCGACAACACCGAGTTCGCCGCCGTGCAGGACCTGGACCGCCGCCTCTTCGGCATCCAGTTCCACCCCGAGGTCGTCCACTCCCCGATGGGCCCGCTCGTCATCGAAAACTTCTGCCTCGGCATCTGCGGCTGTTCCGCGAACTGGACCATGTCCGACTTCATCGAACGCTCCATCAAGGAAATCCGCGAGACCGTCGGCTCCGCGAACGTGATCCTCGGCCTCTCCGGCGGCGTCGACTCCTCCGTGGCCGCCGCGCTCATCCACAAGGCTATCGGCGACCAGCTCACCTGCGTCTTCGTGAACAACGGCCTGCTCCGCAAGGACGAGCCCGAACGCGTCCGCGAGCTCTTCGGCGGCACGTTCAAGATGTCGCTCGTGTATGTCGACGCCACCGACCGTTTCCTCTCGAAGCTCGCCGGCGTCAACGAGCCCGAACGCAAGCGCAAGATCATCGGCGGCGAGTTCATCCAGGTGTTCAGCGACGCCTGCGCGAACATCCCGGACGTGACTTTCCTCGCGCAGGGCACCACCTACCCGGACGTCATCGAAAGCATCTCCATCGACGGAAATCCGAGCGCCGTCATCAAGAGCCACCACAACGTCGGCGGCCTGCCCGCCCACATGAAGTTCAAGCTGCTCGAACCCCTCAGCCGCCTCTTCAAGGACGAGGTGCGCGAGGTGGGCCGTCAGCTCGGCCTCCCCGAGGAAATGGTCATGCGCCAGCCCTTCCCCGGCCCCGGGCTCGCCGTCCGTTGCGTCGGCGAAGTCACGCCCGGCAAGCTCGCCGTCCTGCGCGGCGCGGACAAGATCATCGTCGACGAGATGAAGAAGGCCAACCTCTACTACAAGATCTGGCAGACCTTCGCCGTCTTCCTCCCCGTGCGCTCCGTCGGCGTCATGGGCGACGAACGCACCTACGAGGACGCCATCGCCATCCGCGCGGTCGAAAGCCGCGACGGCATGACCGCCGACTGGGTCCGCCTCCCCTACCCGCTCCTCGCGCGCATCTCCAACCGCATCATCAACGAGGTCGACGGCGTCAACCGCGTGGTCTACGACATCACGTCCAAGCCACCGGGAACCATCGAGTGGGAATGAGGGCAAGCCCTCAACTGCGGTAGTGCCGTGCTACGCGACGGCACGTGAGGCGAACGCCTCAACTGCGGCAGTGCCGTGCTCCGCGACGGCACTTTTTTGCATCTTGTGTCCGAGCGTAGCCGGACACTGTATCATCACCGCTTGCGGTGTGCGCTCAGCTTCGCTTGCGCACACACGGAGTGTGTCGAGTTGTGCTTGGCTACGTTCAAGCACGAAGAACAGGCCCTCCACTGCAATAGTGCGCGGCATCCGCTCGCGCACTTTTTTGTCCGGTGTTCTCGCGCAGCAGAACACTGTATCAGCACCGCTTGCGGTAGTGCCTTGCTTCGCAACGGCACGAAATAAGGCCATCTGTCCGGAGCTGGCATTTGTCAACGAGTCATGGAATGGGAATTCCGTTCCATGACTGATTCGACATTGACTTCGTAGTTCACGAGTTGGTCAAGAATATACATCCTGTTTTTGTAATTTTCAATGA
>JAGCTY010000061.1 GCA_017963105.1 Lentisphaeria bacterium
GAAGACCCCGTGCCGGGCGAAGCCACTGCACAGGCGAAGCAGCAGATCCCGCACACCACGCACGCCTCGGTCGGAGCGATCCCCGTGGACCAGATCCGCGCGGATTTCCCGATCCTGCAGGAACGCCTGAGCAACGGTCGGCAGCTGGTCTGGTTTGACAACGGAGCCACCACGCAGCGCCTGAAACAGGTCATCGACCGCATCTCGCACTACTATCTGCACGAGAATTCCAACGTGCACCGCGGCGCGCATGAACTTGCCGCCCGTTCGACCGACGCCTACGAGAATGCGCGTTCGACCGTGGCGAAGTTCCTGGGCGCACGCAACGCGCGGGACATCGTGTTCGTCCGCGGCACCACCGAGGGCATCAACCTGGTCGCGCAGAGCTATGTGCGGCCGTTGCTGAAGCCCGACGACGAGATCATCGTCTCCCTGCTGGAACACCACGCGAACATCGTGCCCTGGCAGATGATTGCGGCGGCGACCGGCGCGAAGATACGGGTCATCCCGGTCGATCAGAGCGGCCAGCTCATCATTTCCGAGTACACCAAGCTCTTCAACGAACACACGAAATTCGTGTCCGTCGCGCATGTCTCGAACGTGCTCGGCACGGTCACGCCCGTCGCGGAGCTCGTCGCCATCGCACACGCGCACGGCGTCCGCATCCTGATCGACGGTGCGCAGTCCGTGGCGCATCTGCCGGTGAACGTGACGGCGCTTGATCCGGATTTCTACGTGTTCTCCGCGCACAAGGTATTCGGGCCGAACGGCATCGGCGCGGTCTACGGCAAGACCGACGCGCTGAGAGAGGCGCAGCCGTATCAGGGCGGCGGCAACATGATCGCCGACGTCACGTTCGAACGCACTATCTATCAGGGCGCGCCGAACAAATTCGAGGCGGGCACCGGCAGCATCGCGGACGCGGTCGGCATGGGCGCCGCGCTCGAATACATGATGCAGATCGGCATGGCGAACGTGGCGGCTTACGAACACGAGCTGACGCAGTACGGCATGGCGCGTCTGGCCGAGGTTCCCGGACTTCACCTGATCGGCACCACGCGGGACAAATCCGGCGTGCTGTCGTTCGTGCTGGACAACCACGACATCGCATCCGTCGGAAAATACCTGGACAGCCAGGGCATCGCCGTCCGTGCGGGTCATCATTGCGCCCAGCCGATCCTCCGGAGTTACGGCCTGGAGGGCACGGTGCGCCCGGTCCTCGCGTTCTACAACACGCCGGAAGAGATCGATCTGCTGGTGGCGGCGCTGAAGCGCCTGAACTGACCGCGGAAAAGGGGCGACTATGAGTCACAAACTGGACGATGTACTGGAAGCGGTCCTGGAAAGCTATGTTCAGCATCCGCATATCGGCAAGATCGGGGAGACGCAGTTCCCCAAGCGCCACCTGATCCTGGCCGTGCTGAAGAAGTTGCAGTATGTCATTTTCCCTGGCTTTTTCGACCAGAAGGAGCTCCGGAGCGACAACATACGCTTCTACACCGGCCAGCTGCTCGAAGAGATCAGCGAGGTGCTGACGGCGCAGATCGCCAAGACGCTCCGCCTCTTCACAGAGGCATACTGCGACGCGCCGGACGACGCGGTGCAGAAGCGCGCCGAGGAGATCGTGGACGCTTTCCTCGCCGCGATCCCCAAGATACGCGAATACCTCGCCACGGACATCGAGGCCGCGTTCGAGGGCGACCCCGCCGCGTTTAGCCGCGACGAGGTCATCTCCTCGTATCCCGGCATCTATGCCACGATGGTGAACCGGATCGCGCATGAGCTGTACACGCTCGGCGTGCCGCTGATCCCGCGCATCATGACCGAACACGCCCACAGCGTCACGGGGATCGACATCCATCCGGGCGCAAAGATCGGGAAGTATTTCTTCATCGACCACGGCACGGGCATCGTGATCGGCGAGACCGCGGAAATCGGCGAACACGCCAAGATCTATCAGGGCGTCACGCTCGGCGCGCTCTCCACGCGCGGCGGCCAGCAGCTGAAGGGCACGAAACGCCATCCGACCATCGAGGACGATGTGACGATCTATTCGGGCGCGTCCATCCTCGGCGGCGAGACCGTGATCAGCGAGGGCGTCGTGATCGGCGGCAACGCGTTTGTCACCAAATCCGTCCCCGAACAGACCCGCGTGAGCGCCAAGATGCCGGAACTTCAGTTCAAACGCCACGAGTCCGTGGAGTTCCAGAACGGAGAGTTCCTGAACTACGAGATTTGAAGCTGTTTCCCCTGACAGGGAAACAAAACAGTGCAGTAAAAATGAAGCGTGGCCGCCGGAAAAGGTGACCACGCTTCTATTGTGTCTGGACTTGGGAAAAAGGAACTTATTTCAGCGCGTTTTCAAGCTGAGAAAGCGCCTGTTGCAATGTTGCACGCGGGACCGCAATGTTGAACCGCTGGAACCCTGCGCCGCCCGCGCCGAAGATGGGGCCGCTGTCGAGCCAGAGTTTGGCACGGTCGATGATGAAGCGGTCAAGTTCGGACGCGCTGAGATTGAGCTTGGCGAAGTTCACCCAGGGGAGATAGGTCCCTTCCGGCTCGACCAGCTGGAGCTGAGGCAGCCGCGTGTTGATCGTTTCGCGCAGGAAGGCGACATTTTCGTACAGGTAGTCGACCAGCTGGTCCACCCAATCCGCGCCGGACTGGTATGCCGTCTGGCAGGCGACCAGCCCCATGATGTTCGACTGGCTGTAGCCCTCCGCGTCCAGCTCGCGTTTGAACGCCTTTCTTACTTGTGCGTTCGTGATGAAAATATTGGCGATATGCAGGGCCGCCAGGTTGAATGTCTTGCTCGGAGCGGTGCAGACGGCGCAATGCTGCGCGACCTCATCGGAGAGCGACGCGAACACGATGTGCCGGCTGCCGGGATACACGAAGTCCTCGTGGATTTCGTCCGCCGCCACGAACACGCCGTGCCGCAGACAGATTTCGGCCATCCGCTCAAGTTCGGCACGCGTCCATACGCGCCCGACCGGATTGTGCGGACTGCACAGCACAAAGAGCTTCACGCCGTTTTCGACGATCTTGCGTTCGTAGTCCTCGAAATCGATGGAGTATTTCTGTCCGTCGAAAACGAGTTCGTTCACGACGAGACGGCGTCCGTTGTCACGGATGCCCTCGCGGAAGCAGTAGTACACGGGTTCCTGGATCAGCACGGCGTCTCCGGGCTGCGTAAGGCAGCGGATCAGCGTGCAGATCGCGAACACTACGCCCGGTGTGCGAACAGATGGTTGCGGATCGACCGTCCAGCCGTGTCGCGTCCCGAACCATTGCGCGAGCGCGTCGAAATACGTCTCGTCCGGGTCGGAAGACCCGAAGATGCCGTGCGCGGCTTTCGCGGCGAGCGCATCCCGCACGCATTGCGGCGTCCGGAAATCCATGTCCGCCACCCACATCGGCAGCAGGCCGTCCGGTTTGCCGCGTTCCTTCGCGAAATCGTATTTGAGGCTGTTCGTGTGCTGGCGGGGGATGATTTCGTCGAAATCGTACTTCATGCCGGTTCCTCCTCCGCTTTTTTTTCGAGCGCGGCCCGAAGGTCCTCGATGAGGTCGTCGGCGTTTGCGATGCCGACCGAAATCCGCAGGAAACGGTCGTTGATGCCGCGTTTGAGGCGTTCCTCCTCCGGTACGTCGGCGTGGGTCTGAAGCATGGGATAGGTGATGAGGCTGTCAACCCCGCCGAGGCTTTCGGCGTACTGGAAGAGCTTGACCTCACGCAGGACTTTTTGGGCTGTTTCGGGGC
>JAGCTY010000062.1 GCA_017963105.1 Lentisphaeria bacterium
GATAGAGTTCTTCGTACAGCTGGACCACTTCCTTGTTAGGCGTGTATTCGGCGTCGAATCCGGCGCCCATCTTCTCCATGGCATCCTCCACGCGGGCATAGTGTCCGGCGGCGACCACGCCGAACATGGCGCTGCCGAGGGCGCAGGTCTGGTCGCAGGCGGCGATCTTGATCGGGAGAGTGAAGACATCGGCGCACCTCTGCATGATGAACGGGGACTTGCGGCTGATGCCGCCGGTCATGATGACGTTGCGGATCGGAATGGACTGCGCCTTGAAGTGGTCGATGATGGCGCGTGCGCCGTAGACGGTGCTTTCGGCGAGGGCGCGGTAGACCATCGGGGCGGTCGTGCCGAGGTTGAGGCCGCAGATCGCGCCGGTGAGCTTCTGGTTGGCGTTCGGGGTGCGGCGGCCGTTGAACCAGTCGAGGGCGAGGACGCCGGTGGTGCCGACCGGGATCGTGGCGGCTTCCTTCTCGATCGCGGCGATCTTCACGTCGCCGGCGTAGGAGAGGAGGCGCTTGAACCAGGCGTAGACGTCGCCGAACGCGGACTGGCCGGCCTCGAGGCCGATCATGCCGGGAATCACGGAGCCGTCCACCTGGCCGCAGATGCCGGGGATGCAGGAATTGACCTGCGGGGCCACGAGGATGTCGCAGGTGCTGGTGCCGCAGACCTTGACCAGGTCGTAGGCGTGGATCTGGGCGCCGACCGCGCCGAAATGGCAGTCGAACGCGCCCGCGGCGACCACGACGTCCGTGGTGAGGCCGAGGCGGTCCGCCCACTTCCGGGAGAGCTTGCCCGCGGGCTTGTCGCCGGTCACGGTGTCCTTGAACAGGCGGTCGCGGAGTCCGGCGAGCATGGGATCGAGCCCGGCGAAGAATTCCTCCGGCGGAAGTCCGCCCCAGCTCTCGTGCCACATGGCCTTGTGGCCGGCGGCGCAGCGGCTGCGCGCCATCTTCAGCGGGTCGATGTTGCCGGTGAGCTCGGCGGGGATCCAGTCGCAGTGCTCCACCCAGCTGAACGCCGCCTTGCGGACGGCTTCGCTCATGCGGAGGGTGTGCAGAATCTTCGCGAAGAACCATTCGCTGGAGTAGATGCCGCCTTCGTACATGGTGTAGTCGGTGCCGCCGTGGGACTTGGCGTAGGCGTTGATCTCGTCCGCCTCGAAAATGGCGGTGTGGTCCTTCCAGAGGATGAACATGGCGTTCGGGTCTTCCGCGAATTCCGGCAGCATGGACAGCGGGATGCCTTCCTTATTGACCGCGCACGGAGTGGAGCCGGTGGTGTCGACGCCGATGCCGATCACGCGTTCCTTCTCGATCCCCTGCATGACGCCCTTGACGACGACTTCGAGGCTTTCGAGGTAGTCCAGCGGGTGCTGGCGGAACTGGTTGTTCGGAGCGTCGCAATATTTGCCTTCGCTCCAACGGGGGTAGTTCTGGACGCAGGAGGCGAGGATCTCGCCGTTTTCCACGTCGACCAGCACGGCTCTTACGCTGTCGGAACCGAAATCAAGTCCGATCGTCAGTTGACTGCTCATGGTTTTCTCCTTCGTGGGATGTTTTGATGTATGGTGATTGTTGTGTTGGGTTGCTGTTCAGGATCGGGTCCGGGACGGATGCCCCTCTCCGGCGCGTCGCTCCACGATATCAGGTTCGTCCGGCGTCCCGGTTTCTCCGGAGACCTTGATTTTCTCCGGTCTTTTGCGGGAACATGCGGCGAGGCCGCCGCCTGAAGCGATGCGCGCAGTCCGCGCATTCAGCGGCAGTTTCGAGTTCGAATCTGTGTCCGGATGTCCGTTCATGGGGCGATGGTTTCTATTTCAATCAAACAAATACACCGAACTATATCACGGAATCCGCATAAAATCAACCTGAAATCGTGTTTTTTTCTCTTTTTTTCGTGGAAATGCGTCTCCGGCGGCTTGACAAAACAGTCGGAGAAGGTTAAAGTATGGAAAACAGGACCGGACACTTCCACCTTTCAACCGCCCCCTATGTTCGTGAGAATCCATGAAAAACTGAAGGATATCTACGGGGATACGCTGTGCCTGAGATTGCTCGAGCTGATCCCGGCCGCGGTCATTCCGGCGTCTTTCGTCTGCCATGCCCGCCTGACCTATGAAGAACCCCGCGAAGTTTTGGCGGAGAGCCTGATCCCCTGTATTTTTTTCGGGTACCTGCTGCTTGTGGCCGTTTTTTCCCGGATCGCGGTCGTCCGGTTCACCGCCCTTCTGATTTACTGCATTCATATGGCCTACGGTTTTCTGCCCCCTGTCGCTAAGGGCAAGCATTCCCCGGGCGATCCGCTCAATTGGCAAATTGTTCTCTATTTCGTCCTCACGATTGCCGGATTCGCCGTCATCGCCACGCGGGAAAAGGGCCCGTTCAGAGTCCAAGTCCATACCGAAAGGGGTTATCATATTGGGACGCTGGATGCGCTGGGCGGCTTTTTCCTGCTGATCTTTCTGCTCTTTTTTCTGGGGGCTCTGCTCAGTTGAACCCGGACAACAGGAACGCAACAGGCAAAGCGTGGGGAGGGGGCGCCCGGGATCAGGGCGAAATCAGCCGGTTTTCCTTGCGCTTTGCGCTTGACTTGCCGCGGGGCGTCCTCCCGCCCCGTCCGACAAAATAACGGATTTTCACCCGGCATCGGACGGCGGCGGCTTGCATTTTTCCGGGAGGCGTGTATATTAAAAGGATACATGTAATTTAATCACAATCACATATCACATATCGACGAGGAAACTCAAATGGGAAAATACCCGTTGGAAACCATTCGGCACAGCGCGGCCCACGTGATGGCTGCTGCGGTGCAGGAACTCTACCCGAACGCAAAATTCGACATCGGGCCGTCGACCGAGGACGGCTTCTACTACGATTTCGACCTGGAAACGCGCCTCACCGTCGACGACCTGGCGAAGATCGAAGCGAAAATGGAAGAGATCGCGAAGGCGCATCTCCCGTTCGAACGCAAGGTCATGACCCGCGAAGACGCCCATGCGTTCCTCGCCGGACGCGGCCAGAACTACAAGCTCGAACGCCTCGCCGACATCCCGGAGGACAGCGAGATCACGTTCTATATCTGCGGTGACTTCACCGACCTCTGCCGCGGCCCGCACGTGAGCAACACCAACGAGATCGGCGCGTTCAAGCTGCTCTCTGTCGCCGGTTCCTACTACCGCGGCGACGAGAAGAACCCGATGCTCCAGCGCATCTACGGCACCGCGTTCGCCGACAAGAAGGAACTCAAGGCGTATCTGCAGCGCATCGAGGAAGCCAAGAAACGCGACCACCGCCGCCTCGGCAAGGAGCTCGACCTTTTCAGTATCTCCGAAATGGTCGGCCCGGGCCTCGTGCTGTGGCATCCGAAAGGAGCCTACATCCGCAACGTCATCGAGACCTTCTGGCGCAAGGAGCACCTGGCGCACGGCTACGACCTGCTGTACACGCCGCATATCGGACGCAGCCAGCTGTGGGAGACCAGCGGTCACCTCGGATTCTACAAGGAGAGCATGTACTCCCCGATGCAGATCGACGAGTTCGACTACTACGCCAAGCCCATGAACTGCCCGTTCCACATCGAGATTTATAAGAGCCGCGTGCGTTCCTACCGCGAACTCCCCTGCCGCTGGGCCGAGCTCGGCACCGTGTACCGCTATGAGAAGAGCGGCGTGCTCCACGGCCTGATGCGCGTCCGCGGCTTCACGCAGGACGACGCGCACATCATCTGCACCCCGGAACAGATCGAAAGCGAGATCAAGGAAGTCCTCGAATTCTGCCTCTACATCTGGAAGACGTTCGGATTCCCGGAGATCAAAGCATACCTCTCCACCCGTCCCGCGAAGGCGGTCGGCGATCCGGCCCGCTGGGAACAGGCGCAGAAGTCGCTCGTGCAGGCCATCGAAGGCTGCGGCCTGGAATACGAAGTGGACGAAGGCGGCGGCGCGTTCTACGGCCCGAAGATCGACCTCAAGATCAAGGACGCGATCGGCCGCGAATGGCAGACCTCCACGATCCAGTTCGACTTCAACCTGCCGGAACGCTTCGGCATCACGTACGTCGGCGCGGACGGCGCGCTGCATCAGCCCTACATGGTCCACCGCGCGCTCTTCGGCTCGCTGGAACGTTTCTTCGGCATCCTGGTCGAGCACTACGCGGGCGCGTTCCCGCTGTGGCTCGCCCCGACCCAGGTGTGCGTGATCCCGATCACCGAGAAACAGCATGAATACGCGAAGCAGGTGGCCGACGGCCTCCGCAAGGCCGGATTCCAGGTCCTGTGCGACGTCCGCTCCGAGAGCATGGGCGCCAAGATCAAGGACGCCCGCCTCCAGCGCATCCCGTTCATGGCCGTGATCGGCGAGAAGGAACAGGCCGAAGGCACGATGGCGGTCCGCTCCCGCAGAGAGGACCAGCTCGGCGCCATGGATTTGGAAACTTTCATCAAAAAATTACAATCGGAGCTTGAAAATAAGCTTTGATGTGTTATATTATTAGTTCGTGCGCTTTCGCCGCCGTGGCGAAAGCATCCGGGACCAATTCACATGGAGGGCGTTTACTATCGCCAAGCTACTGAAAAGCAATGACCGTGCGTATTCCGACAAGTCCCTGCGCGTCATCGGGGCCGACGGAGAACAGCTGGGCGTCATGAAACTCGCGGCCGCCTGCCAGGCGGCGCAGAACGCGCATCTGGATCTCGTGCTCGTGTCGGAAAACAGCAACCCGCCCGTCTGCCGTATCATGGACTTCGGGAAGCTCCTGTATGAACAGAAGAAGAAACTGAAGGAGCAGAAGAAGAACCAGCAGGCCCAGAAGGTGAAGGAGATCAAGTTCCGCCTTCACATCGACACGCATGACTACGAGGTGAAACTCAACCATGCGAAGGAGTTCCTGGGCGAAGGCAACAAGCTGCGCGTAACGATCACGTTCAAGGGGCGCGAACTCTCGCACCCGGAAATGGGATTCGAACTCGTGACGCGCATCACGGAAGACCTCGCGGAAATCGCCGTCGTGGACGCGCCGGCGAAGCTGCTCGGAAAAAACATCAACATGTCCTTCAATCCGAAGAACTGATATCCAAAACCGCCGGACAAGGCTGATGGCGTCTGCCCGTCCGGTCGAGAAAAAACTCTAACATAAGGAGACCAAACGATGCCGAAAATGAAGACTCGCAAGAGTATCGCCAAGCGCGTGAAACGCACCGCCTCCGGCGGCTACAAGTTCACGAAGCCGGGCCGCCGCCACCTCATGACGAACAAATCCGGAAAGAACAAGCGCCAGAAACGCAACGCCGGACTGCTCGACGCCGCCCATGCACAGAGAATCAAAAAGGCCCTGCCCTACGGCTGAGCTTGAAAAACAGGAGAAATCATCATGAGAGTTACTTGCGCTGTTTATTCGAGAAAACGCCGCAAACGCGTCCTTGAGCGTGCAAAAGGTTTCTACGGTGCCAGCTCCAAGCGCATCCGCACAGCTTACGATGCCGTCGACAAGGCAAACGTCCACGCCTACGAAGGACGCAAGCAGAAAAAGCGCCAGTACCGCCGCCTCTGGACGGTGCGTATCAACGCCGCCTGCCGCGCCCAGGGCACGACCTACAGCAAGTTCATCGACGGACTCAAGAAGGCGAACATCGACCTGAACCGCAAGGTTCTCGCCGACCTCGCCGTCAAGGATCCCGCGGCATTTACGGCCCTGCTCGAAAAGGCAAAGGCCGCCTGCTGACGAACTCGATCCGGATGCCCTGCCCTGTGCCGGGCGTCCTCCAGACAGACTATCTGTGATTCGCGGGCTGCCGCCTACCGGCAGGCCCGCGTTTTTCTTTTTTCCAAGATC
>JAGCTY010000063.1 GCA_017963105.1 Lentisphaeria bacterium
ACCACAGCCGCTCAACTTCGCGAAAAGTACCTGCAATTCTTCCAGTCCAAAGGCCACGCGGTCATCCGCAGCGCCTCCCTGGTGCCGGACAACGACCCGACCGTGCTCTTCACGACCGCCGGGATGCACCCGCTGGTGCCGTACCTCCTCGGCGAAAAGCACCCGCAGGGGACCCGCCTCACCGATGTCCAGAAGTGCATCCGCACGGGCGACATCGACGACGTGGGCGACGCCGTGCACCTGACGTTCTTCGAGATGCTGGGCAACTGGTCCCTCGGCGACTACTTCAAGAAAGAAGCCATCGCGTTCAGCTACGAATTCCTGACCTCGCCCGACTACCTCGGATTCCCGCTCGAAATGCTCGGGTTCACCGTGTTCGCCGGCGACGAGGACGCCCCGTTCGACGAGGAAGCCTACAACGAGTGGCTCAAGCACGGCGTGAGCGAGAACCGCATCGCGAAGCTCCCGAAGAAGGACAACTGGTGGGGGCCTGCCGGCATCACCGGCCCCTGCGGCCCCGATACCGAGTTCTTCTACTGGACCGGCCCGAAGCCCGCGCCCGAAGTCTTCGATCCCTCCGACAAGCGCTGGGTCGAGATCTGGAACAACGTCTTCATGCAGTATTTCAAGCAGGCGGACGGCACGTTCACCCCGCTGGCGCAGAAAAACGTCGACACCGGCATGGGGCTGGAGCGCGTGACCGCCATCCTGCAGGGCAAGGACAACTGCTACGAGACCGAGCTCTTCACCCCGATCTTCGCCAAGCTCGACGAAATCCGCGGTGCGACGCATGAGCCCGGCACGTCCCGGACCGCGCCCGAACGCATCGTTGCCGACCATATCCGCGCCGCCGTCTTCATCATCGCCGACGGCGTCGTGCCCGACAAGAACGGCCGCGAGTACGTGCTCCGCCGCATCATCCGCCGCGCCATCCGCGAGGGCAGCAACAACCTCGGCATCAGGGAGGCGTTCACCGCGAAGATCGCCGAAGTCGTGATCTCCATCATGGGCGGCTTCTACCCCGAACTGAACGCCCAGCGCGAGACCATCCTCTCCGAGCTCAACCGCGAGGAGGAGACCTTCCAGCGCACGCTCGAACGCGGCACCCGCGAGTTCGAGAAAATGGTGGCGCGCGTGCCCGACTTCGTGACGAACAAGGTCATCTCCGGCAAGAACGCGTTCAACCTGTACGAGACCTACGGATTCCCGATCGAACTCACCGTGGAGATGGCGAAGGAAAAGAACTTCACCGTCGACATGAAGGGCTACGAGGAAGCCCGCCAGAAGCACATCGCCGATTCCCAGACCGCTGAAAAGGGCCAGAACAAGGGCGGTCTCGCCGACCACTCCGAGGCGTCCGCCGAACTCCACACCGCCACGCATCTGCTTCACAAGGCACTCCGCCTCGTGCTCGGCGACCATGTGGCGCAGCGCGGGTCCAACATCGACGGCGTTCGCCTCCGCTTCGACTTCTCCCACCCCGAAAAGATGACGCCCGAACAGCTCGCCGAGGTCGAAAAGATCGTCAATGAACAGATCAAGGCCGACCTCCCCGTCGTCTGCCGCGAGATGTCCCCCGACGCCGCCCGCGCCGAGGGCGCCATCGGCCTCTTCGGCAACAAGTACGGCGATATCGTGAAAGTCTACAGCATGGGTGACTTCTCCAAGGAAATCTGCGGCGGTCCGCACGCGACCCACACCGGCGCGCTCGGCGGCTTCAAGATTCTGAAGGAGGAAAGCTCCAGCCGCGGCGTCCGCCGCATCAAGGCCGTGCTCGTGAAGGACGGCTCCCCCGAACAGAAATAAGGAGAACCGACCATGGAAAAAGGCGAAGTTTTCATTTCCGAGAAGGACGGGATCACCTTCATCCGCGCGAAGGGCAACGCCTCGTTTGTCTGCGCCCCGCCGCTCCGCGAGCTCGCGAAGAAGCTTGCCGCGGAACCGTTCGGCGGCCTGAAGATCGACCTGGAGGAATGCACCTGGATGGACAGCACGTTCATGGGCATGCTCGCCATGCTCGGCCTGAACGCGAAGAAGAAAGGCGTCTCCGCCGAAATCTGGAACGCCTCCGAACAGAACGAAAAGCTGCTCTGCGGCCTCGGACTGAAGAAGGTCTTCGCGTTCCTGAACGGCGAATTCGGCGGCGCCGACGACGCTGCTGCGGCGTCCAACGCCACCACTGCGGAAAGCAATGCCCGCAACGTACTGGACGCCCACCAGACCCTGATGGACATCGACGAGGCCAACGTGCCGAAGTTCGAGAAGGTCGTCGAGTATGTCAGGAAGGACATCGACAAAATGGAGCAGGACAAGAAGGATTGAGGCGGAAACGACCTCAGCCGCCTCCTATCCCGTGCCCCTTTCCTTTACACGCAACGAACAGGATTACGCCCGATCATGGCAGAGCGCATTGAAACCGACAGCATGGGGCCGATCGCCGTCCCCGCCGAACACTACTGGGGCGCGCAGACGCAGCGCTCCCTGATCCATTTCAATATCGGGAACGACCTGATCCCGCGCGAGGTGATCCGCGGATTCGCCGTCCTGAAGAAGGCGTGCGCGATCGCCAACCGCGGCCTCGGCAAGCTTGATCCGGCCCTGTCCGATGCGATCTGCGCCGCCTGCGACGAAATCCTCGCCGGAAAGTTCGACGGCGAATTCCCGCTGAAAGTCTGGATGACCGGCAGCGGCACGCAGTCCAATATGAACGTAAACGAGGTCATCTCCAACCGCGCGAACGAATTGCTCGGCGGCGAACGCGGTGCGAAGAAGCCCGTTCACCCGAACGACCACGTCAACAAGTCCCAGTCCTCCAACGATACGTTCCCCGCGGCCATGCACATCGCCGCCGCCTGCGCCGTCGTGCAGACGCTTCTGCCCACCGTCCGCGAGCTCCGCGACGCCGTCGCGAAGAAGGAAGCCGAGTTTGCCGATATCGTGAAGATCGGCCGCACGCACCTCCAGGACGCAGTGCCGCTGACGCTCGGACAGGAGTTCTCCGGCTACCGCGCCCAGCTCGACGCCGCCATCGCGCGCATCGAAGGCGTCCTGCCGGAACTCTATGAGCTCGCGCTCGGCGGGACGGCCGTCGGCACCGGCCTCAACGCCCCGGCGGGGTTCGCCGAAGCCGCCGCGAAGGAGATCGCCGACCTGACCGGGCTGCCGTTCACCTCCGGCCGCAACAAATTCGCGCTTCTCGCCGGACACGATGCAATCGTCGCCGCCAGCGGCGCGATCCGCACGCTCGCCTGCGCCCTCATGAAGATGGCGAATGACATCCGGTGGCTGGCCAGCGGTCCGCGCTGCGGCCTGGGCGAGCTGATCCTGCCCGAAAACGAGCCCGGCTCCTCCATCATGCCAGGCAAGGTGAACCCGACCCAGTGCGAGGCCATGACCATGGTCTGCGTGCAGGTGATCGGGCTGGACACTGCGGTCGCGATGGCCGGGACGCAGGGCAATTTCGAGCTGAATGTTTTCAAGCCCGTGATGATCTTCAATCTGCTCACCGAAATCCGCCTGATCGCGGATTCCTCCCGCTCGTTCACGAAGTACGCGCTCGACGGTCTCCGCGCCGACACCGTGCGCATCGGCGAGCTCCTGAACCGCTCCCTCATGCTCGTGACCGCGCTGTCGCCCGTCATCGGCTACGACAACGCCGCCGCGATCGCGAAGACCGCCCACAAGAAGGGCCTCACGCTGAAGGAAGCCGCGCTCGCCAGCGGGCTCATCGACGAAGCCGCGTTCGACGCCGCCGTCCGCCCCGAAAAGATGGTAGGGAAGTAAACCGCCGTCCTCCCCGCACAACCGAACGGACTGAAACGGGGTTCCACCTCAGCGGAACATCCGTTTCAGGCGGCGTTTGACTTTCGTGCAGAGATTGACCGGGTGCAGCAGCAGGCGGCACATGGTCCTGTGCGCCGGATTCAGACTGTACGGGAGCGGGCCGGGGAGCTTGAACCCCTGTCTGACGGCCCAGTCGGCGACCGCCGTGTACGTGTCGAAGTGCCGGAATGAATTCGGCGTCCATCCGATCCACGGTTTCGGGAGCCCGACGAAATGCACGAAAATCTCGTTCGGGTCCTTGTCCAGCCGGAACGTTTCGGACACGCGCGGAGCCTGCGGCCAGAGGCTCAGGATGCTGTTCAGAACCGATTCGTCGAGCTGGTGGTAGTACTTCAGCGATCGGTCCACCACGCCCGCGTTGCCGGCGGGCAGGACCTTCATCATCTGGTCGTGCCATTTCTCCAGAAACGGGCGGGCGCTCCGATGCACCGACAGGCAGCACGCCGAACAGCTCCGGTGCGTGCGCGGCTCCTGATCGCTGCCGATGTCCGCCTTCCACGCGTCAAGGATCGCCTTCGGGATGCTGTGGCCGTCCTCGCCGTATTCGTAGCCTCGGAACGCGCCCGGGTTCTCCTCGGGCGACCTCATGCGGACGTGGATTTCCTCCGTCGAAAGCGGCGGCAGGCGTTTCGAGCAGTTCCCCACGAAATACCCGTCGCTGTCCGCCCACGTGATGTATTCGGTCTGCGCCTGGAGCATCACGAGCGGCTTGTAGCAGGTCAGCGAATGGTCGATGTCCTGGAGCGTGTAGATGGTCACGCCGCCGAGCTGCTTCAGAATCTCCTCCGCCTCGGGCGTGAACTTGTGCGCTCCGACCAGGACCGGCTCGTCCATGCCCGATTTCCGCATGGAGGCGATGAGCATGAAGAGCCCCCACAGATAATTGATGTCGCCGACCGTTACGACCGTGTTGTTTTTCATCGCGTGAACTCCGTCATGTCTGTTTCATATTCTCGTTCCATACAATACAGCCTTTTTTCCGAAAAAGCAAGCCCGCCGCATTTTTTTCCGTCTCAAAGGGGGCGTTTTCCCCTCAATTACCGGAATCGGAATAAAAATCTACCAAAAAAATCACCTTTTCGCTTGACTTTTTCCTTTTCCGTGGTATATTAGTTCATGTCAACACGGTTCCGGAGACCTCTCCGGTCTTTTTTGAATGATAATCGCAACTGAATTGATAGACAATCGAACAACATGGTCAGGAGGCCGATCAAGTAATACCAACGCACCGCTGAACCCGCCCGTTTGAACCCGGAGAACCGGAACGGGAACGTCCGCCAGCACCGGAACAACCGAAAATCGGACGTTCCTTCCCACAATCGAACATCACCCCGAACGAGGATCCGTTCACATAAGGAGATACCTACCATGGCCGACAACAAACAATACCGCATCGAAACCCTCGCCATCCACGCCGGACAGGTTCCCGACCCGACCACGCTTTCCCGCGCAGTCCCGGTCTACCGCACCACGGCATACGCGTTCCGCAACTCCAAGCACGGCGCCGACCTCTTCGGCCTGCGCGAAACCGGCAACATCTACGCCCGCCTCATGAACCCGACCGAGGACGTGCTCGAACAGCGTCTGGCGGCGCTCGACGGCGGCAAGGCGGCGCTGGCGGTCTCCTCCGGCACTGCTGCGATCTACTTCACGATCACGAACATCGCGCGTCAGGGCGATGAGATCGTGGCGGCGAACAACCTGTACGGCGGCACCTACACGCAGTTCGACGCGATCCTGCCGCAGAGCGGGATCAAAGTCAATTTCACGCCCGTGAACGACTTTGACGCGGTCGAACGCGCGATCAACGAGCGCACCCGCGCCATTTACATCGAAACAGTCGGCAACCCCGGGCTCGACATCGCCGACATCGAAGCCTACGCGAAGATCGCGCAGAAGCACCATCTGCCGCTCATCGTCGACTCCACGTTCACCCCGCCCACGCTGCTGCGCCCGATCGAACACGGCGCGAACATCGTGATCCACTCGCTTTCGAAGTGGATCGGCGGACACGGCACTGCCATCGGCGGCGCGGTCGTCGACGCGGGCAATTTCGACTGGACCGATCCGAAGTTCGCGCTGTACAACGAGCCGGACCGCGGCTACCACGGCCTGCGTTTCGCGCACGACCTCGGCCCGAACAATCCGCTGGCGTTCATCCTGCGCCTCCGCACGGTCGGACTCCGCAACCAGGGGCCGACGCTCGCCCCGGATGCCGCCTGGATCTTCCTGCAGGGCCTCGAGTCCCTGCCGCTCCGCACGGCGCGCCACAGCGAGAACGGCCTCGCGGTCGCGAACTTCCTGAAGAACCATCCGAAGGCCGCCTGGGTCAAGTATCCGGGATTCCAGCCCCTGGCGCAGAAGTATCTGCCGAACGGCGCGAACGGCATGGTCGTCTTCGGCGTGAAGGGCGGCGCGGCGGCCGCGCAGAAGCTCGTGGACAACGTCTCCCTCTTCACGATCATCGCGAACGTCGGCGACGCGAAGAGCCTCATCATCCACCCCGCCAGCACGACGCACTCCCAGCTGAGCGAAGAGGACCAGATCAAGGCCGGGCTCCCGCCCGAGCTCATCCGCCTCTCCATCGGCCTCGAGAACGTCGACGACATCATCGGCGCGCTGGACGATGCTCTGAAGCTCGTCTGATTACAGAGTTCCCGATTGTTTTAAGGTTAGGTTAAAAGGACGCCCCCGGACCTGTCGAAGGTTCCGGGGCTTTTTTTGCATACCCTGATCCGAATGACAGAACGAAATCGGAATCGTTGCGGGAGATAGACTCTTCTTCCCTTTGAAAGGAAGGGAATCAATAAGAAAGCCTCCGGAACGGTGCGAATGCCATCCCGGAGGCAAATCGAACGATCTTAAAGCCGTCTTTCGCTCAGTTCTCCAGTTTCTCCAAATATTCTTTTGCCAGATCGAAGCCCTGATCCGCGGCTTTACGCAGCCATTCCACCGCCTTGGCATCGTCCTGTTCGACGCCTTCGCCGTTGTGATAGCAAACGCCGAGTTTGCATTGCGCCGTGGCATTCCCCTGTTCGGCTGCCTTGCGGAACCATTTCACAGCCTCAGCCTTGTCCTGTTCAACAACATTGCCTACTGAATAACAGAGACCAATCATAATTTGCGACCCGGCATGCCCCTGTTCCGCGGCTTTGCGGTACCATTTCACGGCTTCCGCAATGTCCTGTTCGACGCCCTTGCCTTCTTCATAGCAGATGCCGAGGTTGACTTGCGCCTCGACATGGCCCTGTTCCGCGGCTTTTCGGAACCATTTTACCGCCTCGGCAGGGTCTTGTTCGATGCCTTTGCCGGAGGAATAGCAGATGGCGAGATAATACTGCGCATCGGTATTGCCCAGTCCGGTGGACTTGAGAAACCATTTCACGGCCTCTCTTTCGTCTTTCTCAACACCATTGCCATAGAAATAGCAGATGCCGAGATGATATTGCGCATCGGCAAGCCCCTGATCCGCGGCCTTGCGATACCATTTTACCGCCTCGGCCTCGTCCTGATCGACGCCGATGCCGTGTTCATAGCAGGCAGCGAGATTGAATTGCGCATCGGCATTGTCCTGTTCGGCGGCTTTTCGGAACCACTTCACAGCCTCGGCCTTGTCCTGATCGACGCCTTCGCCGTTGAAATAGTAACGTCCGAGATCGCTTTGCGCCCTGGCGAGCCCTTGATCCGCGGCTTTTCGGAACCATTTCACGGCCTCGGCCTTGTCCTGTTCAACGCCCTTGCCGTGGTAATAGCATCCGCCGAGATTGTATTGCGCCTCGACTTTGCCTTGCTCGGCAGCCTTGCGATACCAGTTTACCGCCTCGGCCTCGTCCTGTTCGACGCCCCTACCTTTTTCATAGCAGGTAGCGAGATTGAATTGCGCCTGGGTATTGCCCTGTTCCGCGGCTTTGCGATTCCATTTCACAGCCTCGGCAAAGTCCTGTTCGATGCCCTTGCCGTAGTAATAGCAGTTGCCGAGATTGAGTTGCGCCTCGGCTTTGCCTTGTTCGGCTGCCTTGCGATACCATTTCGCCGCCTCGGCATAGTCTTGTTTGCCGCCATTGCCTTTTTCATAGCTGACACCGAGATTGAGCTGCGCATCGGCATTGCCCTGTTCGGCGGCTTTTTGCCACCATTCTACCGCTTTGGCATCGTCCTGTTCGACGCCATCGCCGTTGTGATAGTAAAAGCCGAGAATGAATTGTGCGTCGGCAAAACCTTGATCGGCAGCCTTGCGATACCATTTCATCGCCTCGGCAAAGTCCTGTTTAACGCCCTTGCCGTTTCCATAGCAGACCCCGAGTTTGAATTGCGCCTCGGCAAGCCCCTGATCCGCGGCTTTGCGATACCATTTCACGGCCTCGGCATAGTTCTGTTCGATGCCCCTGCCGTAGTAATAGCATCCGCCGAGATTGCATTGCGCCCTGGCATATCCCTGATCCGCAACTTTGCGATACCATTTTACCGCCTCGGCATAGTCTTGTTCAACGCCCGTGATGTTTTCATGGTTGGTGGCGAGATTGTGTTGCGAATCGGCAAAACCCTGTTCCGCAGCTCTGGAGAACCATTTCACGGCTTCAGCCTCGTCCTTTTCGACGCCTTTGCCTTTTTCATAGCAAAAACCGAGATTCCACTGTGCCCTGGCAAATCCCTGTTCGGCAGCTTTTCGATACCACTTCACCGCCTCCTCGGCGTTTTTTTCCACTCCATAGCCGTTGAGGAAGCATGCGCCGAGCGTGTTTTGAGCTTCGACAAGTTCCTGTTCGGCAGCTTTTCGAAACCATTTCACGGCCTCTTTTTCATCTTTCTCAACACCATTGCCGTTGAGATAGCATGCGCCGAGATTGTTTTGAGCGGCGGCATTGCCCTGGTCCGCAGCTTTGCGATACCAATTCACCGCTTCGGCATAGTCTTGTTCAGTGCCTCTGCCTTTCTCACAGCAGACGCCGAGTTTGAATTGCGCCTCGGCAAATCCTTGTTCCGCGGCTTTGCGGTTCCATTTTGCCGCCTCGGCATAGTCCTGTTCGATGCCTCTGCCGTAGTAATAGCAGTTGCCGAGATAGCTTTGTGCCTTGGCATTGCCCAGGTCCGCAGCTTTGCGGTACCATTTCACCGCCTCGGCATAATCCTGTTCAACGCCCGTGCCGGTTTCATAGTAGAAGCCGAGATCGCCTACCGCCTGGACATGGCCTTGTTCGGCGGCTTTGCGGGACCATTTCACCGCCTCGGCATAGTCCTGTTCAATGCCCGTGCCGTGGTAATAGGCTGCCGCGAGATTGTTTTGTGCCTGGGCATCGCCCTGTTCGGCGGCTTTGCGCCACCATTCTGTCGACTTGGCATCGTCCTGTTCGATGCCGTCGCCGTAGTAATAGCAGCTGGCGAGATTGAATTGCGCCTGGACATGGCCCTGTTCCGCGGCTTTGCGCCACAATTCTATCGACATGGCTTTGTCCTGTTCGACGCCTTCGCCGTTGTGATAGCAGAAGCCGAGCGCGCATTGCGCATCGGTATTGCCTTGTTCCGCGGCTTTGCGGTTCCATTTCACCGCCTCGGCATAGTTCCGTTCAACGCCCCTGCCGTAGTAATAGCAGTTGCCGAGAAGGTTTTGTGACTCGGCAAGCCCTTGTTCCGCGGCTTTGCGGTACCATTTCACCGCCTCGGCATAGTCCTGTTCAACGCCAATGCCGTTTTCATAGAAGAAGCCGAGATCGTTTTGCGCCTTGGCAAACCCCTGTTCGGCGGCTTTGCGGCCCCATTTCACTGCCTCGGCATAGTCTTGTTCAACGCCATTGCCGTAGAAATAGCATCCTGAGAGACAGCATTGTGCCCTGGCATCGCCCTGTTCGGCGGCCTTCCGGATCCGGTTGATATCCTGGTCGGGATCTGACTTGCTGTCAGAACACGCGGAAAACAAAGAGGCGAAAATGACGGAAAACAGAAAAAGAACGCGGCAGAAAGATTTCATGGCAGTCTCCATATTCGGTATATGAGGAACTTTTTTCATTGTAAAGAAGAAAGAAAAATATATCACAATTTGATAGAAATTTCAAGAGAAGGATGGTTTTTTTCCGAAAAAACGAACCCTTTTTCCCCGTAGGCGCCCCCTCCGTTTTTTTCGCCGGAAGTTCGTTTTCTTTTTGCTTTCCGGCAGGTTTTCCCGGCGTGGTGCAGGATGTCAGCCGAAAAAAACGTGAAATCGGTCGAAAACGATTTGCATGGCCGCCCGGAACCGTGTATATTGTTCTGATTTCTGAATTCATCCCCCACGCCGGACAACGGCATCCCCCAGGAGAAACGGCTTATGAACTCGACGGAACGCGGCCATTTTACGCTGCCGGGCGAATCCGGCTATGAAGACCTGACGCTGAAACTGGCGGAGAAATGGGGCGCTGACGTGATCCGGGACAGCGACGGCACGAAGCTGTCGCAGGAGATCCTGGACGCCGGATACGGCATCTACGCCACGATCTGCATTATCCGCGACCACAATGAATGGGCGGCGGCGAACCGCGACAAGCTCCAGGAAACGTTTCTGATGACCTCGCCCGTGCCCGCGATGGGCGGCGGCCCGCTCGCGATCCTGCTGATGAAGGAGTTTTTCGCCGGGCAGTTCGAGATCGACGAACGCCCCGAGTCGCGCAAATACTGGCAGGTGTACGACCGCACGACGGACACGCCGCTGCCCGATTCGGACTGGCGGTATGAGGCGGGCACGGTCACGATCCCGGCGCCCGTGCCGTACCACACCTATTCCGTGAGCTTCCTGGCCTTCCGCATATGGGAGGAGATTTCCATGTACAACCACACCACGAACCACTGGACGTCGGAGCACCTGATGCAGATCGACCCGCGGCACGAGGAGACGCGCGCATATCTGCGCGGCTGGATGGAGCGCTGGTGCGAATCGCATCCGGCTGCCACGGTCGTACGGTTCACCTCCATGTTCTACAATTTCGTGTGGATCTGGGGCAGCAGCGAACGCTGCCGCCACTTGTATTCGGACTGGGCATCCTACGATTTCACGGTCAGCCCGAAGGCGCTGGACGAATTCGCGGAACGGTACGGCTACCGTCTGACGGCGGAGGATTTCGTGAACCGGGGTCAGCTCCATGTGACGCACATGCCGGGCACGAAGCAAAAGGTCGACTGGATGGAGTTCGTCAACGACTTCGTGATCTCGTTCGGGCGGGAGCTGATCGACATCGTGCATCGCCACGGCAAGAAGGCGTATGTCTTCTACGACGACAGCTGGGTCGGGATCGAGCCGTACAACGGGCGGTTCCATGAGTTCGGGTTCGACGGCCTCATCAAATGCGTGTTCTCCGGCTACGAGGCGCGCCTCTGTTCCGGCGTCGACGTCCCCGTCCATGAACTGCGTCTGCATCCGTATCTTTTCCCGGTCGGGCTGGGCGGCGCGCCGACGTTCATGGAGGGGGGCGATCCCGCGCTTGACGCCCGCAAATACTGGGTGTCCGTACGTCGCGCGCTCCTCCGCGCTCCGGTCGACCGCATCGGCCTCGGCGGCTACCTTCACCTTACGGAGGGGTTCCCGGATTTCGTGGACTGCATCGCGGAGATCGCCGATGAGTTCCGGCAGATTCGCGCACTGCACGCGTCCGGCCGCCCGGAAACCGCGCCGGTCCGCGTCGCGGTCGTCCATTACTGGGGAAAACTGCGTTCGTGGAGCCTGTCCGGGCATTTCCACGAGACGTACATGCACGACCTGATCCACGTGAACGAGGCGCTGTCCGGGCTGCCGTTCGAGGTCGGCTTCCTGTCGTTCGAGGACGTGAAACGCGGCGCGCTGAAGGATTACGACGTCGCGGTCAACGCCGGACGCGCCGGGACCGCGTGGAGCGGCGGCGACGCCTGGCGGGATCCTGAGCTCGTGACGGAGTTCCTGCGCTGGACCGCGGAGGGCGGCGTGTTTCTGGGCGTGAATGAACCGTCGGCCGCGCCGGGGTTCGATACGTTCTTCCGGCTGGCTTCCGTGCTGGGCGTGGACGAGGACACCGGCAGCCGCGTATGCCACGGCCGCTGGCGGTTCGGGGCCGAATCCGTGCCGGGGCTGATCCCGGACGGTACTTCGCTTCACGCGCGCGGCGGCGTGTATCTGACCGACGGTACCGCGCAGGTGCTGATGGCGGAGGACGGTTTGCCCGTGCTGACGGCGCATCCGTTCGGCAAGGGCTGCGGCGTGTATCTTTCCGAGTTCAGGATTTCGCCGGAAAACACGCTTCTGCTCCGCAATCTCATCCTGCATTACGCCGCGCAGTCAGCCCAGCCGGAAATCCATCAGTCCGACGATCCGTTCGTGGAATGCGCGTACTGGCCGGAAAGCCGCACACTCGCGGTCGTGAACAATTCCGGAGCCGCCCGCTCCGCCGAACTCGGACGCGCCGGCGGACCCGCGGTCCATGCGGAACTGAAACCGTTCGGGATGACCGTGCTGAAGCTGTAAGAAGGGCGTTTCACGTCCTCAGAATCCGAGGAGCTTTCCGATGCCGTTCAGTAGGACGGAGAGGAAGCGGTCGAGGCCGCTGCCGAGGACTTCCTTTTCGTTGCGTCCGACCATGTTCTGCGTGAGGAACGTGCCGCCGCAGAGCCTGTAGTCCAGCAGCGAGGTCATGCCGCGGAAATACGCCCAGAATGTCTGTGTGCGGCAGAGGGAATACGCCGCGCCGGGCACGTAGCCGACCAGGACGCCGTCCTCGATCTTGTGGACCGCGGAGGAGCCCGGTTCGATCTTCTGGACGTCGATGCCGCGTCCGCCGATGATGAAGATCGTGCCGGTCCCGTAAAACACGATATGGCGCAGGCGCATGGAAATGAAGTTGTGGAGCCTGAAGCTCCAGACCGTGCGGACCTCGATGTCGTCGGTGAGGCCGATCACGTGGCGCGGCGTCAGGACCAGCCCCGGGCCGCCGTTGAGCTCGATCTGCTGGATGTAGACCTCGTCGTCCCTCGGGGAGGTCAGCTTGATCTGGCCGGGATTCGCCGCGCCCGGTTCGTTGCGGTAGGCCATCAGCTCCACCAGGTCGGCCGCGATGGAGACGAGCGGGGCGCCCCAGCGCCACATGAACTTGGTCCGGCAGGTCACGTCGCGCCGTTCCTTGCCCCAGTCGCCGCCCTGCGCCCGCAGATAGAACCTCCGTCCCTCCGGGATCGTGAACGTGATGCTGCGGGCGGCGTCGTGGAACACGGGGGCATGCGTGCCGTCGTCGTCCTGGACCCTGATGCGGATCGGCGGGCACAGTTCGATCAGGGCGGCCACGCAGTAGTACATGAAAACGAGCCACAGGGGCGGCGTGAGCAGCACGAAGCAGATGGTGAAGATGAGGATGCGCAGGCCGTTCGTGTCCCACTCGCGCGACATGGCTTCCGTGAGGGACTGCGTCACGCTTTCGAGCTGAAAAGCCAGGAGCTGGCGGTTTTTGTCGAGCTGACTGAGGGTGTCCCTGTACCGCGCGACCGCGGATTCCAGCGTTTCGATCTGAAGCTCCAGGCGCTTCTGTTCGGCGGTGAGGCGGGCGTATTCGGACCAGTGGTCGATCGGATGCAGCCATGCGCTGGGCAGGGCGTCGATCTGTTCCAGGCACTCCCTGCGCTGTTTGCGCCAGTGGTCCAGCATGGAGAGACGGCTTTCGAGGGATTCCTTCGTCTTTGCGATCTCGTCCTCGACCGACCGGATGCCGACGAGGAGCGCGTCGCGCTGTTCCGTCAGCTTCAGTGCGTTGTCCTTCGCGATGCGGATTCCGGGGGACAACAGGCACAGGATCACGGTGATCGCGGCGATCGTGAGGATGTTCCGCAGAATCCATGCGAAGATTTTTCCGATGAGTGCCATGATGTGTCCTGATTAGAGGTGGAGGCGGGACGGCTGAAACGAGGCGGTCACGGGGACGCCAGGACCTGTTCCAGAAGCGTTTTTGCGCGGTCCAGATCCGCAAGCAGACCCGCCCGGACGGATGCCGCGCGCCGCCTGAACTCGTCCTGATGCGCCAGGGCCCATTCCACGGATTCCGTCAGGCGGGGCAGGTCGAGCGCGTCGGTCGTCCCGGCGGTCGTGAGGCCGAACCTGGAGAGGAAATACTCGATCTTGCTGCCGCGGGCGATGCCGACGCCGGGGACCAGGTTGTTCAGCCCCAGGATCAGCAGATGCAGACGGCTGCTGACGATTACGGAACACTCCGCCGCGACGGCCTGGACCTCCTCCGGTTCGGGAAACCGGAGCGGCAGGATGCGGTCCGGGTGCTTCGAACTCCGCCGCAGCTCCTCCATCACGAGGAAGTCCTTCTTCGGGTTCATCGGGACCGTGGCGACGAGCAGTCCGGGATGAGTTTCGAGCATGTCGTCGATCCATCCGGCGAACTTGTCGAATTCGCGGATCCGGTTCTGCTCCGAGACGCACACGGCCATCCGCGCGGATGCCCCCCGGAAAAGGTCCCGTTCGGATTCGCTGTTCCACGGGACCGCCTCCGGCGCGCACTGTTTCTGCAGGATCGCGGTGTCCGCGCCGGCGACGGCGTCCGGGAACGGTGCGCACCGCCGGAGCACGTCCAGGGATTTCGGGTCGCGCAGGACGACCAGGCTGCATTCCCCGAGCGTCCGCGCCAGTCTGAGCCGGACAGCGCGCACGCGCCGCTCGGTCCAGCGTTTTTCCAGGTCGAATCCGCAGCACGACCTGACCGCGTCGGCGATCCTTTTCTTTTTTCCGTGGAGCGAAAAGAAAAACGGATTGAACGCGTCGTTCATCCCGACGCTCCACACGACCGTGCGGACGCCCCCTGACCGGGCGGTCTCCAGCAGGGTGCAGGCCATTTCCGGGTAGTCGGACAGCCCGGTGGCGCCCGCCCAGATGAAGAAGTCGACGCCGTCCAGGGATTCGGCCAGGCGATCCGCGGGCGTCGCCGGGTCGAATCCGTACAGGGGGACGGTCTTCAGTCCGAATTTGCGTTCCGTCCCGGCGCGGTCGCCCGTGCTCACAACGAGTTCCGCGTCGGGGCATATCCCCCGCACGAGGCCGATCACGGAAGCCAAAATCGCCTCGTCGCCGATATTGTCGCATCCGAACGGCACGCCGCCCAAAAGTATCTTCATGATGACGCAAACTCCTTTGCCGCCTACGGCCTCCGTGCGGCGTTTCCGACGGGATGGCCGTTTTGCGCTATGGCTTATTATAGCAGTTTTTGGCAGGATGTCAAGCCCGGAAAAGCTTTTTTCGCGATTCTTGTCGCGGCCGGGGGCCGCGCAAACCCGTATCTTCGTGGCCGCGGCCCGCCGCGAAAAACCGGAAAAAACCGTCCGGCGCACTGGAAACATGCCGGTGCGTGAAGTATATTATACCATGATGAAAACAGACAATCCTCCACAGAAAGAACTTACGCGGACCGGACTTGTCCGGCTCTTCCTGCGCGGCAGCAAACGCTGGTTCGCGCTCGCCATATTGTTTACCCCGCTGGTCTCCCTGCTGGAACTGCTCAACCCGCAGATCATCCGGTTCACGGTGGACTCCGTGCTGGGCGGGACTGAGCCCGATTCCGGAAGCCTTCTCGCGGTCCTGCCGGAACTCATGGGCGGGACGGAATTCATCCGGACGCATCTCTGGATCGCGGCGTGCGCCGTGCTGGCCGTTTCGACGGCTTCGCTTCTGTGCCGCTATCTCTCCCAGCTTACGCAGGCGGCCGGCGCGGAGACGCTGGTGGAGACGATGCGGAACATGCTGTTTGTCCACATCCAGCATCTGCCGTTCGCGTGGCACATGGAGCATCAGACGGGCGACATCATCCAGCGCTGCACCTCGGACGTCGAGATGGTGAAACGGTTCCTCTCCGATCAGCTCACGGGCATCTTCCGCATCGTGGTCCTGATCGTGCTGTCGCTGTGCTTCATGTTCGGCATGAACGTGCGTCTGGCGGCGCTCGCGTCGTTCGTGATTCCGGTGGTCGTGGGGTCGTCGTTTCTTTTCCACCGGAAGATCGCCTCGAAATTCCTGGAATGCGACGAGAACGAGGGGAAGCTCTCGACCATCGTGCAGGAGAACCTGACCGGGGTGCGCGTGATCCGCGCGTTCGGACGCGAACAGTACGAGGTCGCGAAGTTCGATGCGCAGAACCGTTATTACGTGTCGCTGTGGGTGCGGCTGGGGCGCATTCTGAGCCTGTTCTGGGTGACGGGCGACTTCATCTGCGTCCTGCAGGTGCTGCTCCTGCTCGTCTGCGGCTCCGTCTTTGCCGTCCGGGGCGAGCTGACCGCGGGCGAGTTCATCGCGTTCCTGTCCTACAACGGCATGCTGATGTTTCCGATCCGCCGCCTCGGGCACATGATCTCCGAGCTGAGCAAGGCGGGCATTTCCCTGAACCGCATCCGCGAGATCCTGGCGTCGCCGGAGGAGACCGACCCGCCGGACGCCCTCACGCCGCCGCTCGACGGCGACATCGTGTTCGACCATGTGAGCTTCGGATACGACGGATGCCCGGAGCTCCTGCACGACGTGTCGTTCACGGTCCCGTCCGGGACGGTGTTCGGCATTCTCGGGGGCACGGGCAGCGGCAAATCCACGCTGATGCACCTGCTGTGCCGCCTGTACGACCTGAAGCCCGGATGCGGCACCATCTCGGTCGGCGGCGTCGATATCGCCCGGATCCGCCGCGACCACCTCCGCAAAGGCATCGGGATCGTCCTCCAGGAACCGTTCCTCTTCTCCCGATCCATCGCGGAAAACATCGGGATCGCCGCGCCGGGCATCGGCATGGACGAAATCCGGGCGGCGGCCCGCACGGCGTGCATCGAGGAGACGGTCGACCGTTTCAGGGACGGCTTCGACACGACAGTCGGCGAACGCGGCGTGACGCTCTCCGGCGGGCAGAAACAGCGCACCGCCATCGCACGTCTGCTGGTCGGCCGTTCCCCGGTCATGATCTTCGACGATTCCCTGTCAGCGGTCGACGCCGAAACCGATGCGAAAATCCGCCGCGCCCTGCGGCACGATTTCAGGGGGCGCACCGTGATCCTGATCTCCCACCGCATCGCCACGCTCATGGAGGCCGACCGCATCCTCGTGCTGTCCGGCGGGCGCATCGCCGAGACCGGGACGCACGACGAACTCATGCGGCACGGAGGCATCTACCGCAAAAACTACGAATTGCAGATGAAGTCCCCGGACGACGAGGCCGTTCCGGTTCCGGGAGACGAGCCGCCCGGTCCCGCGCCCCAAACCGCGGAGGTGAACCATGAGTGACGCCGCATTCCGCAACCGCGAATCCGGAGACAGGCGCGTCCGCCTGCCGTGGTTCGGCATTCCCGCGCTTCTGCCGTTCCTGAAGCCGTTCCGCCGGCCCATGGCCCTCATGGTGGGGTTGTGCCTGGCGGGCGGCTGTCTGGACATCTGCCTGCCGCTTTTCCAGCGTTACGCCATCGACCATTTCATCACGGAGGAGACGCTCGACACGCTGCCGGCGTTCATCGCGCTGTATCTGCTTTTCATCACCGGGTCCTTCGTCCTGAACTACGGCGCGTTCTATTATGCTTTCTTCATGGAGATGAACGTGTCGATGGAGCTCCGGCGGGCGGCGTTCAACCATCTCCAGACGCTGTCGTTCTCGTTCTTCAACCGGAACAGCGTCGGGTACATCCATTCGCGCGTCATGAGCGACACGGAACGCATTTCGATGCTGGTGTCCTGGCACGTGATGGAGGCGATCTGGACCCTGATCTTCATGTTCGGCGCGCTTGTGATCATGTTCTCCATTTACTGGCAGCTGGCGGCGGGCGTGAGCCTGGCGCTGCTGGCCGCCGCCTTCGCGGTCGCGTTTTTCCAGCGGGCGATCTTCCGCGTCAACAAAAGCATCCGCGAGCTGAATTCGCGGATCACGGGGAATTTCAACGAAGGCATCACGGGCGCCCGCACGATCAAGACCCTGGGGGCAGCCGGGCGGATCGCCGGGGATTTCAGGAAGGACACGCGGAAGATGAACCGCACTTCGGTTCTCGGGATGCACTTCAATGCGCTTTTTGCCTCCACGGTGGCGTTCGCGCCCTCGTTCGCGCTCGCGATCGTGCTGTGGCGCGGCGGCCTGCTGACGCGCGAAGGCGTGATGGAGATCGGCACGCTGTCCGTGTTCATGTCCTACGCCGTCAGCATGATGGAGCCGTTCCACTGGATTTCGTCCGCGGTGTCCGAGCTGATCGCGGCGCAGGTGAACATCGAACGGTTCTCCCGCCTCGTGAACACCGCTTCGGACGTGGCGGACACGCCGGAGGTCACGGCGAAGTACGGCGACGCCTTCTGCCCGAAACGCGAGAACTGGGAGCCGCTTCACGGCGACGTCGAGTTCCGCGACGTGTCGTTCCGCTACCCCGACGGCGACGAGACGATCCTGGAGCATTTCAACCTGAAGGTGCCGCAGGGGGCCGGCGTGGCGCTGGTCGGCGAAACCGGCGCGGGGAAATCCACGCTCGTGAACCTCGTGTGCCGGTTCTTCGAGCCGACCGCCGGGCAGGTCCTGATCGACGGCCGCGACGTGCGCGAACGCTCCCAGCTCTGGCTGCACAGCCACATCGGATACGTCCTGCAAACCCCGTACCTGTTCTCCGGAACCGTCCGCGAAAACCTCCTGTACGGCAACCCGAACGCCACGGAAGAGCAGATCGAGCTCGCGATCAAACGCGTTTCCGCCGACCGGGTGATCTCGCGCATGGGGAACGGCCTGGACAGCCAGGTCGGCGAATGCGGCGACCTGCTTTCCACCGGCGAAAAACAGCTGATCTCGTTCGCGCGCGCCATCCTGGCCGACCCGCGGATCCTGGTGCTGGACGAAGCGACGTCCTCGGTCGACACCGTGACCGAAAAAATGATCCAGGACGCCATCGGCGAGGTCACCCGCGGACGCACGTCGTTCGTCATCGCGCACCGCCTCTCCACTGTCCGCGGTGCGGACATGATCCTGGTCATGAAGGACGGGCGCGTGGTGGAGCACGGCACGCACGTGAATCTGATGCGCGCCCGTGGCTATTACCATTCGCTGTACACGAAGCAGTTCGAGCTTGAGGCCGTGAAGAAGCTGTCCGTCTGACCCGGGGCGGATGCGGGCTGGAACAATGATCCCAAACAGACGGAAAATCATGTCCACGGGTTGCATTTCTCTGCTTTCCAGTGTATATTTTCCAGATGGCGGCCCTTCGTGCGCCATGGTCTCTTACCGTTTTCAACAGGAGTTCAGATATGGAATCCATCCGGCGGCTTAATCCCCTTCCGGATCCCGCCCGGCCGTTGTTCCGCCCGACGCCCGCCGAGCTCGTCCTCTGGCTTGTCTTCGCCGCCGTCACGCTGGTGACGGTCTGGTACCATGAGCCGTGGCGCGACGAGGCGCAGGCGTTTCTGGTGGCCCGCGACAACACGCTTCCCGGCCTCGTCCTCCACATGAAGTTCGAGAGCCAGTTCCTGCTGTGGTATCTCTTCACCTGGCCGTTCGTCCGTCTGTTCGGGCTGCCGATCTTCGGGGTCAACCTGCTGCACTGGGCGCTGTCGTGTTCCACGGCGTACCTGGTCGTGCGGCGCGCGCCGTTCCGTTTCCTCACCCGGGCTGCGATGATCTTCGGCGTGCTGTTCGCGTTCGAGTTCACCGTGGTCGCGCGGCACTACGCGGCCGGCGTCTTCCTGCTCGCGGTCCTGCTGGTGAACTGGCGCGAGCGCTTCCGGCGTCCCGTCCTGTACGCGTGCGGGATTGCGCTTTGCGCCTCGTCCAACCTGCCGGTCTGGACATGTCTGGGCGGGCTGTGCTGCACGATCGGGTATGAAGTGATCGTGCGCCGTCTCTGGTCGCGCCGGATCATCGCGTCCATGCTGGTCTGCGTCTTCGGGTTTATGCTGGCGCTGGGGAGCATTTTCAACGGAAGCGGGTTCGGATCGCCGTATGTTGGCAAGCGCGGCGTCGTTCTGGCCCGGAAGGCGGTGTCCGAACGTCTGTGGTCCGCGCTCGACGCGATTTCGGGTACGGTCTATCTGCCCGTCTGGGTATGCGTCCTCTGCCTCGTGCTCGGCGCGCTGTATTTCGTCCGGAAATCCATTCCCGCCTTCATATGCTTCCTGACGTCCGCCGGGCTGATGGTTTCGCTTCAGGTCGTCGGCGGGTTCCATTCCATGCGGCACGTCGGGTTCCTGCTGGTCGGGACGGTTGCCGCGAGCTGGATCGCCGCTCTGGACGATGCGCCCGGCCCTGAGCATCGGATGCGGCTTCCCGCCCGGGCGTCGGCCTGCCTGGACATCGCCGCGGGCTGCGCCGCCGCACTGGTCCTGTCGGTTCAGGCGTTCGTCACGCCGTTTTTCGTCCTTTGCGAGATTCTGTATCCTTTTTCGCACGGTCACGCCGCCGCGGACTTCATCCGCCGCAATATTCCGGAGGACGTCCCGATGTTCTGCTTCACGGCGCGTTCGAACGTCTCGGTCCTGCCTTGGCTGCCGGGGCGGAGGTTCTTCATCTTCGACCGCATGGAGTACGGCACTTTTTCCAAATGGGGCCGCACGTCCGGGGAGTCCATGAAGGTCATGGCGGACGAGGGAGCCGCACGGCTCGAACCGACGCAGCCGTACGGGATCTTCGTGGTCGCGATGAACGAGGATCCGAACCTCTTCCCGCCGAACATGATCCTGCTTTACGATTCACGCAAAAACGAGCGTCCCGTGTGGGGTCCGTATGTGGAGGAGTTCCTGGTGTTCGCCGTCGTGCGTGGGGAGGACGTCGAGCATTACCGTTCTATGGGCGGGGAGCGCAGGCCGTCCCGGCTCCTGCCGGACCTTTGATTCGTCAGGAATAAGAAGCCGCCGCGGAAGTCAAGTCATCCATGCGGCGGCTGTGCTTTTGAGTTCCGTTTGATAGCCCGGTTTCAGTTTTCGATAAAGGTCTGCATGGAATGCGGCGCGAGCAGCGTTTCCAGGTATTTTCCGCCGAGCCTGACCGTCAGGCGGCGTTCCGTGTTCGCGCGGTTGCCCGCCACGACCACGTATTTCCCGGCGGGGTTCTTAAAGACCATCACGGGCGTTTCCTCCGTTCGTCCGCCGAACGCGCCGAGCAGTTTCGTCCCGGCGGTCACGAAGTGGCTGTAATGCTTCACCGCGTAGTATTCGGGCGTGAGGGTCGCGGTTTTCGCGCGGGAATCCACGCGGATCAGGGCGTTCTGCCGCCAGCCCCAGGCGCTTTCCCCGCGGTCGCACAGGATCACGTTCCAGAACGTGTATTCCTCGCAGCCTTTGCCGAGGTAGTCGTTGATGATGCCGAAAGTGTGCTCCGCCGCGCGCCAGTCGAACGTGCCGCTGCCGCATTCGCTCTCCGTCTGCACGACTTTCAGGTGCGGATACTTGCTCCGCACCTGGGGGATGATCTGCGAGCCCTCCCACTGGAACCCGAGCCCGGCGAAGATGTCCTTTCCGTTCATGACGCTGTCGGAAAGGATGCCGTCGACTTCCTCGAACCGGTTCGTGTTGAACGTGCCGAGGTAGAGCTCGACGCCGGGGCATTTCTCCTTCAGGGCGGGTGCGAGGTATTCGGCGTTGAAGAGCGCGGCGCCGTGCGGGGTCCAGGGGCAGCCGGGGTAGGGCGTGTAGCTGTAGGCTTCGTTCTGGTACATCACGCGTTTGATCGGGATGCCCAGCTTGCCGTATTCGTCGATGTAGCGGCAGAAATAGTCCGCGTAGGTCCTCAGGTAGCGCGGGTCCTGGATCATGAAATCCTCCCCGGCGAGCCAGTCGGGGAACTTGTCGCGCCGGATCTGCCGGTCGGATTTGCGGTGCAGCAGGTAGTTGATGCGCGAGTCCATCTTGTTGTAGCGGCTGCTCTGAACCGGATAGTCCTGGTTGATCTTCATCCAGGCGGGCGGGGACCACGGGGAACACCAGAACCAGAGGTCCGGGTTGTGCTTCTGCGCAGCGTGGATGTACGGGACGAGCGCGGATTTGTCGCGCGTCATGTCGAAATACATCAGGTCGAAATCGCCCGCGACCTCGCTGGCGCTGTACCAGCTGCGGGCGTAATCGTTTGCGCCGAGCGAGAGGCGTCCGTGCGTGTATTTCAGGTCGCCGTCCGGCGCGAAGATCCGCTTCAGCAGCTCGTCCTGCTTCTCCTCCGGCAGGATATGCAGCGCGTCCCAGCCGAGTTCGTTGAAGCACGTCCCCCAGCCTTTGAATGTCATGAATGTTTCGTCGCCGGTCACGGAGATGATCGGCTGCCCCTCGGCCTTTTCCGAGGCGGATATGCTGCTTTCCTTCCAGTAATCGCCGTCGGTGCTGGTGTAGCGGGTGAACGTCTGAGCGGATGCCGGGGCGGCGGCCGCCAGGGCCAGAACGGCTGCGATGCCGAGGCGTTTCAGTGTGCGTGTCATGGATGCGGTTCCTTTTCTTGAGCGGACTGACGCTTTTTCTGCTGGAATGAAGCGGTCCGGTCCGCGCGTTTGCATGATGGTTTTCCGGTTCCAATATAGCAGGCTTTTTCCGTTTTTCAAGGCGGAAAGCGGTTTTTCGGACGCGGCAAAAAAGTGTGCCCGGGCGGGGCCGAATACAGCCTGACGCAATTTCCGTGCGCGAGCGTAAGGTGCGCACTGCTTTGCGGAGACTATGACTCCTTCACGGCGGCGAGGACTTTTTCGAGCGCGCCGCGGCTCTTCAGCATGACATCCCGGGCGCGTTCGCCGAGTTCGCGGCGTTTTTCGGGATCGGCGAGCAGACTGCGGACGGCTCCGGTGAGTTCGTCGTCCTTCATCACGCGCAGCACGGCGTCGCCTTTCACGAGGGCGTCCAGCGCCTGACGGAAATTCTTCAGCTGACGGCCGCAGACCACGGGCTTGCCCATGACGGCGGGCTCGATGATGTTCTGTCCCTCGTCGTTTCCGGCGAGCGTCTTGCCCATGATGATCAGGTCCGCGCCCTTGATAAGGCGCGCGAGTTCGCCTGTCGTATCCGCCAGCAGCACGGCGAATCCCTGCTTGTCGCCGGTGTCGTTGCTCCGGCGATGGTAGCGCAGGCCGCGGTCGCGGATCATCTTTTCGATGTCGTTGCCGCGTTCGGCGTGGCGCGGCACGAGCACGAGCCGCAGGGCGGGGAATTCCTTCTGAAGCGCCATGAAGGTATCGAGGATGAGCGGTTCCTCCGGGCTGTGCGTGGAGGCCGCCAGCAGGACCGTGATGCCCTGTTCGCCGAAGATGGCGGGGAAATCCGCGCCGTCGCCGGAGGGCGGCGCCTGGTCGAACTTGATGTTGCCGCACACCGACACGCGGTCGTCGATGCCGGGCGCGATCGTGAGCAGGCGTTCGCGGTCGAGCTCGGTCTGCGCGCAGATGCGGTCGAACTTGCGGAGCATGGGCGCGATCACGAAGCGGAACCGGCGGTATCCGCGGTAAGAATGGTCGGAGATGCGCGTGTTGGCGAGCATGAGCTTTGCGCCGGAACGCTTCGCCGACGAGATCAGCTGCGGCCAGAGTTCGGTCTCGAAGATCACGAGTTTCGACGGACGGATCAGGCGCATGGCCGACCACACGAAGAAACACCAGTCGATCGGGCAGAAGATGACCTTCACGCGCGCCGGATCGGTCTTGTTCCGCGCGATCTCCTGCGCCGTGGTGGTCGTGGTGCTCAAAATGAACTTGCGGTCCGGTTCCGCCTCCGCCCACGCCTTCAGCAGCGGCAGCGTGAGGTTCGTTTCGCCCACGCTCACTGCATGGAGCCAGGTCGCGCCGCGCCATTCCTTCAGCTCGCGGCGGCGCGCCGCGCCGAAGATGCCGAACCGTTCGAGGTACGTTTCCTTATACCCGGAGCGGCGGATGTATTTCACGATCAGGCCGGGCAGGTAGAACAGGAACACCAGCGGAAAGAAAAGATTATAGAAGAAAAGCATGAAGGCACGTCTTTTTTATTGGGCGGAATCAGAAAAACGGGAATAAATAATATACATCTCTTTTTGCGAAAAAGCAATTCAACCAGGAGATAGAAGGAGGGATTCCACAGGTGTTTCCTATGGAATTTGCAGGCTTGAGTGAATTCGGCAAATCAGAACCGGAACAGAGCGTCTTCCGGGAAGGGCTTGTCGAAGGACGCGCAGATTTCGCGGAGATTCTTTTCCGTGGAGGCGGAGAAGGTCGGGATCATCTGGATCCCGGGGTAATCCGTCTGGAACCGGATGCAGATTTGAGCGGGCGTCAGCCCGGTCTCCTGCGAGAGCGCGAGGACCTTTTTTGCGAGCAGGCGCGCCGCGCCGGTGTCGTACACGGTTCCGGCGAAACGTTCATTGTCCGGGTCGGAGAAGAAGCCTTCGGCGAGCGAGGAGGAGCCCATGACGGTCATACCGGTCGCGCGGTGGTAGCCGGCGTAATTGCGGTTCCACATGGTCATGGTGTCGTCGGGCAGGGGGGCGGTGAGGCCGACCGCGGGGTGTGTGGTGAGCTGGTTCACGCGGAATCCCTCGAAGCCGCGTTCCTGCGCGGCCCTGTCGGCGGCGGTGAGGCGCTGGACGCGCCAGTTGGACGAGCCGTAATAGCGAATCTTGCCTTCAGCCTTTGCTTTTTCGCAGACTTCGAGCAGCGCGGCGACGGGCATGCGCATGTCGTCGCGGTGGAAGAGATACATGTCGATGCGGTCGGTGCGGAGCGCCTTGAGCGAGCTTTCAAGGTCGGCCATGAAGTCGGCGGCCGTTACGCGGTCGGCCTTCGTCGCCAGGTCGTAGTGGCAGCCTTTCGTGCAGATCACGAACTGGTCGCGGTTGCCGCGGCTGCGGAAATAGTCGCCGAGGATGCGTTCGCTGCGGTGGAGTTCGCCGGGCACCCAGTCCGAGTAGACCGACGCCGTATCGATGAAATTCCCTCCGAGCGAGGCGAAAACGTCGATCAGGCGCATCCCTTCCGTTTCGTCCGGCCTGAGACCGAGCCGTACCTGTCCGAAACAGATTTGCGAGACCTCCAGGTCCGTGCCGTGAATCCGTATGCGATCCATATTGCTTCCTCTTCCTAAAAATGAGCATGCCCCCGTGCCGTTGCGAAGCAAGGCACTTCTTCCGTCAAGGGCTTGCCCTTGTGCCGTTGTGAAGCAAGGCACTTCTTCCGTCAAGGGCTCGCCCTTGTGCCTGAACGAAGCCAGGCACTATCTCAGTGGAGGCGCTGCCTCCTTAATAGTTGTCCGCCTCGATCTGGAAATATGCCCGCGGATGGTTGCAGACGGGGCAGACTTCCGGCGGGGTGGTGCCGATGTAGACGTGGCCGCAGTTGCGGCATTCCCAGCGGTTCTCGCCGGTGCGGACCCAGATTTCGCCGGTCTCGATGTTGGAAACGAGCTTGAGGTAGCGTTCCTCGTGGCGCTTCTCGATGGCGGCGACGCCCTCGAACTGCGCGGCGATGTCGTCGAAGCCTTCGGCGCGGGCCTCTTCGGCGAAGCGCTTGTACATGTCGGTCCATTCCTCGTGTTCGCCTGCGGCGGCGGCCTTCAGGTTTTCGAGGGTGGAGCCGATGCCGCCGAGGTGCTTGAACCAGAGTTTGGCATGTTCCTTTTCATTGTCGGCGGTTTCCAGGAAGAACGCGGCGATCTGCTCGAAGCCTTCCTTCTTTGCCTTGCTGGCGAAGTACGTGTATTTGTTGCGTGCCTGGGATTCGCCTGCGAACGCGAATGCGAGGTTCTTTTCGGTCTTGCTGCCTTTCAGTTCCATGATGAAAGTCCTTTCGGGGGGGGGTGAGGTATGGGATTGTGAGAATGGTTTTGCGAGGTTTGCGGCTCATCTGCGGCCGCGCTGGGGCGGCGGATCGGGGATGAACGGCATGACCTTGTCGACGAGCTGGCGGGAGTTCAATCCGAGTTCGCTGCAGAGGTCGAGCACGCGGACGAGCTTGCGGTATTTCACGTTCGGGTCGCACTTGATGATGATGGTGGAGTTCGCGTCGGCTTTTGCGACGGCGGCGAGGCGTTCGCGGAGCTTGGAGACCTCCATCGGGGCGGAGCCGTTGAACGAATAGTACAGGCGTTCGTCCTTCAGGACCTCGTTCGGGTCGTCGCGGTCGCTCAGCGCGGCCAGCCGGGCGTCGATCTCGTCGATGTTGTCGCGCGAATACTTGTCGACGTCGATGGTGATGGGGATCAGCGGATCGGCGGCGACGGTGGACATGTCGGGCGCGGGCAGCTCCACGTTGATCATGACCTCCTCGGTGATGGGTTTCTGGGTCACGAGGAAGAAAATGAGCAGCAGGAAGACGACGTCGATCATGCTGGAGAGGGGGAAGCTGGCGTCCGGCGGCGGATTGAGCTTGGTTGTTTCTTTCCTTGCCATGGGGCGCCTCCTATTCCTGCAAGCCGGCCAGGCTGACCTTGTACAGCCCGGTCTTCTTGATCGCGTCCAGCACCTTCGCGCCATAGTAGTACTGCACCTGGCGGTCGCCGCGGATCACGATGGGGATCGACAGCGGATCGGGCGAGGTGCGCTTCACGTCCTCCAGCAGGGCCGTGAGCTGCGGGCCGGTCATGGCGCGGCCGCCGACGGTCATGGAGCCGTCCATGCGGAGGTTGATCGTGATGGTGCGCGGGTCCTGCTTGACGACCGGGCGTCCGTTGGGGGCGTCGGCGAGTAGGACGCTTTCGTCCTGCATGTCCTTGTCAAGCGTGGCGGTCACGATGAAGAAGATGATGAGGAGGAAGACGATGTCGATCATGCTGGAGATCGGCACGGAGGCGGCTTCCTCGGTCATAAGTCTTGTTTTCTTGGCCATTGGTGATGCTCCTTCGAGGGGGATTCACGGGTGCGGTCACTGTTCCTTGACTTCGGAGTTCTTCAGGGTGTTGATGAGTTCGTAGGTCATGGCCTCCATCATGAGGATGATCTTGGAGGCGTTGTTCTTGATGAACGTGAATCCGAGGATGGCGGGGACGGCGATGAAGAGGCCGACGGCGGTG
The DNA here is from genome assembly GCA_017963105.1 of Lentisphaeria bacterium. Classification (GTDB taxonomy): domain Bacteria; phylum Verrucomicrobiota; class Lentisphaeria; order Victivallales; family UBA1829; genus UBA1732. The sequence continues at coordinate 26,759 of JAGCTY010000063.1, forward strand.
GTGTAGAGGGCGGAGGAGATGGACTGCGCGAGGGCGGCGGTCTGGGCGGCGCCCTTCACGGTGCCGAGGCTGCCGAACGCGGACACCATGCCGGTGACGGTGCCCATGAGGCCGAACATCGGGGCGAGCTGGCCGCAGAGGTTCAGGTAGTTCACGCGCTGCATGAGCTTTTCGGTCTCGATGCTGGCCTGCGAGGACACGGAGTCGAGCACGACGTCGTAGCCCTCGGTGATGCTGTTGAAGCCGGACATCAGGATGTTGGAGAGCGGGCCGGGGGTGGCTTCGCAGGCTTCCATCGCGGCGCCCAGGTCGCCCTCGGCGAGAGAATTCTTCACGGTCTCGATGAGGTCGGCGGGCATGATCTTCACCGCGCGGATGCACACGCAGGAGTCGATGATCAGCGCCAGTGTGGCGAGCGAGGTCAGGAAGATCATGAGCCAGACGATCAGGTCCATGGCCGTGCCGCCGAAGACGACCGACAGGAAGCTGGTCCCGCTTTTCGCCGGTTCTTCGGCCGCGGCCGCGGCTTCCTGCGCCCAGACGGGCATGGAGAGCAGAAGACCCGTGACGGCGACGGCCGCCGCCGTGAGGAACGCTGAGGTGCGATTGAGTTTCATACGAATGATTCCTTCTATGTTGAAAGTTTTGATTTGATGATTTCCGATACGGGGGGAGGCGGGTCAGAGCTGCTTGGCGTAGTCGCTCTTCGGATAGTCCTTTTTCAGCTTGTCGGCGAAGATCTTCGCGCGGGCGTCGTTCAGCACGGTCAGCGTCTGGTACGCGCGGAACGTCGCTTCGGCGGCGCGGCTGGACTTCGGGAAGAGCAGGCTGATCTGGGCATAGGCGTTGAATGCGTCGCGGCGATCGTCCTGGGAGTTCGTTTCGGAGGCGCGCGCGGAAAGGATGTCGCCGCGTGCGAAGAGCGCGCTCACGGCGGCGGCGTCGCCGGCGTACATGAGTTTTTTGGAGAGTTCGAGCCCCTTGTCCCAGGCCTTGATGTTCGCGTAGATCTTGACGAGGTGTTCATAGGCCGCACTCAGATCCGCCTCGTTGCGCGGACTGACGTTCGGATAGTCCTTCAGCGTCTCGAGCACTTTGAGCGCCTCGGACTGTTTCCCCGTCGCGTCGAGGGCCTCGGCCTGGCGGAGCTTGCAGTAGGGTTCCCAGCCGAGCGGGCCGAACGGCTTCACGGCGGCGGCGAATGCGGTCGCGGCCTCGTCGTATTTCTTGCTGCTGAGGAGCTTGTCGGCGGCCGTGATTTCGTCCGGTTTCGGGACCCACGCCCAGCGGACGCGGTTCTTGCGGATGGAGAGCTTCGGCGAGCCGTCCTTCAGGGATTCGGCGTAGCGGTAGTCGCCGCTCTGCGTCAGTTCGACGGATGCGGCGCGGATTTCTTCGCCGTCGGTCGTCATGATAACGGGTTTTGCGGAGGCGGTCTGGGCGGAGAGCTGGACGGCCGCCAGCAGGAGTCCTCCGGTGAGGAGCGTCATCAGTTTTTTCATCTGGTTACCTCGTTGTATGGATGATGTTGATCAATTGATTATTGGGCCTGGGATTCCGGGAGGGAGCCGATTTCGGCGGCGTACTTCCCGTCGGGGAAATGCTTGCGGTATTTTCTGACCATGAGGTCGCGTTCTTCGGTGTTGCCGAGGAGGGCCGCCGTATACGCGGTGCGGTAAATGGCCTGTTCGATCCACTGCATCGCGGCGGGATCGGCTTCCTCTGCGGACTGCGCGGGCGCTTCGGCTCCTGCTTCCGCTCCGTCTTCCGTTTCGGCGGCGGGCGCTTCGGCTGCGTCGTCCTCCTCGTCCTCGGGGAACGCGGTGGCGGCGATGATGCTGAAGCAGGCGTATGCCTTGTTGACCGCGCCGGATTTCAGGAAGGATTCGCCGGTCAGGACCTGGGCCTTGTTGTACAGCTCGAAGTTCGCGGTCTGGTTTGCGCGCACGGAAATCTTCGCGAGTTCGGCACGCGCTTCCTCGGCGCGTCCCTGAAGCTCGCGGACCTCCGCCAGCGCGAAGTGCATGTCGTAGAAATACGGCGAATCCTTCTCAAGCATGTCGATCTTTTCGAGTTCCGCGACGGCCTTGTCGAACTGCCCGGCCTTCGCCGCGGCGCGCCCGGCGTCCAGGTGCAGGCGCTGTTCCAGCCGGGAGACGGCGGTCCTGGCGGCGGCCTTGTCGGATTTGAGCTCGGCGGTGCGCTGTTCGGAGAACCAGTCGTCGAGTTTCGGGTCCTGCATTTCCATGATGAGACGGTCGCAGACTTTCATTGCGATTTCCGCGGCTTTTTTCGCCTGGGATTCGTCGGGACACTGCGGGAGCGTGGAGGCGATCCAGCGGAGGTTCGTGATGGAGAGGTTTTTCGCCTGTTCGCCGTTGAAGAGCTTTTCGAAGATGTCGAGCGCCTTGGCGTAGTTGCCGGCGGTGTAGAGCGTGCGGGCGAGCACGTACTGGGCGTTTTTCGCCTCGGTGGAATCAGGATACCGGTTCACCAGCGTGGTCAGGATCTTCTGCGCCTCGCTGTCGCGGCCCATGTCCATGTGGATGATGCCGATGCGCATCAGGTAGGCCGAGGCCATCGGATCGTCCGGGTGCTTGCGGACGAACGATTCGAACTCGGAGATGGCCTTGTCCCATTTCCCGGCGCCATTGTAGAGCCACGGCAGCAGGGAATCCGCCCGGCGCGCGACCTTCTCTACTTCGGGCGTCTTCGCGACGGACGCGTATTTGCCGCCGTCGGCGAGGTCGCGGCGAAGCGCGAAGATGTCTTCCGCCGCCTCGTCGTAGATCGTCGCCGCCTGGGCCTTGAGCTTGTCGGCCTTTTCGATCATGGCGGAATCCCCGGCGGCCTCGTCGCGGATGGATGCGGCCTGGTCGGCGAGCCGGTCGGCTTCGCGGGAGAGCATTTCGGGGATGATCTCCTGGACCACGGCGGTCACTTTCAGCGAACTCGGGCCGAACGCGATGAACTTGCGGAGCGCGTTGGCGGCGCCTTCGTAGTCGTCCTGCATGGCCAGGCAGTCGGCGTATTTCATGTAGGCTTCGTCGGTGAGCTCGGGATTGTTGCCGAAATTCTCCATGATGACCTTGTAGGACGCCGCGGCGTTGTTCACTTCCGCCTGCCACTGCTTCTTCAGCGCGACGCGTTCCGCCTGGTCGGAGGAGGCGTTCAGGCGCTTCCCTATGGCGCTGGCTGCGTTCAGGTGTTCGCGTGCCACGCGGAGCGACACGACGCCGGCGTACGGGTTCAGCATATCGATCTCAAGCAGGAGCCTGTAGAGCGTGAGCGCGTCGCCCTTGAGCTGGGCGGCTTTCGCGGGGTCGGACGCCTCGGCTGCCTGCTTCCACAGTACGTGCCCGGCGTTCAGGAGCGCGGTCGTGACGAAGTCGTCCTTCGGGAGAAGCGCGGCGTAGCTGCCCAGGACGACGGCGTTCGTGGAGTCGCCCATGTAGGCGTAGGAGAGGACCAGGCGGTTCACGAGCTCGGAGAGGCCGGGCGAGTAGCGGGACGCCGTGCGCTGGAGACTGGGCAGGAGCTCCTCGACGACCAGGTTGTACTGGCGGCTGGCGTAGTTCTGTTCGGCCCAGGCGGAGACCATCGTGGACTGGTCGCTCATCTCCGGCGCCTTGATCCTGGAGAATTCGGACTGGTACGTTGCCCGCTTTTCCGGGTCGATCGCCATGGCGCTTTCGGTGGCCTGCTTGAAATCCTTGTACGCGGCGGGCGCGTCCTTGAACTGCGGATAATATTTCACGAGCTTGCCGAGGTATTTGAACGCGCGCCGGTAGTAGGTGACGGCCTGTTTTTTCAGGTCGGCGTTTTTCTTTTCGTTGTAGGCGGCCTCGGCCTGTTCGGCCAGGGCGAGGTAGGAACGCCCGGTCCAGAACTTCGCGTCCGCGGCGGGCGACTCGCTCTTCTTGCCGTCCTTTTCCAGCGCCTCGTCCGAAGCCTCGAAGAGGTCGGGATAGCGCCGCACCTCCTCTCCGGCCTCCTCGTATTCGCCGAGCAGGTAGAAGCAGCGGATGATCTGTGCGGTGGCGTAGGCGGTGAGCATGTCCTGTCCGCCCCACTGGATTTCGTGGAAATCGACGGCTGCGGCGAGCACGGCGGTCTGCCAGTCGTTGGGGTCGGTCCTGCGGAGGCGGCTCTTGTCGTTGGTGCTCCACTTGTCGCGGTTTTTCACTTCGCCGGAGGTCTTCTTGCGGGCGAGCTCCATCTCGTCGATCTTCATGATGCGGTCGAGGTCCATGCCGAGGACCGTGCCGAGCTGCTTGTACGCGTCCATGCGCGCCCGCTGCTTGTCCGTGTTGCCGGGGTTGTTCACAACGTCCTTCGTGAGGTCGGTGATACGTTTCTGAAGGACGGTCAGTTCGGTCTGCTTGCTCTTGTCCTTCATCATGTCGGCGAGTCTGTGCTGGAACGCGTCTTTTTCGCGCAGTTCGGCGCGGCGGTTGTTCTCCGCGGTGGCGAGCTGCATGACGGCCTTCGTATACATTGTGGCGCGTTTGTCCGAAGTGGTGCCGCGGGTCCAGTCCATGAGCGCGGAGGCGTCGTTTTCGCGCCCCTCCTGGTAGTAGATGTTCAGCAACGCCGTGAGCGGACGTTCATAGTCGGTCGGGTCGATCTTGTTCCGCTTCAGGTGGTTGTAAAGCTCCTCAAGGGGCTTCAGCGCCTTCTGGTTGTCCTTCTTCATGAAGTGGTACACGCCGAGCGTGCCGAGGGACTGGTAGTAGGCGGGATCGCTTTTCGGGATGCCGTCGATGATCTTCTGCGCCTCCTCGTTCTTCCCGGAGGAGAGGTAGGTTTCCGCGAGCTGGACGCGGTAGAAACTCGCCATGTCCTTGCTCGTGTTCTCCGCCAGGCGTTCCGTCAGGAACCTCGTCGAAAAATCGTACAGTCCCAGGGCGTTGAGCTCGCGCGAATATGCCATGTCGCGTTTGACTATGCCCGACTGGGCGAATGCAGCCGCGCCCGAAGCCGTCAGCATCGCCAGTATCGCCAAATATCTGATTTTGTTCAGCATAAAAACTCCGGCCGTATCAGTTTTTCTTTATAAAATATAGACGTCAGAAAAAAGTACCCCATATTATATCACAGTTTTCGTCAAATGTCAAGCGCTTTTTGTCAGGCTTTTTGCCCAAATCGGCAGACTTTCGTCCCGTGCGCCCGCCACGATCACCACGTCGCCCCGTTTCACGACGGTTTTCAGGTGACGTTCGCATTCCGCGCGGTCGTCGAAATGCAGAATGGACGCGGGATTCACGCCCGGCGCGGTCCGGCAGGTCTCCGCGACCTCGGCGCTGGTCGGGCTGAACGAGGCCGTGCCGCCCGCGTAGTAGACCGGCAGGAAGATGAACTCGTCCGCCGGACGCAGGATGGAGGGCAGGGCGTTCGTCAGGGTTTCGCGCATGAAGCGCAGCGGAGCGAATCCGTGCGGCTGGAAAACCGTGACCACGCGTCCCTCCGGCGCGATCTCCTGTGCCGCGCCGATGCACGACTCCAGTTTCTCCACGTTGTGGGCGTAGTCGTCAATGACCTGCGCGCCGTTCGCCATGATGCCCATGCGGTCGAACCGCCGCGCCACGCCGCTGAACTCCGAGACCGCCTTCAGCGCGTCCGTCGGGTCGTACCCGCGCGAGGTCAGCACGGTATGCACCGCGAGCGCGTTCAGGGCATTGTGGCGGCCCGGCATCGGCAGGCGGATTTCCGGCAGGCCGTTGAACGCGCACCACGCGCTGCCGTCCGCCACGCGGTAGGAATCCAGCCGAAGGACATGGCGTCCGGCGTACGAGACCGGCGCGTCCGGGGCGCCGCTGAAAAGAAGGATCATTTTTGAGGAGGGGAATTTTTCCGGGCCGATCTCCTTGAACGCCGCCAGTTCCATTACCACGCATGAGCGGGCCGACAGCGAGAACTTCAGGAAGACTTCGGCCAGTTCTTCGCGCGAATAATGGTCCGTGCCGATGTTCAGGATGAGCGCAGCGTCCGGCACGTAGTTCAGCAGGCTCTTGTCGCTTTCGTCCGCCTCGATCACGAAACCGCGCCCGGATCCTCCCCGGTAGTTTCCCGCCGCGCCCCCTTCGCGGAACCGTTTCACATAGCCGCCGGAGAGCATTCCCGGATCGCCGCCCAGGCGGTCCAGCGCGTCCGCCAGCCATGCGCTTACGGTCGTTTTGCCGCAGGTCCCGGTCACGGCGATCGTGAAGCGCCCGCGCAACGCCCCGATCCCGAGCGACAGCGCCTCGCTGCGGTGGAGGCGGCGCGTGCCGGGCGGCGCGCATCGGAAGTCCGGGTTGTCATCCTCGATCGCGGTCGAGTACACGACGGCGTCCGGCGCGTAGCCGTCCGCGTAGACCGAACCGTCCTGCGGATAGAGTTTCGCGCCGCATTTGCGGAGCGCCGCGAAGATGCGTTCGTTCTCCGGGTGACCGAGCGCCCGGTCGCTGCCGGTCACGGCGCAGCCGAGGTCGCGGAACATCTGGGCGAGTCCGCTCATGCCGATGCCGCCGATGCCGACGAAGTGGATGGTTTTCGGGAAATCCGGCTTTGCGCCGGAGATTGTTTTTTCTGTCGATTCCGATGCCATGAATGTACCCTCGAACAAATCGTGTTTTCAGTTCACAAAACAATAGCATCATCGGCGGAAAAATCAATACTTTCCGCCTGAAAAAACACCAAAAAAAGCAGGACCGGAAAAAGATTTCCGATCCTGTTGCGTTTCTTAACGGATGAACGGGCTGTATCCCGTTGCGTCTGTTCAGACCAGCGCGGTCTCCTCGGGGAATCCGAACCGGATGTTGAAATCCTGCACGGCCTGTCCCGACGCGCCCTTGGTGAGGTTGTCGATGCAGGAGAAGAGCAGAAGCTTTCCGGTGTGGGAGTCGAGCTTGAAGCCGATCTCGCAGCAGTTCGTGAGCGTGACATGCTTCGTGTCGGGGAGCTTGCCGGCGGGGAGCACGCGCACGAACCGTTCGTTCCCGTATGCCTTCGCGAAGGCGTCCGCCACGGCTTCCTCGGTGCAGCCTTCGGCGGCGTCCAAAATGACCGTGGACTGGATGCCGCGGTTGGTCGGCACCAGATGCGGGATGAAGTTCATGTGGAGGGAGGGCAGCCCGGCGGCGACGGCGAGCTCCTGCTCGATCTCGGGCAGGTGGCGGTGGCCGCTCACGCCATAGGCGCGCACACTCTCGTTGCATTCCGGGAAGATGTACGGCAGGTCGACCTTGCGTCCGGCCCCGGTCACGCCGCTCATGCTGCACGCCACGATGCCTTCGGGCGAAGCGAGCTTGGCCGCCAGGATTGCCGTGGTCGGGAGCAGGATGCTCGTGACGTAGCAGCCCGGGCAGGCGATCAGCTTCGCGGTGCGGATCTGTTCGCGGTAGCGTTCGGGGAGGCCGTAGACTGCGTCGGAGAGCAGTCCGGGCGCGGGATGGTCGATCTTGTAGTACTTTTTGTACTGGTCGAGGGAGCGCAGACGGAAGTCCGCGCTGATGTCGATGACGGTGAGCCCGGCATTGATGAACGGCTCGGCGAACTCGTGCGCGAGGCCGTGGGGAAGCGCCAGGAAAGCGGCGTCGCAGCCGGATTTGATGGCCTCGACGTCCGGCATGGAGAAGGACAGGCCGGTTCCGGCGAGACGGGGGAAGATTTCCGCGATGTCCTTGCCCGCATTCTGGCGGGACGTGATCACGCGGATATCGGCATACGGATGACGGGAAAGCAGGCGGAGAAGTTCTTCGCCTGCATATCCCGCGGCGCCGACGATTGCGACGCGTACTTTGTCCATGACGGCAGTCTCCAATTAGCGTTTGGAGAACTGGAAGCGTCTGCGCGCGCCCGGCTGACCGGGTTTCTTGCGTTCCTTGACTCTGGAGTCGCGCGTCAGCATTCCGCTGCTCTTCAGCACGGACTTGTAGTTTTCGTCCATGATGACGAGGGCGCGGGCGATGCCGTGACGGATGGCGCCGGCCTGGCCGGCCTTGCCGCCGCCCACGACGGAGGCGTCGATGTCATACGCTTCGGCGGCGCCGGAGATGTTCAGGGGCTGCATCACATAGCCGCGGAGAGCTTCTGTGTCGAAATACTCTTCGAACTTCTGGCCGTTCACGGTGATCTTTCCGCTGCCGGCGTCGATGCGGACGCGGGCGCTGGCGCATTTTCTGCGGCCGGTGGCGGCGATGGCGTTCTTCTTATCCATAAAATCTCAATGCTCCATTACTTCACGGGTTCGGGTTTCTGGGCCGCGTGCGGATGCTCCGCACCGACGTACACTTTCAGCTTGGCGTACTGGGCACGGCCAAGACGTCCCTTCGGCATCATGCCCCACACGGCCTCGCGGACCAGGCGGTCGGCGTGCTTCGCGCGGATCATTTCCGGCGTTTCGATTCTCTGGCCGCTGCGGTAGCCCGTCCAGCGGATGTACTTCTTACCGGTTTCCTTGCTGCCCGTGAGGACGGCTTTGCCCGCGTTGATCACGACGACGAACGCGCCGGTATCGACATGGGGGGTATAGGTCGGTTTATCTTTGCCGCGCAGCGCGTTCGCGATCTTGACGGCAAGTCTTCCAAGCGGTTCGCCCGCGGCGTCGAACAGCACGAATTTGCGTTCGATCTCGCCGGTCTTGGCCAAATAGGTTTTCATTTCAGGATTGCTCCTCGTTCAGTTCAGTTTTGTATCAACTAATAATCGAAAAAAGGGCGTTCCGGAACTGCCAGATCCCGGGACTTTCCTGACGTCGTATTCGGGATATACCACATCGGAATCATTTAATATACCGCCGCTTCTCCCTTTTTTCAAATCATTTCCGGTTTTTTCGCAAAAATTTTCACGAGTTTTTCTTTGAAAACCGGTCGCGGCGGGAAATGCGGAGCCTTCTCAACGGGTGATCGTGATGACGTCCCCGGCCTTGTAGCCGCCCGCGGGGAGATAGTCCCTGACTTCGCCGTTTTTGATGCGGACGCGGAATCCGGGCGTGTCGTGCGTGCAGGTGACGGTCGCCTCCTTGAATCCGCCGGTGCCGTGCCATGCGATATCGACCACGAATCCGCCGCGTGCCTTGAGTCCCCTCACGGAACCGGAATCGAACCCGCCGGGCACCCGTATTCTGTCGATATGGAACTTGCTTTCGATCTTTTCCGTATTCTGCAAGGCTTCAGCCCACGGCAGCGCGGGCAGGAGATCCAGCGTGTAGATGCGCTCGGCGCCGCGTTCCTCGTAAATGTGGCTCTGGAGGAGCATTTCGACGAGGCCGGAGAGCGCGCCGAAATTGCCGTCGATCTGGAACGGCGGATGCGCGTCGAGCAGGCTGCCGTAGACCCCGCCGCCGCCCATCACGACCGATTCCTCGCTGACATAAGTGAGCTGTTCGCGCAGGAGCTTGTACGCGCGGTCGCCGTCGAGCAGGCGTGCCCAGAGGTTGATCTTCCACGCCTTCGACCAGCCGGTTCCCTCGTCGCCGCGGTGGTTCAGCACCACGCGCGCGCCGTGGGCCTCCTTCGTGTTCACACGCGGGTCGATCTGCGAGCCGGGCATGAGGGCGAAGAGCTGGGAGATGTGGCGGTGCTGGTCGCCGGGGTTGTCGACGTCCGGGCCCCACTCCTGGATCTGGCCGTAGCGGCCGATGGTGATCGGACGGATCTTTTCATTTGCGGCTTTCAGCTGTTTGAGGAATTCCTCGTCCTTGTCGCCGAGGACCTTCGCGGCGAAGAGGGTGTCGCGGAAGACTTCGCGGATGATGGCGGACTCCATTTCGCCGCCCCACGCCACGCTGCCGCCGCCGTTGTTCCCGTCGCGGAAACTGTTCTCCGGCGAGCTCGACGGGTTCATGGAGAGTTTGCCGTCCGGCCCCTCGACGAGCGCGGAGAGGAAGAACCGGCAGTTGTCCTTCATGGCGGGGTAGATCTTTTCGAGGTACGCCTTGTCGCCGTTGAACGCGTAGTGGTCGAACATCATCTGGCAGAACCAGCCGCCCGCGCTGAAGAACGGCCCCCACGGCAGGCTGCCGCCGGGCGCGGTCCAGCCCCAGGCGTTGGTCGTGTAGGCGCAGGTCCAGCCGGGCGCGTTGAAATACTCCTTTGCGGTAATGCGGCCGGACGGGATGAGCGAGAGGTTCAGGTTCACGGCCGGGGTCATGCACTCGGAGAGGTTGGCGGAGTTCACGGGCCAGTAGTTCATCTGGTAATTGATGTTGCTCTTGTAGTCGCATTTCCACGGCAGGTCGTAGCCGTCGCCCCAGATGCCCTGCGAGTTCGACGGCAGCGGGTTGTCCTCGCGGCTGGACGCGATCATGAGGTAGCGCCCGAACTGCGCGAAGAGCGCGGCGAA